>JAHZCM010000051.1:9973-12405 GCA_019422905.1 Oscillospiraceae bacterium
TGCCCGCTGGAATCCATACCGCAGATCGTTTTGGATGTGCTGGATGAGAGTCGAAGTTTGCTTGTCGTCTGCAACAAGAAGGGTGAGGCGGAGCGGCTCTACCGGATGCTGTCTCAAAGCGTGCCTGCGTGCTTCCACCTTTCCGCCGCGATGTGTATGGCGCATCGGCGCGATATGCTGCGCGGGCTGGAGGAGGCCCTTCGCTCCAAAACCGAAAAGGTTGTGTGTGTCTCAACGCAGGTGATTGAAGCGGGTGTGGATATCTCTTTCGAGCGGGTGATTCGGTTGACTGCCGGCATGGACAGCGTCGTGCAGTCTGCCGGGCGCTGCAACCGAAACGGGGAATCCGCCGGGACCGCACCGGTATATTTGCTCCGCTGTGCGGATGAGACGATGACGCATCTGCCGGATATCCGGCGGGCGCAAAGTGCTACGGAGGAGCTTTTGGCGGAGTACCGGCAGAGTCCCGAACGGTTTGAATCTGATCTTTTCTCCGACGAGGCAATCCGCTATTATTACCGGCGGCTATACCGCAATCAGCCGGAGAAATATCAGGATTTCCTGATTCCGGAGCTGAAAGACAGTCTGCTTGCGCTTCTGTCCTCCAATCGGGGACTCTCAACGGAGCAAAGCCGTCGCTTTATTCTGCAGCAGGCTTTCCGCACCGCCGGCGAGAAATTCAAGGTGTTCGATTCGGAGACGACGGATGTCCTGGTTCCCTATGAGAAAGGCAAAGAGATCATAGCGGAGCTTTGCTCAAGCCGGGCGCTGAAGGATTTGAGCTACGAGAAAGCGCTGCTGGAGCGTGCGCAGCCATATACCGTTTCTTTGTTTCAATATCAGCGCGCGGCCCTGGAAACTGCAGGTGCGCTGACGGCTCTCTGCGGCGGTGCTATTTTGGCATTAAATGAAGATTATTATCATGAGATAACCGGGCTGACGATGAATCCCGAAGCGTCCGGTTTCTTGGAGGTGGCAAAATGCGATATCCCAATATTGTAGAATTCGAAGTATCCGGAGACTATGCACTGTTTTCCGATCCCATCCTGCGAGTGGGCGGGGAGAAATGCACCTATCCGATTCCGACCTATGAGGCGGTGAAGGGAATCCTTGCGAGCGTATATTGGAAGCCCACTTTTATATGGTATATTGATCAAATACGAGTGATGAACCAGATTCAGACCGAGGTCAAGGGAATGCGGCCGATCCATTACAAAAACAGCGGCAACGATCTGGCGTATTATACATATTTAAAGTGCTGCCGGTATCAGGTACGGGCGCATTTCGAATGGAATGAAAACCGGCCGGAGCTGGCCGGGGACCGCAATGAAAACAAGCATCATGAGATTGCAAAGCGGATGATTCAAAAGGGCGGAAGGCGGGATATTTTCTTGGGCACGCGCGAGTGTCAGGGCTATGTGGAGCCGTGCGTATTCGGAGAAGGCGCCGGCGCCTATGACAGTCTGCCCGAGCTGAGCTTCGGTCTGATGTATCACGGCATTACCTATGCGGACGAGGCATATTCACCGGAAACAAGGAACGCCATGACCGCCCGCTTCTGGTATCCGGTTATGCGGGCGGGCGTTATCACCTTTCCGCGCCCCGAGGCATGCCCCTCGCACAAGCGGCTGCGGAGCATGTCTGTCAAGCCGTTCGGCACGGAGTCCGGCGGCTTCTCGGGATTGCGGGAATTTGGGGAGGTGGACTGAATGGGGCTGCTACAAAAGGCCTGCGAAACCTACGATAACTGCCTGTATCTGGTCGGTAAGGTGCAGGGAAACGGCGACCCACTTGCACCGTGTTCCCATATAGCGACCCGGGCGGATCTGGAAATCACTGTCGATCAGGACGGGCAATTCATTAAAGCGGACGCGGTAGATAAATCGGAGCCGAAGATTGTGATTCCGGCAACGGAGGACTCGGCCGGGCGAACCAGCGGAGCCTGTGCGCACCCGCTCTGTGATCAATTGCAGTACCTTGCGCCCTGCGGCGGAAAGCGGCATATGAAATATCTGCAGCAGCTCCGTGCGTGGGAAGGCTCGGCGTACAGCCACCCAAAGCTGCGGCCGATTTTGCGCTATGTGGAGGGCGGAACCATTCTTTCCGACCTGCAGCGGGCCGGAAAGGTGGAGCTGGATGAAAGCGGAGTGCCTAAAAATGAAAAGCTGCTTGTGCGCTGGTAGGTGGTGGGGCTTGGCGAGGACAGCGGCCCGTGCTGGACGGATACGGCGCTGTTTCAGGCGTTTGATGCGTACTACCGGGCGAAAAAGAGCAAAGATGCGTCTCAGCTCTGCATGGTGACGGGTGAAGAGACGGAACCGGCTACGCAGCATTTAAAGGGCATAGATCCGTTTAACGGGAATGCGAAGCTGATTTCTTCCAACGACTCGGAAAATTTCACGTATCGCGGCCGGTTTTCCGAGCCATGGCAG
>JAHZCM010000051.1:12415-13534 GCA_019422905.1 Oscillospiraceae bacterium
TTCACAGAAAGCGCATAACGCGCTGCGGTGGCTGCTTTCGAATCAGGGCGTCAGCTTTGGAAAACGCACCTTTTTGTGCTGGAGCCCGCAGGGTATTCGGCTGCCCTCGCCGGGGAGACCTTTTTTATACGGCGAGATAGAAGAGCAGCCGGCCGATCCGTCGAATTATCAACGGCAGCTGTGGAAGGTGCTCAGTGGATGGAAGGAATCGCTTCCGAAAGAAAATGCCGAGGCGGTTATCGCGGTATTTGACGCGGCGACAAACGGGAGATTGTCTCTGACCTACTACAATCAGTTGCAGGCTTCGGATTTCCTGGATCGGCTCTATGACTGGGACCGAATCTGCTGCTGGACAAACCGCTGGGGAAAGCTGCAGTCTCCGTGGCTGGAGGAGATCGTGGACTGTGCCTTCGGCACGCTGCACAAGGAGAAAAACGGTGCGGAGCTTGTCACGGATAAGAAAATTCTCCGCCAGCAGATGCAGCGGCTTCTGCATTGCCGCGTGGACCGGGCCACGATGCCGCCGGATATCGTCCGCATTTTGGTGCAGCGGGTGTCCACGCCGCAGGCTTTTGACGAAGAGACATGGGAGAGGATCCTCTTTACGGCCTGTGCCGTTATCCGAAAATACAATTACGATACCAAAAGGGAGGAATATAAAATGGCATTGGAGCCCCAAAAGCGGGATCGCAGCTATCAGTACGGGCGTTTGCTGGCTGTGCTGGAAAAAGCGGAGAAGGATACCTACGACAAAGAGGGGAGCAGAGAAACCAACGCGATGCGGCTGCTGTCGGTTTTTGCCCAGCGTCCGCAGTATGCCGGGCGCATCATATGGGAGCAGGTAAAAACAGCTTACTATCCGCGCTTGAAGCCCTCGGCGCAGGCCTATTACGATGGCCTGATCGGGGAGATTTGGGACGTGATTTCCACTTTCCCGGAAAACGAGCTCAACCGCCCCCTGGAGGATTCATATCCGGCAGGTTATTCACTTCAGCGCAAAGCCCTGTACACGAAAAAAGAAAAGAATACGGAGGATGAGGAAAATGACGGCTTTACAGAATAAGATCGATTTTGTGGTGCTGGCTTCGGTCAGCAGGGCAAACCCCAATGGCGATCCCC
>JAHZCM010000052.1:0-10972 GCA_019422905.1 Oscillospiraceae bacterium
TTCAGTTTCATGCTGTTTTGTGCCTTGTAGCGCAGCAGAAAGGAATGGTCATAAAGATGATTTATCTCGAGCTGTTTTTGATTTTCCTGAAAATTGGCGCTTTTACCTTCGGCGGCGGCTACGCGATGCTCCCGCTGATTCAGGAGGAGGTTGCCGCGCATAGCTGGATGGACAGCGCCGCGCTTGTCAATTTCATCGCCGTCAGCGAGAGCACGCCGGGTCCCTTCGCCGTAAATATTGCCACCTATGTGGGCGCAGAGGTCGGCGGCGTATTCGGCTCTGTCTGCGCCACACTGGGCGTCGTTCTCCCCTCTTTCGTCATCATCCTGATCGTCGCAAAATGCTTTGACCGCTTCCGCAGCAGCAAAATCATCACCGGCTGCATGAGCGGGCTAAAGCCCGCCGTCATCGGCCTGATCGGCGCAGCCGCCGTTTCAGTAGGCACGACGGTATTCTTTCCGGACGGCGTGACGGCCGCCGCTTTCAGCGGTACCGCTATTTGGGTTTCTCTGGCAGTCTTTGCGGTTGCCGCAGTTCTCGCCTTTAAGAAAATCCATCCCATCCTGATCATCTGCCTGTCCGCCGTGCTCGGCATCGCCGCCGGGTACTGCATCCCCTGACAAAAAACGCCGCTCCCGACAGCCGGGAACGGCGTTCAGTTTTTTATCGCTCCAAGCGCAGCGTACTGCGCTTTTCCAGAGTTTCGTCACGGAAAGTCATATCCTGTACCGGGCGGTATCCGCGCGCTGCGGCTGTCTGCCTACCGCGGCGCCGCAGCGAAGAAAGCACGAACAGCATGCTGACTCCGGCCACCGCGGCGACCACCAGAAACGGCAGCACGCCGGAGAACGACCACGTGGCCTCGCGCTCCGTATGCACAACGACGGCAGGCGTATTCTGTGCCGGGACCGCCGCAGGTGCAGCCGAAGCGGAAGTCTCCGCTTCCGTGGCCGGCGTATCCGGCAAAATGGCACGGAATGATTCGAACAGCATCTTATCCGCTATGGCGCGCCCCTCGGCCTTGGCGACTGCTTCAAGCTGTGCCGCCACAGCCGCAAAGTCCTCTTCCGTCACGCTGCCTTCCGGCTCCTGCCCCTCCGTCTGATCGGGCAAAATCGCGGACTCCTCCGCAAGCACCGGCGTACTCAGACCCAGCAGCAAAAGCAATATAACCAGCGCCATGCAGACACGGCGCAGCACGCACAGACAGCGCAAATACACTTCTCTTTCCATGGGGATCACCTGTTATGTAAAAGATTACATCGCAATAATATTTATTACAATCTTGTTACATTTTAGCACAGGTGGGTTCCATTTGCAAGCCCCAAACCGGAATTTACAGAAAAAGTCAGTCGCTCGGCATAGCCCGCACCAGCCGATCCAGCTCCGATGCCTGTTCATAAGTCATCCGCTTCCAGTCCCCGCCGGTTTCCCGCAGAAACATATTGCCGAAATGGATGAACTCCCGCTGCGTGCCGTCTGCCAGCGTCAGAACCAATGTATAGGCGCCGCCGCAGTATTCGTCCGGATTTTCCGGAAAGCGGTCCTTTACCCGCAGGCCGTTCAGGTACGACACAATCCGGCCGATCTTCTCGCGGTCCGTATATGTCCGCGCATAATCGTACCCCTCCGGCACGAAAGCAATTTCAACCTTTTCCACATTGTTCGGCTCGATCTGTTCAATTTTTGACGTGCAGCCGGTCAAGACGGCCAGCAAAATCGTGAAGGATATAAAAAGAAAGGCAATTTTTCTCATCGCGGGTACCTCAATTCACGAGAACGGATATGGTCTCGCCGCGCGGGTCATCCCACGATGTTTCTGTACCGTCCGCAGTGACGGGAAGGAACTGGAAAAAGTAGCCGTAATCCTCCGGAGCGGCAAATTGATTGAGCTGTTCCGCCGTCAAAAGCACGCAGATACGCCAAGATGTGCCGCTTTCCGTCTCAACCGGCAGCCGGCGGCAATCATAGCCGAGCGCGCTGAGCCGCTCCCATTCCCCGCTGTACGCTTCATCCTCAAAATCGGTGATTTCCTCCGAATTGCGGAACAGCCTGAATGTCACAAGGAAGCGCGCATCCGGATTCCGCTCCGCCATCTCCTGAACATCGTCGGCACAGAGCCATTCCCCATCTTCCGGCGCCGGGTAGCACACAGTCTCCGCCGCTTGATCCGGATTATGAGCTATGATTGTGCCGCCATACGCATCCTGCCCGACGGACGCGCCGTTGTCGGTCCCTCCCGCGCTTTCCGGCACCGCGCCGCCTTCCGCCATATCGGCGCTTTCCCTCGTGTCCTCCGCCGCCGCGGTCGTGCTGTTTTCCCCGCCGGTCATCATATTGTCCGCGGTAGCAGAGGACCAGTTTGCAGCAAAGGCCCAGCCGACGAGCACGCAAATGCAGGCTGCAAGCGTGCCCACCCAACGCAGCGTATGCATCGGAATCATGCGGCGCAGCGTATGCGCCTCCGCCGCTTCGGCGATAAGCTCGTCGTCCACAAAGTTCAGGGCCGCGAATACATCCTTTCCGGTCATTGTAAAATCCCCTTTCTCAAATGCTGATTTCTTCCTTTTCCAGATAGTCGCGCAGCTTTTTGCGCGTGCGGAACAGAGAGGTTTTCACACGGCTCTCGCCAACCCCATACCGCTCGGCAATCTCCCGGATTGATTCCATATACCAGTAGCGGCGCATGAAAATCAGGCGGTGCTCCTGCGGCAGTTCCCGGAGAAAAGCGCTCAGAAGCTCTCCCAACTCCCGGCTCTCCTGCTCCCGGTCGCCGCTCGTGCCGGGGACGCACGCGGCCAGCTCATCCGTCAGCGGGACAAGTTCTGCGCGGCGCTTCTGGGCGTTCATCCAATCCAGCTTGTTGCAGGCGATGTTGCGGCAGAGCTTTGCGAGAAAGGCGAAAAAATGGATGGGCCGCTGCGGCGGGATCGCATTCCATGCACCGAGGTATGTATCGTTCACGCATTCCTCCGCATCCTCCTGCACACGCAGCATCCTGCCGGAGAGCAGCAGAAGCCGTCCCCCGTATTTTTCGCTTGTCTCGTGCACGGCGGCTTCGTCCCGCGCCCAATACATCTCCAGAATCCTTTCATCCTCCAGCATTTTTACCGCTCCTTCCTGTCCCCTCATCTTTTATGTAAGCACCCGCCGTACAAAGGTTACAGCCGATCAAAAGAATAGAAACACAAAAGCCCGGCATCCGTTCCAGACACCGGGCAAAATATTTCGCTATGTGCAACACAACCGCGCACCGTATGGCTCCGAAAATCCACTCAGCCGCGCATCTCCAAAAATCCGTCATAGGTGGTAACACGGTCAAACGTGCCGCCCCCGGGCAGAATCTCAATGATGCGGTTCGCCACGGTCTGCGTAAATTCATGGTCGTGCGAGGCAAACAGCACAACGCCCTTAAAATCGATCAGGCCGTTATTGACCGCCGTGATCGATTCGAGATCGAGGTGGTTCGTCGGCTGGTCCAAAAGCAGTACGTTGCTGCCGAACATCATCATGCGCGAGAGCATGCAGCGCACCTTTTCGCCGCCGGAGAGCACCTTGACGGGCTTATAGACCTCCTCGCCGGAAAACAGCATCTTGCCGAGGAAGCCGCGCAGATACGTTTCCGTCGTATCCTTCGAGTATTGCTCGAGCCATTTCAAAATGGAATCCTCCGTATCGCCGAAATAGGCTGAGTTGTCCTGCGGAAAATACGACCGGCTCGTGGAGACGCCCCACTTGAACGTACCCGCATCCGGCTCCATCTCCTCCATCAGGATTTTGAAAAGCGTCGGCACGGCGAACGCATTGTCGGCGACAAAGGCGATCTTATCCCTGCGCCCGACGATGAAGGAGACATTGTCGAGCACCTTCACGCCGTCCACGGTCTTGGTCAGGCCTGAAACGGTCAAGACGTCCTTGCCCAGCTCACGGTCCATCGTGAAGCCCACATACGGATAGCGGCGGGAGGACGCCGGCATTTCCTCCACGGTGATCTTCTCGAGCAGCTTTTTGCGCGAGGTCGCTTGCCGGGATTTGGACTTATTTGCGGAAAAGCGCTGGATAAAGCTCTGCAATTCCCGAATCTTCTCCTCGGCCTTGCGGTTCTGGTCGCGGAGCATGCGCTGCACAAGCTGGCTCGACTCATACCAGAAGTCATAGTTGCCGACATACATCTTGATTTTGCCGTAGTCCACATCGACGATATGGGTGCAGACATTGTTGAGGAAATGGCGGTCATGCGAAACAACGATGACCGTGCCTTCGTACTCGATGAGAAAATCCTCCAGCCACGTGATCGCCTTTGCATCGAGGCCGTTCGTCGGCTCGTCGAGCAAAATCATATCCGGCTCGCCGAAGAGCGCGCGGGCCAAAAGCACCTTGACCTTCCCGGTCTGGTTCAGCGTGCTCATCGTGTTATACAGGTCATTGCTGTCTAGGCCAAGGCCCTGCATCAGCTTTGCGGCCTCCGTCTCCGCCTCCCAGCCGTTCATCTCCGCAAACTCCGCCTCCAGCTCGGCGGCCCGGTTGCCGTCCTCCTCGCTGAAATCGGGCTTTGCATACAGAGCTTCCTTCTCCTGCGCGATCTCATACAGGCGCGCGCTGCCCTGCATGATCGTATCGAAAACGGTCTGCGCCTCATAGGCGAAGTGATCCTGCTCCAACACCGACATGCGGTATTTCGGGTCAAACGACACCTCGCCCTTCGAGGGCTCCAGATCGCCCGAAAGAATGCGCAGGAAGGTCGATTTTCCCGCGCCGTTCGCGCCGATGATGCCGTAGCAATTGCCCGGCAGAAACTGCAGGTTCACATGAGAAAACAGGTTTTCGCCGTCAAAATTGATGGCGACGTCCGAAACATTCAGCATATATGAAAAACCCTTTTAACCTTTCCTTTATAAAATACTTTTGCCTTCCCACTCCCGCGGCTGCGGCAGGCCGAGCACCGTGAGAATCGTGGGCGCAATATCCTTGATGCTCATCGCGCGAAGCGCTTTGCCGGCCTCAAACGGTGTGCCCGCAAAGGCGACCGGAATCGTCATATCCTCCGGGACATTCTCGCCGTGGCCGCGCCCATGACCGCCGTGGTCGGCGGTCAGCACAAGGCTGTACGCCTTCGGCAGCGCGTCGTAAATGCGCCGCACGCAGGCGAGCGCATGGTTCAGCACGCGCAGGTATTCCGGCGACAGCCACCCGTAATCGTGTCCGGCGCAGTCGGTATAGCCGAGATAGAGAAATGTGAAATCCGGCCACTCCCTTTCGAGATACGCAAGCATCGCGCCGGTGAGCGCATCCTCGCTGCGGATCCCCTCCTCCAGCGGGAGGGCCTCCGTCTGGAATCGGCTGAAATCCAGCGAGCCGGGGCGGCTCAAATCGCGCAGCTCCTCCCAGTTGTAGAACATCGCCGTTTTGCCGCCGAATTTCTTGACCACATCGGTCAGGCCCTCAATCGGCCGGACCATCGGGTGCCACGTATTGTCCGTGATGCCGTGCCGCTCCGGGTCCACGGAAAAGAACAGCGAGGCATGGCAGGGCAGCGTCATGGACGGCATAACCGTCTGCGCGCGGAAGCACGATGTGCCCGCCCGCATCAGTGCCTGAAACGTATCGTTTCCACAAATCTCCGTCCCATCCGGGCGCATACCGTCGATCAAAATCAAAACCACTTTGTTTTTCATATTTTCAGCATCCTATACCTCTCTCATCGCACACGCAGTGCAAAACGCTCCACCGCTTCGGCGAAGCCATCCTCAGCGCAGGGCGCAACCACCGCGTCCGCCTCGGCCTTCGCCGCCGGAATCCCGTTCCCGACCACGGCCGCAAAGCCGGCCGCGCGCAGCATGCCGAGATCGTTGCCGTTGTCGCCGACCGCCATCGTCGCCGCGGGATCCATGCCGAGCGCCCCGCACAGCGCGGTGAGCGCCGTCCCTTTGTCGCAGCCCTTGTTGTTGATCTCGATATTATCGACATTGGAATACGTGATCTCGATGCCGTCGATTTTACGCAGGCGCGTCAGGACCTCCGCGCGCACCCGCTCGGGAATGAACATCATGTTGATTTTCTCCGGTTCGGCGCCGCTCTCCCGCAGATAGCCGGAAAGGCTGTCCACAAACACATACGCCTTGGTCAGAAAGTAAAACAGCTTCTCCGGAAGCCCGTAAACCGTTTTGGCCCTGTCCGGATCACCGCGCCGCGTTACGCCGCACCCATTTACATAATATTCCACATAAAGCTCGTACTCGTCGAAAATGCGTTGTACCTCGAGCGCCGTCTCCGTCGGGATCCGATTGCCGCACAAGAGCTTATTCTCGTGCAGATCCCACACCGCACCACCGTTTGAAGTGATCGCATAGCGGATAAATGGCAGCTCCGAAAGGCATGGCGGAATAAAATTTCTGACCCGGCCCGTGGCCGGAACCACCAGAATCCCCTCTGCGTGCGCTTTTTCCATCGCCCGCCGGTTACGCTCGGAAAGCTCGGCATGGCCGCGCAGCGTCGTTCCGTCCAGATCGAACGCCACCAGCCGGATTTCTTTTTCCCTTTTCAACTTCTTTCTTCCCTTCTGCCTTGCATTCCTATTTAATTTACTATAAACCGCACCGGAAAACAAGGCTTTTCCCAATTTTCGGGCTATCTTTTTACATAACCTGTAAAATCCGGGCGCAAAGGCATTTGCGGTATTGCCCGGTCCGCTCCGCCGTGTTATACTATGCGTAGAAGCTAAAGGAGGATGTTGAATTATGGATTACACAAAAATGCGCCGGTCCGACCGCGCAATCAGCCGTGAAGCGGCACTGGAGGCCATTGACAACTGCCTTTGGGGCGCGCTGTCCGTGTGCACGCCGGAAAACACGCCCTATACCGTCGCCCTGAATATGGTGCGCGACGGAGAACACCTGTATTTTCACGCTGCAACGGAAGGCCTGAAAACCGATCTGCTGCGCCAAAACCCGAAGGTCTGCGTGCTTTTTGTGGACGGCACGGCCATCAACGAGCCGGGCCTCACCACTTACTACACCTCGGCGGTCGTCCGCGGGACCGCTTCGGAAATCACGGACCCCGATGAGAAGCGCCGCGCGCTGTATCTGCTCTGCGAGCGCTTTGCGCCAAGCGTTCCCAAAACCGATATCAAATGCATAGACGCCAACCCGGCCCGCACGGCGGTCTGGTGCGTTGCAATTGAATCCGTTACCGGCAAACGAAATACACCGAAAAAGTAATCCGAAACCCCAAAGGAGGATGCACCCGGGTGCATCCTCCTTCTCTGCGCATGCGCTTTGTTTCATCACGCCGCCGGCTCAAGCCTCACGTCTCCCGACGTGGTGGAAATCTTCATTTCCGCCTTGCCCGCTCCGACGACATATATATCCTTTTCTTTCTGCGCTGCAAAACCGCAGTGGAAATCTCCCGAAACCGAGGAAAACTCGCACGTAAAGCCGTCCGCCGTTTCCGGCGCGGTGACGGCCACCTTGCCGCTGACCGAGAAGATCTCCGTTTCCTCCGCCCATTTCTGCATTGCAAGCGCAATATCGCCCGAAACGGAGTCACAGTAAAGCTCCGCCGCCGCACCTTCGACGCGAATTTCCCCCGAGGTCGTATCCAGCTCCAGCGCGTCGGCAGTCAGCGCCGTCAGCGTGATCTTGCCGGAAACGCTTTCCGCACGCAGCTTTTCGGAGCCTGTAAGGCTCTCGCCGAGAATGTCGCCGGAGGTGGAGCTGACCTTCAGCTCTTCCGCGCGGATGTTCTTCAGCTCCAGATTGCCGGAGATCGTATGAAACGAGGCTTCCGCTGCGGCGAGATTCTCCACCTCGATATTTCCCGAAGCCGTCTCGATGGAAACGCTGTCCAGCGTATTGGCAAACTGCCTCGGAATCTGCACCTCCAGCTTTTTGGAGGTATCGCGCATGAAATCCAGATGCAGCCATTCGCTGCTCCAGCGGATGGAAAGCTCGCCGCCGCTCAGTTCCAGCAGCAGCTTTTCCTCCTCCTTCAGCGCATACTTCGCTGTTTCCGTAACCCGGATCACATCGCCGTCGTAAAACGCGAGGGAAACCGGGCCGCTGGACCAGCTCACGGAAATTTCCCGGAGATACTCCGCTTCCTCCGTATAGGTATACGACGTTTCATATACGCCGGTGTCGATCGTATCGAAAAAATCGCCGAAGCCAAAGCCCGTGGCAAGCCCGAAGGCCAGCACGCCGATGGCGAAAACCGCCACGCAGGCCAGCGCTATAATCGTCAAAATCTTTCCAGCTTTCATATTTACGGCCACTCACCTTTCCGCGCGGTGCACGTTCTTTGCCCACACATTTTCTCCGACCGCCGTCCTGCACCCTACGGCCGACGGTCCAATGCCAATTCTTCCAGCCTTCACTTGCCGCCCATCGCCGCGTGCAGAATCCCCGAAACAGCCGGCGCCGCAATGAAACTGATCCACGTGATGTCCCACCGGTGCGCCAAAAAGCCCAGGAGGAAGTACACCGCGACAACGAGCAGCCAAAATGCGGAATCCACAGCCTTCAAAACCGGGCTGTTCCCGATTTTCGAACCTTTTTTACGGTTGTACAGGTCGATGACAACCTCGGGCGGATCGGTGCGCTTCGGCTTTGTGATCCCGTTCCAGATAACGAGCCCCGTTGCAATGCCGATAAAGACGAACATGCCGCCGACACCGAGTCCAGCAAGGGCGTCGTTGCCGGTCACGCTGCTCAGCACGCCCAGTACCACAACCGGCGCAATGCTGAATATGTACAGCATCACGGCAACAGCCAGCATCGCCGCGCTCCGCCGGCGGAAATAGTACATCGCCGTGTAATACGACACGCCGTTTGCCCCCTGCGCCTGCACGGGTTCCTCCCGGCGCATCTCCTCCAAAAGCTCGGAAATATCGCCGATTCCATAAATTGTGATGTTATACGCATCCTCCTCGGACTTCCCGGAAGCGACGAGATCATTATATTTGTCCAGAAGATTCTGCACAAGCTCCACCTTCATCTCATAGGCGCGCTGTGTATCCGGCGCGTCTCGGAAAAGCTCGTCAACGTAAGCTCTGATGTTGTACTCCATGGTCTTCTTCTCCTTTGTTTCCCCTTTTCGGTTATCGGATCAACTGCTCAATAATATTCCGGGAATATTCCCAGTCCGAAAGCAGCGTTTCATAATAGCTGCGCCCCGCAGAGGTAATGGAATAATACCGCCGGCGCGCGCCCGTGTTTTCGTCTCCCCAGTAGGACACAATAAAACCGTTCTGTTCCAGCCGCCGGAACGCCGTATACAGCGTAGCCTCCTTGAGCTCGTATTGCCCGTTCGTAATGGTCTGAATGACACGGTTGATGTTATAGCCGTAGCTGTCGCCGTGCATGAGCTGCGCCAGAATAATCGTATCCGTATGCCCGCGGATCAGATCCGCCGCAATAGCCATTTCATAATCGCTCCTTCCTTTCCGCCCCAACAGAAGTATTTCAGTAATTACATATACATAATACGCTCATATACATCGCCTGTCAATGTATTTTTTGAAATTTTGCAAAATATTGCAGAATTCGCCGGCTTCGGCAAATCTTTATTGAAAGCCATACGGAATTGTGCTATACTATATTTGTTCTATACAAATTTTCCAAATGCTCCGGCATATTTCCTGTTGCATGCCGCGCTTTTGGGTTCCCGGAGATTATGATTGTAAGGAGAATCTGCCATGCTGCCCCTGCCGGTCGTTTTTTTATGCAACGCTTTTCTTTTTCTCGCCATCCTGAACGGACGCTTCCGCATGCTCACCAGCCTGCTCGTTTCCGGCGCGGCCTACGTGCTGTCCCTGATTTTAAATCTGCTGCTCTCCCCGGCCTTCAACGATGTTTCCGGGCAGATTGGCAACGGCATAAACGTATTTTTCCTTTTGGTCGCCTCCGTATTTCTCTATACGAATAACATCGTGCAGAAAATATTCATTGCCATTCTGCTGATCTGCAACTACAGCTTTCTCTTCCCCTTTACGGAATATCTGCTTGGGGCATTGCCGTTTGGCACGGCCGGCTTCGCCTCCGTTCTGATCGGCTCCCTTGTCTACATATTTTTCTCCTTCCTCTCGCTGATCACCTTTGTGCGCCCGTTCCATTATTTTGCACACCGCGGCATTTCGGTGCTTTCCATCGGTCTTTGCTGTGCGCAGACCATCTGCCTGCTGGTGGCAAACGGCAGTATTCCCGCCTGGTTTGGCATTACCACCTTCGCTCCCCGCTTCTTCCTCACGGTATTTCTGTACCTGATTATCGCCTTCACCGTGCGCGCGTCCTATAACGCCGCAAAATTCAAGGAGCGCGAATGCACTGCGGATTACCGCGACGCGCTGCTGCACGCTGAAGCTAATTACTTCAACGCCATGGTCGGCAATGTGACGAACGCAAAGACCGCCCGCGACCATCACAGCTTCATCCTCGGCGAAATCATGGAATCCGCCCGTCACGGCGACTGCGACGGTGTGCTGAACACGATTGCCGACGAAGGCGATCTGCGCGATCCGCTTCTTGTCCCATACAGCGAGAACCCTTATATCAACGCGGTTGTCGCCGCAAACGCCGCTTACGCCAAGCACTGCGGCATCCGGCTGGAAAGCAACGTCGAGCTCGGCGCGACACGTCTGAAAACCGTAGAATTCTGCGCCATCCTCAACGACACGCTCGCCTACGCCATCGACAGTGCGAGCCGTTCCAACGCGGAGGATAAGCTCGTGCGCATGACGGTGCTGCCCGCCGAGCGGCGCATTACCTTTGAAGCCGTCTATTCCGCTTCTCCGAAAGCAAAAAAGCGCGTACCGCTGCGGGCGCAGTCGGTGAACGCCTTCATCGCCTCGCTGTTCGAGCCGGTCAAGGACGATGGCCCGCAGCTTGAAACCGTGCGCGGCATCCTCGCGCGCACAAGCGGCACGATGAATCGCTCCGCTGCCGGCAATTCTGAAATTCTTCGCATCGTCATCAACGAC
>JAHZCM010000052.1:10982-13529 GCA_019422905.1 Oscillospiraceae bacterium
CCAAAGAACCCCTGTATCGGGAGGCCGCTGCAGCCTACCCCTTCAGCAGCGATATTTTATCCATCACCCCGTATGGCGGAGGCCACATCAACGATACCTTTCTCGTTACCTGTAAGGATCAGGAATACGTCCTCCAACGCATCAATAGCTATGTTTTCAAGCATCCGGACGAGATCATGGAAAACATCCTTGGCGTCACGCAGTTCATCGCCGAAAAGCTCTCCTCGCACGGCGACGATCCGTCGCGCGGTACGCTCACCGTACTGAAAACGAAGGACGGCGCAGACTTTTATGTAGACAGCGACGGCCAGTATTGGCGCGTAACGCTGAATATCCGCGGGACGACCGCTTTCGAATTTGCAGATTCGCCGGAAATGCTGACGAAATCCGGCGCGGCCTTCGGCACCTTTCAAAGCATGCTTGCCGATTATCCGGCAGACACGCTGCACGAAACCATCCCGCACTTTCACGACACGCCTGCGCGCTACCGCCAGCTTGCGGAGGCCGCCGCTGCGGATAAGGCGGGGCGGCTGCATGAGGTCACGGCGGAGATTGCCTTTGTAAACGACCGCAAAGCGGACTGCGCCATTTTGATGGAGCTTCTCGAAAAAGGCAAGCTGCCGCTCAAGGTCACGCACAACGACACAAAGATGAGCAATGTTCTGATCGACAACGCCACCGGCGAAGCGGTCTGCGTCATCGATCTGGATACCGTAATGCCCGGCCTCACGGCCTTTGATTTCGGCGATTCCATCCGTGCGGGCGCCTCTACGGCCGCTGAGGACGAGATCGACCTTTCCAAGGTTCATTTCAGCCTGGAGCTGTTTAAAGCGTATGCCGAGGGCTTTCTCGGCGCCGCCGGCAGCGCGCTGACCGAGACGGAAATCCGCACTTTGCCCGCCGGCGCCAAGCTGATGACGCTGGAGGTCGGTATGCGCTTCCTCGCCGATTATTTGAACGGCGACGTTTACTTCAAAACCGCTTACCCGCGGCACAACCTTGACCGCGCGCGCAATCAATTCCATCTCGTCGAAGAGATGGAGGAGAAATGGGACGACATGATGGAAATCGTCGAATCGTATCTTCCGCAAGCCAAATAAGCAGAGGGGCCACCCGGCAAAGCATGCGCCGCGTGGCCCCTCGTATTTTTGGTGCGCAAAAAGCAACGAAGCCCGGGATAACCCCGGGCTTCGTTGCTTGAAAAAGGAGATTTATGAAAAAGACTCGTACTCAAATTAAGGATTAGCTGCCCGAATGCTCGGAAAGCGTCAATGTGATGGTGATCGTCTTGCCGCTCGACGGACGGTAAACCTCAAGCTCAACCGTCTCGCCCGGCTTCTTTGCATTGATTATGGTGCGGAGAGCGGTTTCACTTTCCAGCTCCGTGCCATCGATCGACATGATCACATCGCCGACCTGCAAGCCGGAAGCCTCTGCCGCCGTCGTATTCAGCGCGCCTACATATTCACCCTGCGGCAAGCCGTAGAAGCGGCCCGTCAGACTGTCTATAAACTGGCCGGAAATACCGAGCATCGCTCTGTCCTTCACATAGCCGTACTCAATCAAATCGGAAATAATCGGCTGCGCGGTATCGGACGGAATTGCAAATCCAAGGCCCTCATAACCTGTCGCGCTGATCTTTGCGGAATTGATACCGATGACCTGTCCATACTGGTTGACAAGCGCACCGCCGGAGTTTCCGGGGTTGATCGCCGCATCCGTCTGAATATATTCCATCGTATATCCGGTAGAGCTGTTTGTAATCGCACGATTCAAGGCGGAAACATAGCCGATCGTCACACTGGAATTCAGCTCATAGCCGCCGGGATTGCCGATTGCAATCACCTTATCCGCCACACGCATATCTTCGGACGAACCAAACTCCGCAGCAATCAGGCCGGTCGCGTCGATTTTGATCACCGCCAGATCCGTGAGCGTATCGCTGCCGACGACCTCCGCTTCATACGACGTACCGTCCGAAAGGATAACCTTCAGAGACGTCGCGCCGTCAATGACATGCGCGTTGGTGACAATGTAGCCATCCTCACTGAAAACAATACCGGAACCTTCGCCCGCCGGAGAAACGTTGCTGCTGTCCGTATCCGTCTGCATAAAGCCATACTGCTGTGTGACCTGATAATTCTGAATACATACAACGGACGGGATCAGCTTTTCGGCAATGTCCTGATCGCTCAGCGCGGAAACCGTACCGGTCTCCTCCGGCTCACTGTTCACCACACGGGAAATCGTGAAAGCCGCGTTGCTGCCGGTCGTCCGGATATTGACAACACCGTTTTGGATCATCACCACAAATACGCCGAGCGTTGCAGCCGAAGTCAGGATGCAACAAAGCACAACCGCCAAGAGCTTCACACCAAACGGTGTACCGCGGCGTTTTTTCGGTTCAGGCTGAATACCGCCGCCCGGATAGCCGCCATAGCCTGCATGGTACTGGCCGTTCTGAGCGCTCCAAGTATAGGTCTGCGGCGCCCCGCTTCCCTGCGGATTCGGATTTGCGCTGTATGTGCTGCCGTACGCATACGGTGT
>JAHZCM010000053.1:0-8708 GCA_019422905.1 Oscillospiraceae bacterium
TACCTCCGACCACCGGGAAGCGCTTGAAAACGGGAAAAACGTGCTGTACGGCATCTATAAAATCAAGGAAATCCTCGATGTGCACCGCGTGCTGGTCGCGATTGAGGACAACAAGCCCGATGCGATCGAGGCACTGAGGAAAATTGCGGATGATCCGCAGATGGACCCGAACGACGAGGTGCGCATTTTGCCGCTTCATGCCAGCTACCCGCAGGGCGCTGAGAAGGTGCTCGTGCAGGCGTGTACGGGCCGGAAGGTTCCGGCAGGCGGGCTTCCGGCGGATGTGGGCTGTCTCGTCATGAATATCGCATCCGTTTCGTTCCTCGCAAGCTACATGAAAACCGGTATGCCGCTGACGCTCAAGCGCGTTACGGTGGACGGCAGCGCGGTTCGGAACCCGCAAAACGTCAGCGTGCCCATCGGCACAAAGATCGCGGAGCTGATGGAATTCTGCGGCGGCTATCGGGAGGAACCGAAAAAAATCATCATGGGCGGCCCGATGATGGGCGTCGCCGTGACGACCGACGAGCTGCCCGTTCTGAAGCAGAACAACGGCCTGCTCGCTTTCGGGGAGCAGGAGGCGCGGCTGATGGAGCCGACGGATTGCATCCGCTGCGGGCGTTGCGTGGCGGCATGTCCTATGCATCTCCTGCCCACAAAGCTCGAAAAGTTTGCGGAGCGCAAGGATACGGAGATGCTGAAAGCCCTCGATATTATGTCTTGTATGGAATGCGGCTGCTGCTCGTATTCCTGCCCGGCGGGCCGCCGCATTGTGCAGGCGATTCGCCTCGGGAAATTCTATGTGAAGAAGGAGGGCGCAAAGAAATGAATAAACTGATTGTTTCATCGTCCCCGCATTTCCACGCGAAGGATACCACGGCTACCATCATGCTGGACGTGATTATCGCGCTGGTACCGGCGATGATCGCCTCGGTGATCCTCTTCGGCTTCCGGGCGGCGGTCATTATTCTCACCTGTGTCGCGGCCTGCGTGCTCAGCGAGTATATTTCGCGCCGCGTAATGAAGCGGCGTCAGACGGTGGGCGACCTCTCCTGTGTCGTCACCGGTATTCTGCTCGCGATGAACCTGCCGGTCTCGATCAGCCCGATCATTGCGGCATTCGGCGGGGTGATCGCCATCGTCGTCGTAAAGCAGATGTTCGGCGGCATCGGGCAGAACTTTGTGAACCCGGCGCTGACCGCGCGCATCATCCTGATGAATTCCTTCCCGGCGAAAATGACGGCGTGGACCGCGCCGATGGATCACGCTTTTGCGGACGCCGTCACCACGGCGACGCCGCTCGGCATTCTCGGGGAGGGCACCGGTGAAGCGCTTCCCTCGTATCTCGACATGTTCCTCGGCAATACGGGCGGATGCCTCGGCGAAACGTGCGCGCTTGCGCTACTGATCGGCGGCATATACCTTGTCGTCCGCCGTGTCATCAGCCCGGTGATCCCGGTTACATATCTCGCGACGGCGGCGCTGCTGTCGTTCGTGCTCGGGCGCGATCCGCTTATCGACCTGCTTTCGGGCGGCCTGATGCTCGGCGCGATCTTTATGGCGACCGACTATACCACAAGCCCGATCAATTTCGGCGGACGCATCGTCTATGCTGTGGGCTGCGGCGTGCTGACGATTTTGATCCGTGAATTCGGCTCTCTGCCGGAGGGTGTTTCCTATTCCATCGTTCTGATGAATATTCTTGTGCCGCTGATCGAGCGCTTCGTGAAGCCGCGGGCGTTTGGCAAGCTGAAGGCCGGAAAGGCGGGTGCTGCGAAATGAAGCTGCAAGCAAAGACCATTCTTGTGCCGGCCTTGACGCTGTTTGCCATCTGTCTTGTCGTCACGGCGCTTTTGGCGGGGACAAACCTGCTGACGAAGGATCAGATCGCCGAGCAGGCGCGCGTGACCGCGGAGGAATCGCGCAAGATCGTGCTCAGCGACGCGGAAGCCTTTGAGGAGCAGGACGGCTGCTATGTAGGCATGGCGAACGGAGAAATCGTCGGCTATGTGTTCGAAACCGAGGCGAAGGGCTACGGCGGCACGATGAAGGTCATGACCGGCATCCGCGCCGACGGCAATGTCACCGGCGTCGTGATCCTTGAGCACGGTGAAACGCCGGGCCTTGGCGCAAATGCGGAGCGCACGTCGTTTACGGACCAATACAAGCAGGCGGCGCCGGAGGGCGGCATCACGCTTGTAAAGAATAAAACGCCCACGGAGGGCGAGGTCGAAGCGCTGACCGGCGCGACGATCACAAGCCGCGCCGTGACGACGGCGGTCAATGAAGCGATTGAACGGTTTAACGCCCTGAAGGGAGGGGATTGATATGGCGAAGAATCTGAAGCAGGAATTCACAAAGGGGATTCTTAAGGAAAACCCGGTTCTGCGCTTAATGCTGGGTACCTGCGCGACGCTTGCCGTCACGACGGCGGCGTCCAATGCGATCGGCATGGGTCTTGCGACGACCTTCGTGCTCGTCTGCTCCAACGCCGCCATTTCGCTCCTGAAAAAGGTAATTCCCGATAAGGTGCGTATTCCGGCGTATATCACGATCATCGCCGGCTTCGTCACGATCGTGCAGCTTCTTGTCAAGGCATTCGTGCCGTCGCTCGATAAATCGCTCGGCGTATTCCTGCCGCTCATCGTCGTGAACTGCATCATTCTAGGCAGAGCGGAGATGTATGCGAGCAAGAACAAGGTACTCCCGAGCATCGTGGACGGCCTCGGCATGGGCGTGGGCTTCACGGCTGCACTGCTTGCGATGGGCATTATCCGCGAGCTGCTCGGCGCGGGAACCGTGTTCGGATTCCCGATCCTTTCCGGATTTATGGACCCGATTATCATCTTCCTGCTTCCGCCGGGCGGCTTCTTCGTCTTCGGCATCCTGATTGCCGTTGCAGGCAAGCTCTCGTCGGAGGGCAAAGCGCCGGAGGCCATGGGCTGCGCGGCCTGCCCGCTTGCGGAATCCTGTACGAAGATTCAGGAAAAGTGTGCGGAAAAGACGGGGGAAGGAGCGGCTGAATAATGGACTTTAAGGTTTTGGTCGGCGTTTTTCTCGCCGCAATCCTCACGGAAAACTACATTTTGAATAAATTTCTCGGCATCTGCCCGTTCCTCGGCGTGTCGAAAAAGCTCAATACGGCTGTCGGCATGAGCTGTGCCGTCACGGTCGTCATGGTCATTGCCACGGCGGTCACATGGCCGGTGTACACCTATGTGCTTGTGCCGAACGATCTCGACTATCTGCAGACCATCGTGTTCATCCTGATTATTGCGGCGCTCGTACAGCTGCTTGAAATCATTCTGCGCAAGTACATGCCGCCGCTCTACAACGCGCTCGGCATCTATCTGCCGCTGATCACAACGAACTGCGCCGTGCTCGGCGTCACGATGCTGGTACTCGAAAAGGGCGCTGCGGACCCGAACTTCGGTTATGTCGCCTCGCTCGTGAACGCCTTCGGCGCAGGTATCGGTTTCCTCGTTGCGATGGTGCTTTTTGCAGGCGTGCGCGAGCGGCTGGAGCTGTGCGATGTGCCGGCTTTCCTCAAGGGTCTGCCGATCACATTGATCGCCGCATCGCTCGTTGCGGTGTCGTTCCTCGGCTTTAACGGCATTGTGGACGGCCTGCTCGCCTGAGCGCCGCCCGCTTTATCTGAAACGAAAGGAGTTCGTTCCATGGAAATTCTGATTCCGATTCTGATCGTTGCTGGTATCGGTCTTTTGGCCGGTATCATCCTTGCGATCGCTTCCGTGGTCATGGCCGTGCCGAAGGACGAAAAGGCGGAGGCTGTGCTGGAGGTTCTGCCCGGCGCAAACTGCGGCGCTTGCGGCTTCTCCGGCTGTTCCGGCTATGCCGCCGCGCTCTCAAAGGGCGAGGCGAAGGTCGGCCTGTGCTCGCCCGGCGGCGAGGAATGCGCCAAGGCCTGTGCCGAGGTGCTCGGTGTCGGCGAGGTGGCGGTCGAAAAGAAAACGGCGCTCGTGCACTGTATGGGCAGCTACGATATGACCAGCGACAAAATGAACTACGATGGTATCCAGAGCTGCTCGGCATCCACGTTTCTCGCAGGCGGCATCACAAGCTGCCGCTTTGGCTGTATGGGTATGGGCGACTGTGCGGCGGTATGTCCCTACGGTGCGATCAGCGTCTGCAACGGCATGGCGTCGATAGACCCCGCGAAGTGCAAGGGTTGCTCGCAGTGCGTGGCGGCGTGCCCGAAGGGGCTGATCAGCTTTGTACCGCTCAAGAAGCAGGCCGTTGTGCGCTGCTCCAACTGCGATAAGGGCGCACAGACGATGAAGGTCTGCAAGATCGGCTGCATCGGCTGTATGAAATGTGTGAAATCCTGCGAATACGGTGCGGTGAAGGTTGAGAATTTCTGCGCGAAGGTCGATCCCGCCAAATGCACGGGCTGCGGCAAATGCGTGGAGGCCTGTCCGCGGCATATCATCACACTGCTGGAGGTATGAATCCGTTCCGCCAAAAGGCTATAATAGCGGGACGAGGATTATAAAGACGGCACTGAACAGAGAAGGAGCGGTTCAAAATGGAAATCAGCCGTGTCCTGTATTCCGATGCGCGAAGCGCCTATGAGGTGACGTATACGCCGGATATCGTGTTTGCGCATAGGGAGACGGGCGATCTGGCGCTGCAGCTTCTGTCTCCGGTTACGCCGGATATTCCGCGCCCGCAGAATCACGCGCTCTATGCCAAAATCAACAAGGAGCATAAGCGTCCGGAACCGCCGAAGGATACCCGCGTGTTTCCGCTGATTGTCGATGTGCCGGGTTCCGGCTGGAGCGGTGCCGAGGGCTATGCGCATGTGCCCAGAATGGTGGAGCTTGCAAAGCAGGGGTTTGTCGTCGCAAGCATCGCGTACCGCGGCACGTTTAAGGATCACGTCCGGTTTCCCGCTGCGGTGCAGGATACGAAGGAGGCGATCCGTTTCCTGCGCGCAAACGCCGCGATATACCATATCGACCCCGCGCACGTCACCCTTTTGGGCGATTCCTCCGGCGGCCATACGGTGGCGATGGCGGCGCTGACGGGCGAGGAAAGCCGCTTCAATATCGGTGAGCATCTGGACCAGAGCACGAACGTCAATGCGTGCGTTATCTTTTATGGGCCGAACGATCTGCTGAATCTGGTGCCGGATTGTTTGCAGGAAGGGAAAAAGCTGCGCCCCGGCGAGGGCGAATATCCCTTTGAGGCGCGCGAAATTTTTGACGAAGATTTTCTGGCGGACCCGGCGGGCATGCTGGCGGACGCCAGCCCGATCAACTATATTCAGAAGGATAAGAAGCTGCCGCCCTTCCTGCTTTTGCAGGGAGAGGAGGACCCGATTATCCCGATGGCGCAGGGCCTGCGTTTCTGCGAGAAGGTGCGGGCCTGCGGCGGCAGGGCGGAGTTTGTCAAGATTGCCGCGGCCGGCCACGGAACCGGCTGCTGGACGCCGGAGGCCATGCAATTGGTTGCGCAATTCCTGAAGGCGTACAACTGATGCGGACTTGACGTTTGCGCGGGGCCGTATTATAATCAAACCATAGTCGGCTGCCAAAGCGTATTCTGCGGCATGCCGGTAAAGCAATTTTTCGTTCTGCACACAAGGCGACGCCGCGTGGAAGCCGAAAAAGCATAGAGGATTTGGGCGGGCCTGCGCGGCCCGTCTGGTTTGGCTTCCTGCTTTTCGGCGGGAAGCCTTTTTGCTGCGGAACGCAAGGGGCAAGGATCTAAGGAGGGAAAGTGATTTATGCAGACACGTGTGGCGGTCATGAGTATCATATTGGAGGACGCCGCGCATGCGGAAGAGGTCAACGGCATCCTGCACACGTACGGGCGGTATATCATCGGGCGCATGGGGATTCCGTACCGCCAAAAAGGCATCCACATCATCAGCGTCGCGGTGGATGCGCCGCAGGATGCGATCAGCGCGATGGCGGGAAAGCTGGGGAGGATCCGCGGCGTCAACATCAAGACGGCGTATTCCAACTTTACAAGCAGCACAGGCGAAAGCCCGGCCGAATAAGCCGGTTTGGATATGGACGGCGCGGTGACCCTGCCGGCGCCGCCGAAACAATACCAACGGGGAAGAGAATCTGACCCGAAAGAAAGGAAAATTTCAGAATGTACGATCCGAAATCCATGAAGGCGGAGGAATTTATCTGCCACGAAGAAATTGAAGCGACCTTAAAGTACGCCGACGAAAACTGCGGGAACATGCCCTTGATCCGGGAAATTCTCGATAAGGCGCGGGAATGTAAGGGGCTCTCCCACCGCGAGGCGTCCGTGCTGCTGGCCTGCGAGGACCCGGCGGTGCTGGAGGAAATCTACGCGCTGGCCGGCGAGATCAAGAAAAAGTTCTACGGCAACCGCATCGTCATGTTCGCGCCGCTGTATCTCTCAAATTACTGCGTGAACGGCTGCGTGTACTGCCCGTATCACCGCCAGAACGGTCATATCCCGCGCCGCAAGCTGACGCAGGAGGAAGTTGCCCGCGAAGTTATCGCCCTGCAGGATATGGGCCACAAGCGCCTTGCGATCGAGGCGGGCGAGGATCCGGTCAACAACCCGATCGAGTACATTCTTGACTGCATCAAGACGATTTACAGCATCCAGCACAAGAACGGCGCGATCCGCCGCGTCAACGTCAACATCGCGGCGACGACCGTAGAAAATTACAGAAAACTCAAGGAGGCCGGCATCGGCACCTATATCCTGTTCCAGGAGACGTATCACAGGGAAAGCTATGAAAAGCTGCATCCTACGGGACCGAAGCACAACTACGCCTACCACACCGAGGCGATGGACCGCGCGATGGAGGGCGGTATCGACGATGTGGGGCTCGGCGTGCTGTACGGCCTTGAGCTGTACCGCTATGAGTTTGCGGGCCAGTTGATGCATGCGGAGCATCTGGAGGCCGTGCACGGCGTCGGCCCGCACACGATCAGCGTGCCGCGCCTGAAAAAAGCCGACGATATTGACCCGACAAAATTCGACAATGGCATCAGCGACGAGACCTTTGCGAAGATCTGCGCGCTGATCCGCATCGCCGTGCCATATACCGGCATGATTATCTCCACCCGCGAGAGCCAGAAGGTGCGCGAGCAGGTGATCCGCCTCGGCGTTTCGCAGATCAGCGGCGCTTCGAGGACGAGCGTCGGCGGCTACACGGAGGAGGAGCGTCCGACCGATACCGAGCAGTTTGACGTCTCCGACCAACGCTCACTCGACGAGGTTGTCCGCTGGCTGATGGAGAGCGGGCACATCCCGTCGTTCTGCACAGCGTGCTACCGGGAGGGCCGCACCGGCGACCGCTTTATGAGCCTGTGCAAGAGCGGGCAGATTCAGAACTGCTGTCATCCGAACGCGCTGATTACGTTGAAGGAGTTCCTCGAGGACTACGCGAGTGCGGAAACGCGCCGCATCGGCGAAACGATGATTGAGAGCGAGCTGCAGAATATCCCAAATGAAAAAACGCGCCGCCTTACTGCGGAATATATCGCGAAAATCCACGACGGCGCACGTGACTTCCGCTTTTAATCTGCAATCCGTATATCGCCTCTCTATGCGGCCTCTCTTCTGGGAAACCGAATCGTCGCCGGGCGAGGCTGTGGGAGGAAGATAAGAGCTTATGATAAATTCCAATGGTAAAGGGAAGATGAATTATGGCTGATTTGAATCAAACGCCTTCGGCAAACCGCGTGCACGTTGCCTTTTTTGGGCGGCGCAATGCGGGCAAGTCCAGCGTGGTGAACGCCGTGACCGGGCAGGCGCTGTCGATCGTTTCCGATGTAAAGGGTACCACGACCGACCCGGTGCAGAAAGCGATGGAGCTGCTTCCCGCAGGCCCGGTTGTGATCATCGATACGCCCGGCATCGACGATGAAGGGGATGTCGGCGTGCTGCGCGTGCAGCGGGCGCGGCAGGTGCTGAACAAAACGGACGTCGCGGTGCTTGTTGTGGACGGCAGCGTGGGCAAAACCGCAGAGGACGAGACGCTTTGCACGCTGATTGAGAAAAAGGGCGTGCCCTGTGTCACGGTGTACAATAAGGCCGACCTGCAGGCCGTAAGATGTACGGGCGAAAACGAGCTTGCGGTCAGTGCCCTGACCGGTGAAAACATCGATGCGCTGAAAGAGAAAATCGCTGCGCTTGCGCGGGGCAGCGAGAGCCGGAAGGTGATTCTCGGCGACCTTTTGGAGCCGGGCGACCACGTCGTGCTCGTCACGCCGATCGATTCCTCCGCGCCGAAGGGCCGCATGATCCTGCCGCAGGTGCAGGCGATCCGCGATATCCTGGATGCGCGGGCGACCTGCGCGATCACGCAGGTGGAGGAGCTTTCGGGTGTACTTGCGGGACTGAAAATGCCGCCGAAGCTCGTCGTCACGGACAGTCAGGCGTTCGGCAAAGTGAAGCGGCTTGTGCCGGAAAGCGTGCCGCTCACGTCGTTTTCCATCCTGTTTGCGCGCTATAAGGGCGTGCTGGAAACTGCGGTGCGCGGTGCGGCGGCGATTGAGGGCCTCAACGACGGCGACCGCGTTCTGATCTCCGAGGGCTGTACGCACCACCGCCAGTGCGAGGACATCGGCACGGTGAAGCTACCGGGCTGGATACAGAAGCACACCGGAAAAACGCTTCGGTTCGAATTTACATCCGGCGGCGGCTTCCCGGAGGACCTCACCCCGTATGCGCTTGTCGTGCACTGCGGC
>JAHZCM010000053.1:8718-13221 GCA_019422905.1 Oscillospiraceae bacterium
GCCCTGCCGAGGAAAACGGCGTGCCGTATACGAACTACGGCATCCTCATCGCTTATATGAACGGCATCCTAAAACGCAGCCTGGAGCCCTTCGAGGAATACCGCGGCGTGCTCTGAGTATGGTAAAATCAACTTTTCGTGTAGCGCCCTGTCCGAATGAAACGGACGGGGCGCTTTTCTGTGCTGCGGCCGACTGGGCAGGGTCTTTGCGCAACGGGGCCGCGTGTATTCTTTGCATACCGACGAGGCACAGGCTGCCACGGCAGTGTACGCCCGGAAATGTGAAGGAAATGTTAAAAGTAAAAAATTCTGGAAATAGCTATTGACTTTTCTTGACCAAGTGATTAGAATAAGTTTAGCACTCGAGGAAAAGGAGTGCTAAAACGGTGGAGGTTGAAAAGAGACCCGCCGGAACAAATCCGTAATGCTTTACCGCGGACGGCCTGCCGCCTGCGGGTTTCGCACCGTACCCCGCGGGGCGCGAAAAATAAATTTATGATCAGCGGGGAGAAAGGATAACGGCGCAAACGTACAGCGCCGAAAGGTGAAACTTATGACCATTAAACCGTTGACAGACAGAGTCCTGATTCAGGCAGAAAAGGCTGAGGAGACCACAAAGAGCGGTATCGTGCTCACGAGCGCTTCTCAGGAGAAGCCGCAGATTTCCAGGGTTATCGCAGTTGGTCCCGGCGGCATGGTGGACGGCAAGGAAGTCGTCATGCAGCTCAAGGCGGGCGACCGTGTGATCACCGGCAAATACACTGGCACAGAAGTGAAGATCGACGGCGAGGAATACACCATCGTGCGCCAGTCCGACGTGCTCGCAGTTGTGGAATAAAATTAAGTGTTGAATGCCTTTCTCTCAAAGAAGGGCGGCACGCAAAGCATGATGGGAGGAGCTAAGCGAGCGAACGGTTTTCCATCGATTCGCTTTGGTCGCTCTCTCAGGTTCATTCACAATCGACAGATCCCCCGGAAAGGGAGCCTTATAAGCCTTATAAACGAAAGGAAGATTTTAGTATGGCAAAGCAGATTATTTACGGAGAGGAAGCCAGAAAGGCGCTGCTCAGCGGCATCAACCAGTTGGCGGATACGGTTAAGATTACGCTCGGCCCGAAGGGCAGAAACGTTGTGCTCGACAAGAAATTCGGCGCGCCGCTCATCACGAACGACGGCGTAACCATCGCGAAAGAGGTTGAGCTGGAGGATGCGTTCGAGAACATGGGCGCGCAGCTCGTCAAGGAAGTCGCCACAAAGACAAACGACGTTGCGGGCGACGGCACGACGACCGCTACCCTGCTTGCGCAGGCGCTGATCCGCGAGGGCATGAAGAACGTCACCGCCGGTGCAAATCCGATGGTGCTCAGAAAGGGCATCCAGAAGGCGACGGAGACGGCCGTTGACGCTGTTATCAAGAATTCCAAGAAGGTGTCCGGCACAAAGGACATCGCGCGTGTCGCGGCGGTTTCTTCCAGCAGCGAGCAGATCGGCGAGCTGATTGCCGACGCAATGGAGAAGGTCACCTCTGACGGCGTTATCACCGTTGAAGAGTCGAAGACCGCCGAAACGTACAGCGAGGTTGTCGAAGGCATGATGTTTGACCGCGGCTATATCACGCCGTATATGGTCACCGATACGGACAAGATGGTCGCTGTCATTGACGACGCGTACATCCTGATCACCGATAAGAAGATCTCGAACATTCAGGAGATCCTCCCGCTGCTCGAGCAGATCGTCCAGAGCGGCAAGAAGCTCATCATCATCGCCGAGGATATCGAGGGCGAAGCGCTCACCACGCTGATCCTCAATAAGCTCCGCGGCACGTTCACCTGCGTCGGCGTCAAGGCACCGGGCTTTGGCGACAGAAGAAAGGAAATGCTCGTCGATATCGCAACGCTCACAGGCGGCCAGGTCATTTCCAGCGAGCTCGGCCTTGAGCTGAAGGATACCACAATCGACCAGCTTGGCCGTGCGCGTCAGGTCAAGATCGACAAGGAGAACACGATCATCGTGGACGGCGCGGGCGACAGCGAGGCCATCAAGAGCCGTGTCAGCCAGATCAGAAGCCAGATTGAGACGACAACCTCCGACTTCGACCGTGAGAAGCTGCAGGAGCGCCTTGCAAAGCTCGCCGGTGGCGTAGCGGTTATCAAGGTCGGCGCTGCGACTGAGATCGAGATGAAGGAGAAGAAGCTCCGCATCGAGGATGCGCTCGCGGCTACAAAGGCTGCCGTTGAGGAAGGCATTGTTGCAGGCGGCGGCACCGCGCTGATCGACGCGATCCCGGCGGTTAGGGCGTATGTCGATTCCGCTGAGGGTGATGAAAAGACCGGTGCGGCGATCGTTCTGAAGGCGCTCGAAGAGCCGGTGCGTCAGATTGCCGCGAATGCAGGCGTTGAGGGCTCCGTCATCATCGAGCACCTCAAAGCAAAGGCAACCGTTGGCTATGGCTATAACGCGCTGACCGACACCTATGGCGACATGATCGAGGAAGGCATCGTAGACCCGACGAAGGTCACGCGCTCCGCACTGCAGAACGCATCTTCCGTGGCTTCTACCGTCCTGACGACAGAGTCCCTCGTCGCGGACATCAAGGAGCCGGCTCCGGCAGCTCCCGCAGCGCCGGATATGGGCGGCATGTACTAATCCGGGAATAGCCCGGCGCGAAGGACCGTCCGGCACTGGCAGCTTTCCTGCAAGGAAACGCTGAGCAGGCCGCGTCCAAACGAATAAAAGCATCAAGACCTCTGAAACCGGGTTTCCGGATTCAGAGGTCTTTTCGTCTCTTTTCGACCGTTTCTGAAAAACTTCATCCCATTTTGTTTTGATTCCTCCAAAACCCCAGATTCCATGCGGCTTTTGGCGAGCTCTTTTTTACCGTATCCGCCGAATTTCACTTGCAAATTATCTAAAAATCCTGTATGCTTAAATTGTACAAAACACAGGCGGTAAAAAAACGGCTTGTGGTAAATTTGCCCGGGAAAGGAGAGGGAGAATATGGAAATCGCCATTTGGGTCGCTGTGATTATTCTTGCGGTGATCGTGGAGGCCGCAAGCCCGCAGCTTGTTTCGATCTGGTTTGTGGGCGGCGGTATTGCCGGACTGATCGCACATCTCCTGCACGCGCCGCTGTGGCTGCAGGTGATCATTGCGGCGGTGGTCACGCTGGCGCTTCTGCTTGCGACACGGCCCTTTGTGGAGCGTTTCCTTACAGGAAAGGAAACGCACACGAATGCGGACCGCGTCGTGGGACGTGTGGCGGTCGTTACGGAACCGATCGACAATGTGCTGGCAAAGGGGCGCGTCAGTGTGCTCGGCGGCGACTGGACGGCGCGCAGTATGGACGGTGCGGTAATTCCCGCCGGTACAAGGGTAAAGGTTGAGCGCATCGAGGGCGTCAAGCTCATCGTTTCGCCGACCGAAATGTAATTCTGTAAAAAGAGAAAGGAAGAATCTTATGGATCCGAGCTTTGGTTTTGCTTTTGCTGTTTTTGCCGTTGTTGTGCTGGTCGTTCTGATCGCGGCTATTCTGATTTCCTGCATCAAGATCGTCCCGCAGGCGCACGCCTATGTCGTGGAGCGCCTCGGCACGTACCATGCGACATGGGCAACAGGCCTGCACTTTAAGATCCCCTTTATCGACCGTGTGGCGAAAAAGGTCTCACTCAAGGAGCAGGTCATCGATTTTCCGCCTCAGCCGGTGATCACGAAAGATAACGTCACGATGCAGATTGATACGGTCGTCTATTTCCAGATTACGGACTCGAAGCTGTATGCTTACGGTGTGGAGCGCCCGATTTCTGCAATCGAGAATCTTTCCGCGACGACGCTTCGAAATATCATCGGTGAGATGGAGCTTGACCACACGCTGACCTCCCGCGACATCATCAACTCGAAAATCCGCGTGATTCTCGACGAGGCGACCGATGCGTGGGGCATTAAGGTCAACCGGGTGGAACTGAAAAACATCATCCCGCCGAAGGAAATTCAGGATTCGATGGAAAAGCAGATGAAGGCGGAGCGCGAGCGCCGTGCGAAAATCCTCGACGCCGAAGGCGAGAAGCGCAGCGCGATCCTCATTGCAGAGGGCCAGAAGGAATCTGCGGTTCTGCGGGCGGAGGCAATCCGCGAGACAAAGATCCGCGAGGCGCAGGGCGAAGCGGAGGCGATCCTCTCGGTGCAGCGCGCGCTGGCGGATTCCATCAAGCTGTTGAACGAAGCGCAGCCGAACGAGGGCGTGCTCACGCTCAAAAGCCTGGAGGCCTTCCAAAAGGCCGCCGACGGCAAGGCGACGAAGATCATTATCCCTTCGAATATTCAGGGCGTTGCCGGGCTTGCCACGAGCATGAAAGAGCTTTTCACGACGGATACGCCGAAGGCGGAGTAATCTACTGCATTCGCAGAAGATGCATGAGCAAAAGGGCCGCTCCCGGATGGAGCGGCCCTTGAATATTTTGTGGCGGGCAGAGATTTTCAGCAGCGCATTGCACGCCGACAGTTGAGC
>JAHZCM010000054.1:0-264 GCA_019422905.1 Oscillospiraceae bacterium
AGACAAGCGCCTTATGGTACTTGTTGACAACGTTTGTGCAGGCAGCGGTCTCGTTCGGAGTCTTGGTCGCGTCGAAGGAGAAGCCGAACGCTGCGGACTTCTCGGAGTTGTTGTTGAAGTTACGGGTAGCATCCCAGTAATCCGCCGGGAGATCCTCGCCCCAGATATCGCCGACAAACTGGTTCGGGCAGAGCCATGTGCCGGACTTTCTGTAGGTCGTGGTGGTTGCGTCAAGGCCATCGGCAAAAGAGATGCGATCCTGTC
>JAHZCM010000054.1:298-8910 GCA_019422905.1 Oscillospiraceae bacterium
ACGCCCTCAACGCCGTACATATAGAGGTTGGCAACTTCCGGATCAGAATAGAGCGAATTCAGAACCTTCATCGCAGCTTCCGGATGCTCGCAGGAACCAGCGATGGACCACAGAGCCATCGTAACGCGGTCTGTCGTTGCCAGAGCGGAAACCATGTTGTCCACAACGCCAATTCTGTTCTGAAGGTTCGCGTTGTTCTCTTCTGCATAGTACGGCTTGAGGTTCGTGAAGTAACCAAACGCCGTGCCGGCCTCGAGCAGCGTGGAAGCCGTCTCGGTCGTGTTGACAGCGTCAGCCTGAATGAGGCCTTCCTGCATCCAGTTGTACATGGTGGTTACGAGGTTCTCATACTGCTCCGTCTCATAGAGGTTGACAACCGTGGTGTCCTGCGCCATATCGGAGAGAACGCCGAGGTTGACCATCTCATCGCCCAGGGAATCCCATCCCCAGTTACGGATATTTTCGCCCGCGGAAACTGCAACCGGCCAAACGCTCTCTTCGTTTTCCTTGATTACCTTCAGCACCTCTTCGAGATCCTCAAGGGTCTTGACGGAATTCATGTCGAGGTCATACTTTTCGGCAAGATCGAGGCGGTATGCAAAGCCCTCGGACGCCGCAAGGTCACGGCCCTGCGTGAGGCCGTAAAGCTCGCCGTCAACACGGCCGCAGTTGATCATATCCCAGCCGAGCTCTTCAATAATGCCCTGGCCGTATTTCTCGAGCAGGTCGTCGATCGGCATAATCTGGCCGGTCGTCGCACAGGATGCGAACGGAACCATGTAAACCGCGATCAGGTCAATGCCTTCGCCGGAGGAAAGCATCAGCGTGGTCTGGTCGGCATAGCTGCCGAACGGGAGGAATGTGAGGTTGACGTTGACATTGAACTGCTCTTCGAGAATCGCGTTCATTGCCTCTTCAACCTGCGCGATACCGCTCTCTTCCTTACCGGAAGCCATCGTTACGATGTCGAGGGTAACAAGCTCAGGCTCTCTGAGATCCACTTCTTCGCTGGATTCGTCTGCGCTGCTTTCGCTGCTCTCAGAAGACTCGGATGCGGAAGACGTAGAACCGGTGCTGCTGTTCCCCGTACCGCCGGAGCACGCAGCGAGGGAGAGGGTCAGCGCTGCCGCGAGGAGCACTGCCAAAATTCTCTTTGCCATGTGTCTTACTTCCTTTCGTACTTTTCATTATCTCCTGCGGCGCATGCCGCAGGCTTTCTAATATGACATTATATAGAATAGCAGAATTTTCGGCACATTTCTGTAAAAATTGTGACTTTAGTAATTAAAAAAATGACTTATTTGTGTCGGATTTGCAAGTGTATTTGTAAAATCCTGCAAAATTGGCAAAAAAGCAAAAGGAAGAGGGGCTGCTTTCAGCACCTCTTCCCAGTCTATGCAGGATATACAGCTCTTCCTTCAGAGCATTCACAGATACTTCACAGTTTGCGCCGCCGCTTTGCCGCGCGGTACTCCACCGGCGAAAGCCCGGAATACTTTTTGAAAACCTGCGAGAAATAGGAAAAATTGGAATAGCCGACCTTTGTGGCAATGATGCTCACCGGAATGTTCGTATCGCCCAAAAGAGACTGCGCAACACGCATCTTTTCCGCAAGGATATAGTCATTCAGCGAAGAGCCGGTCTCCCGCTTAAATAAGCGCGAAAGGTATTCCGGGTTCAGGTAAATCGCCTCGGCAATATCCGTGCGGCTGAGGTCCTTATCGATGTTGCGCCGGATATAATCCATCGCCCGGTGCACCGGCGTCTGTTCCACATCGCTCGGCATATGGTCGTCCTGCTCCCCGCGATACTGAAGGTATGCGTTATAGCGCCGCTCGTTCTCGACCTCGCGCACCTTGCCGGCGGCGCGCTCCACCGCAGCCTCGATTTCCGTATACGGCGCGGGCTGCAGAATATAGTCGAAGCTGCCCAGCTTTACGGCCTCCTGCGCATATTCAAATTCCGCGTGGGCACTCAGGAAAATGCAGACCACGCCGGAAAAGCGCTCCTGCACCCAGCGCAGCAGCACGAAGCCGTTTGTCGGCGGCATCTCGATGTCGCACAGCAGCACATCGATGCGCTCCCGCTCAAAAACCCCCTGCGCCTCCTTGACGCTGTACGCCGTATAAACATTTTTAACGCCCACCTGCTCCCAACGCACGCCGGTCACCATGCTCTCCACGACCTCCGGCTGGTCGTCCACGATCAAAACGTTCATGTATTTGTCCGCCCACCTTTCTGCGCAGCGCATATTTTGTTTTTCTGCGTCCCCGCAGAACGCCGGTTCGCACCTGCGGCCGGCAGATCAAATGCCGCAATTTGAAAAAGCCGCTTTTTCAAATTTCCTCCTCCTTTTTTTGCAGCGTCTCCGGATCAATGGGAATGAAGATTTCCGAAACGCTGCCGACATCGCGGTTGAAAAACGCATAGAGCACGCCGTCGCCGTAAATCAGCTCCATGCGCTTTTTGATGTTGTTGATGCCCACATGGTGCTGTGCGTAAAGCGGGCTGTCCGGGTCATTGATTTCCTGAATGACATTTTCCGGAAAGCCGCTGCCGTTGTCCGCCACAGTCAGATCCGCAAAGGTATCGCTGCCGCTGCGCAGGAGCGACGCGCGAACGTCGATCTCCAGCGGATGATCCGGCGAATAATCATGCTTGACGGAATTCTCCACAAAGGTTTGCAGGGAAAGCGGCGGTATCGGCAAATCCAGCAGGCGCGGATCCGCTTCAATCCGGCAGACCGGTGCATGTTGAGAGGAATCCCCCTGCATTTCAATGTAATTGCGGATATGGTCCAGCTCACGGGATAGCGGCACAAACTCCATGCTGTCCGTAAAAATATAGCGGATATGCTTGGAAAACGCGAGGATCATTTTCTGGATCCGGTCGTATTTTCCGGCCTCGGCCAGCGCATACAGGCTTTTCAGGCAATTGAGGAAGAAATGCGGGCGGATCTGGAGCTGCAAATACCGCAGCTCCGCTTTTTGCTTTTCGAGCTCCTTCTCATAGGATTCGATTTTCAAATCCTTGATCTGCGCCATCATCGTGTCGAACGTCTCGCTCATCTGGTTGAATTCGCGGATATTGGTCTCTATCTTGGCCTTGGCATCTAGCTCGCCGGCACGTATCTGCTCCATCGTGCCGCGTATTTCATCCATTGGCCGCTGGATGGACCGCGTCAACTGCATCTGCAAAATAGGAATCAGCACGATCGCGAAAATGGAAATCAGGAAAAACAGCACCTGCAGCGTGTTTAGAGAGTCCAGATATCCGGATTCGCTGATCGCCAGCACCATGCGGCAGTCCGTACCGGCAATTCTCCGCCCGACAAGCATATACCGCTGACCGTGGCCGGAAAGAAAATACCGGCTGTAATCGCCGTCCAGATCAATACCGCTTTGCTCCACAAAGTCCTTTGCCGTCAGGGGATCATTCTCCAGGTCGGCAAAAAGCGCTATAGCCTCGCTTTCGATGCGCAGCTTGCTCGTGTCGCTCAGCCGCTCCAGCGGCGCCATCGCAATCAGATATGTACCGCGTCCTCCGTAAAACCGAAACAAATAGGAAGCGCTTCCGATTTCAATGTGGCGCCACCCCATGCTGTGCGAATAAGCGTCTTTCTCTACCGCTTCCTGAATAACGCTCCGAATCTCCGTTTTTTCCGCATAAGTAAAGTCGCTGGTAAACATATCGCGCGCCGTGTGATTCGGTTCGCTGTAGATAAACAACGCGCCGATATCCTCATAAGCGGGCATCGCAGTCTTCAACTGATTAAAAAGGTTATAGGACGCGAGATATGCGTTGAGCGCGGACGTACTGCCGGAAAGCGTGCGGAATTCCGCGCTGGCCGCCATCACGCCCGTGAGGAAATCGTCCACGGATTCCAGACCGTCTTCAATACGCTCCGCCCGGTAATTCATGGCGCGCATATTGGAATCGGCAATTTTGCCGTTAAAAACATAAATCGAATAGAAATTGCTGACAAACAGCAGACCGATCAGCGGAATCGTCACGCAGAGCGCAGACGCCATCAGCTTCCGCCGAAATGAAATCTCCTTTTTTGCCATCCGCCGCCCTCCCCGACACACGCGTTTGTTTTCTTATTAAAATAATAGCAGATTCCTAGGCTTTGTGCAAGGGTTCGCGCAAAATCCGCGGAGAATCGTTGAAAAACAGGCTGTATTGTGGTACAATACCTTGTAAATACACCGTTATGCAGAATTCAATCGGATCCGCGTGTATCGCGCATCCGGCGGCGGGCGCCGCGTGCGTCCGCTGGACCTGCCGCACCGAAAACCTTTTTTACTTTTGGGAGACTGCTATGACAGAGAACAAGGCCAACGCCATCAGCGTCAGCTTACTGAACCGAAAAATATACGCCGTCTGTTTTACGGAGCTTGACACGATCGCAGCGTTTCACGACACGCTTTACGGTGCCCGTCGACGTTTTTTTGAAAGCGGAAAAACCGCCCGCGTGCGGGAAACCGGCATCTACAGCGGCCTTTCCGGAGAAGTGCGCGGCAAAATCAGCCGCCGCGGCTTCAAGTGGGAAAAAAGGACGGAAAACCGCGTTGTGGAAGCCTCCTTCGCGCACGGCAGCCAGCGCGGCATCGCGTTTTACGACCCCAACGGCGCGCTGCGGACCCGCATCTATTTCGACCGCGAGCAGCACTGGCTGCGCACCGAGTATTTCGCGCCCGACGACAGCCAGCGGGCGAAGGTCAGCTTTAAGCCGGACGATACGCGGGATGCTGTTTTGCGCTTCGATTACAGCCGCTCCACAGGCAAAACAAAGGAGACGGCGCTCTTCCCCGTCCCCTACGCCTTCCAGAGCGCCGAGCAGAGCCTGCAAAACGCGCACTGCGGCAACGACGCGCTGCTGCTGATCGCTACGGATACCGGCGAATTCGCCTACTGCCCGCGCGAGGAGCAGCAGAGGCGCATTCGCTTTATGAAAGACAGCCGCAACGCTTCCGTTATGCTTTCGATGGGGTGGGAAATCAAGGACGGCGACATCGCCGCGCCGGAAGCGCCTTCCCGGGACGCCGACTACATATTTTCCAGCATCGAGGAAATCGTGCGCACGGAGCATCCCGCAGCCGAAGAGCTGCTCGCAGAGCTTTTTGAGGACGCCGAGGCAGGCGAAGCCCAACCGGGCGAAGTCCCGGATGCAGCCGAATTGCCGGGCGGCACATCGTCGCAGCCTTTGGCGGACTCCGATGAAAACGAGAGTGCGTCGCCGGAAAGCGCAGCCGATTTGTCCCCCGCTTTGGAAACGGAGCCGGCAGCCGGAGCGGAGGAGGAATCCCCCGCCGCGGACACACCGGATCATACATCCGCAAAAGCTCCGGCAACTGCCGGGGAACCGGAAGCCGCAGAAGCGGCGGCCGGCGCACCTTTTGAACACACCGAGCCGAACACCGATACGGACGAAGCGCTTACGGCGCTCGGCATCACCGCTTCGGACGCTGCGCGCGTGCGGCAGGTTCTCGACCGCATCCTGGACGAGGATTCTCCGCAGATTCCCGCAGCCGGAGCGGACGGACTCACGCTGATCCGCAACGGGACGCCCGTGCGCTATACCGGCCAACTGGAGGGCGGCATGCGCAGCGGCTTTGGACGCACCGAAACGCCAGAGGGCATCACGCTTTACGAGGGCGAGTATAAAAACGACCGGCGGGAGGGCTTCGGCGCGCATCATTACAAGTCCGGCGCCGTCTCCTATATCGGCGATTTTAAGGACGACAAACGGGAAGGCTTTGGCGTTTCGTTCCGCGAAGCGGATCACGCGCTGCATGTTTCCCGCTGGGCAGACGGCAAGCCCGAGGGGTATGCCGCGCTCTTTGACCCGAACGGCGCGATGCGTTTTGCCGGCAAGATCATCGCCGGGCAGAAGCAGGGTGCGGGCGTGACGATCGACCCCAAAGCCGATACGGTGTTCGTCGCCAAATACCGCGACAATGAGCCGATCGGCGAGGGCGCGCTGTTTGACGGCAGCGGCACGCTGCTCTACGTCGGCGGTTGGAAGGACGGCAAGCGGAACGGGCATGGCGTGGAGTTTGACAGCCGCGGCGACGTGGTTTACGCCGGCGGCTGGAAGGACGACGGCTACTCGAACGGCATTCTCTATAAAAAAGTACAGGAAGATTCCCGGCATGGACAGAATTGAGCTGCACGACGTGGAATACGGCGACTGCACCGTGCTGGTCGGACGCAATCAGTCGATTCTGATGGTGGACTGCGGCTCCGTCAGCCAATACACCCGGCAGAGCCGCACGGAAATTGACAGCCGCTTTCAGGCGATTTTCAGCCGCTATGCCGGCGCGCGGCAGCGGCAGTTTCTCCTGACGCATCACCACCGCGATCATATGAACGGCTTTCTGAAAAAGCTGCGGCAGGATCCGGGTTATTTCGACCGCGTCTACATTCCGGCGCTGCCCACGGCAAAGCGCGGTGCGCACCCGATGCTGGAATTCGCCGTATTCTCCCATTTCTTCGCCGCACCGCAGAGCGACTTCGCGCAGGTCAACACCACCTGTCTCGCACTTTTTCACCTGCTGGACAAGACCGTCGGTTCCGAACGCATCTTCACGCTTCGCGCGGGCGACGTGTTTTCCTTTGATAACACCTTTTACGCAGTGCTCTCTCCCGAGCCTGCGGATTTTCCCTGCGACCCGCTGCTGTCGGAAGCCGCGGAAGCGCTGAACGTCTGCCTCTCCTCGCCCTTTCACACCGGCTGCGAGGCGGAGTTCCTGCGCGTGAAGGATGAATTTCTCCGCATTTTCGAAAAATGCCAGCGGGCTTTCGCGCCCTCCAACCGGGAGACGCCCGGCCGCCGGCGCATTTTGCTCGATGCGCTCGACGACCTCTGGGCGCGCTTGGAAGCCATGCGCGGCGAGATCTCGGCTTCTCCCGCAGCGCCGGATATCCGGGAGATCCTGGATCGCCCCGTTCTGCGGAACCTGTATACCGAAACCCAGAACGACCTTTCCCTTGTCTTTCATAACCTGCGCACCGGCGCCTCCAATGCGGATATCCTGATGACCGGCGACGTATCGGACACGGTGCTCGCCCGCCTTGCGCCGAAGCTCTATGACGGCTACTATGCGGTGAAAGCGCCGCATCACGGCACCGAAAGCCACTATTCCGCCGTGCTCGGCGATCTTGCGATCGCCCATCTGCTGATTTCCAACGGCGATTACCACGCGGGCGGAGAGATCTCCCAGCGCTATGTCGATATGGAATGCATCAAGCACTGCACGAACTACGGCGCCTGCCGATGGTTTCAAACCACCGGAAGCTGCTGTAACCGGCTGCTGCGCTGTTGGGAGCAGACTGCGGGCGGTTCGCTGACGCTCAAGTGCACAGCCGCAGCCGGGGGCCGCCGCACGCCGTGCGGCATTTATGTATTCGGCCACAACGGCGCTGCAGGCTGCCATTGTGACCGGTGAAATCCGGGATTACTTCAGCATACTCTCCACGCCGTCGATCAGCTGGCCGACCGTATGCACGGCCTTCGCAGTGCTGCGGCGCATCTCTTTGGTACGCGCTTTCGCGGATTTTTTGCCGTTCATCATTTTGGACGATACGGCGGCTACGGCTGCGCCCGCTGCAATGCCCAGCCCGATTCCCTTTGCGATATTCATGCTCTGCTTATACACGGTGTTGAACCTCCAGATCCATATTGCGGCTTTCATCAGGAATAAAAGAGCCGTCATCATTTAGTTTCCCCCTTTTTTCGAAATCATACATCCGGAAAGGACTCGCTCTCTATGGTTTTAAATATTGTTATGGTTGAACCGGAAATCCCGCAGAATACCGGCAATGTGGCGCGCACATGCGCGGCGACCGGCGCGCGGCTGCACCTTGTCGGCCCGATGGGCTTTAAGCTCGACGACCGCAAGCTGAAACGCGCCGGATTGGATTACTGGCATCTGCTCGATATTAGCTATTATGATTCCCTCGATGATTTTTTTGCGAAAAATCAGGGTGAATTTTTCTTTTTTTCGACGAAATCGGTTCACAAGCATACGGACGTGCGCTACCCGGACAATTGCTACCTCTTCTTCGGCAAGGAGACCGCCGGCCTGCCCGAAGCGCTGCTCTTTCGGAACAAGGAGCGCTGCGTGCGCATTCCGATGCTTTCGGAGGCCCGCAGCCTGAACCTTTCGAACAGCGTGGCGATCGGCGTTTACGAGGTTTTGCGGCAATGGGATTACCCCGCGCTTTCCGGCGCCGGCCGCCTGCGGAATTACAATTGGGACGAGGCGGGCGAATAGCCAGTCCGGTTTCCAAAAAAGTATGGCAAAAAAATGTCAATTTATGTGTAACACCTTGAAATATCGTGCGTTTTGGTATAAAATAAGCAATGGAGCCGGGTTTTCCCGGAGATGGCCCTTTTGGGGGCGGAACAGCAAAACAGTTTCTCAATATATTTTCTAAAAGGAGTGCATACAAATGAACTACCTCAACAAGAAAACCGTGGAAGACATTGACGTCGCCGGCAAGCGCGTTCTTGTCCGCTGCGATTTTAACGTCCCGATGAAGGACGGTGCGATCACCGATACGAAGCGTATCGTCGGTGCTCTGCCGACCATCAAGTACCTTTCGGA
>JAHZCM010000054.1:8920-13186 GCA_019422905.1 Oscillospiraceae bacterium
ATCTTCAACGACGTTGTGAAGCTGGACAAGAAGGAAAAGAAGAAGATCGACGCCATGCCCGCGGAAGAGCAGGAGGCTGCAACCGCAAAGGCGCTGGAAGCCGCAAAGGGCGACGTAAAGAAGTTCTCTCTGGCTCCGGTCGCGGCTGAGCTTTCGAAGCTCCTCGGCAAGGAAGTCATCATGGCAAAGGACGTCATCGGCCCCGACGCAAAGGCAAAGGCCGCTGCGCTCAACGACGGCGACGTCATGATTATTGAGAATATCCGTTTCCATGCGGAAGAGACGAAGAACGACCCGGCTTTCGCGAAGGAGCTCGCTTCCATGGCCGAGATCTATGTCAACGACGCGTTCGGCACGGCGCACAGAGCGCATGCTTCCACAGCCGGCGTTGCGGATTACCTCCCGGCGGTCTGCGGTTACCTGATTCAGAAGGAAATCTCCGTTATGGGCGGCGCGCTGGAAAACCCGAAGCGTCCGTTCGTCGCGATCCTCGGCGGCGCAAAGGTTTCCGACAAGATCGGCGTTATCAACAACCTGATCGAAAAGGTCGACACGCTCATCATTGGCGGCGGCATGGCTTACACCTTCTTCAAGGCGCTCGGCCATGAAATCGGCACCTCCCTCTGTGAGGACGACAAGATCGATCTCGCAAAGGAAATGATGGCGAAGGCAGAGGCAAAGGGCATCAAGTTCCTGATCCCGATCGACAACGTCGTTGCAACCGAATACAGCGCGGATGCCGAGTGGAAGATCGTCGATTCCGACAACATTCCGGACGGCTGGATGGGTCTGGACATCGGCCCGAAGACCCGCGAGCTGTTTGCAGAGGCCGTCGCGAACGCAGGCACGGTTGTCTGGAACGGCCCGATGGGCGTTTCCGAGTGGGAGAACTTCGCAAACGGCACCATTGCCGTGGCGAAGGCAGTCGCGGACAGCGACGCGATCTCCATCATCGGCGGCGGCGATTCTGCTGCGGCCGTTGAGAAGCTCGGTTTCGCGGACAAGATGACGCATATCTCCACGGGCGGCGGCGCTTCCCTGGAGTTCCTCGAGGGCCTTGTGCTCCCCGGCATCGCTTGCCTCAACGAGAAATAAGTAGTTTTGCGCGGGAGCTGGGGGTTTCCTCTGCTCCCGTATTCTTTGAAAATAACGTACAGATAAAGGAAAGGACGAATTATCATGAACAAGGCTGTCAGAAAGGCCGTTATCGCCGGCAACTGGAAAATGAACAAGACCCCCGCGGAGGCCACCGAGCTTCTCACCGCGATTGCTCCCCTTGTCAAGGACGCGGACTGCGACGTGATCGCGTGCGTTCCGTATGTGGACATCGCCGCGGCGATTGAAGCCACAAAGGGCACAAACGTAAAGATTGGCGCGGAGAACTGCCACTGGGCCAAGAGCGGTGCCTTCACCGGCGAAATCTCCGCTGAAATGCTGAAGTCCTGCGGCGTCGAGTACGTCATCACCGGCCACAGCGAGAGAAGAACCTACTTCGGCGATACCGACGTCACCGTGCAGCAGAGAACGAGAGCGGCGCTCGACGCCGGCCTCACCGTCATTGTCTGCGTCGGCGAATACCTCGAGCAGCGCGAGCAGGGCATCACGGCGGAGCTTGTCGCCATGCAGACGAAGATCGCGCTCGGCGGCGTGACCGAGGAAGAGCTGAAGAGAATCATCATCGCTTACGAGCCGGTCTGGGCAATCGGCACCGGCAAAACCGCCACGGCCGAGCAGGCAAACGAGGTCTGCGCCGTGATCCGCGACGTGATCAAGTCTCTTTACGGCGAAGCGGCCGCTGAGGGTATCACGATCCAGTACGGCGGTTCCATGAATGCGGCGAACGCGGCTGAGCTTCTCGCACAGCCGGACGTAGACGGCGGCCTCATCGGCGGCGCTTCCCTGAAGCCGGCTGATTTTGCTGCTATCGTAGACGCCGCAACCAAGGGCTGATTGCTTTTGTATAGAAAGGATACGCACCCCATTATGAAAAAACCTGTTGTACTCATGATTATGGACGGCTTCGGCTTCTCCACGCCGGAGGGCAACGCGATTGCCGCGGCCAAGAAGCCGAACCTCGATAAGCTCTTTTCCGAGAACCCGCTGACACAGATCGGCGCTTCCGGCATGGACGTGGGCCTGCCGGACGGCCAGATGGGCAACAGCGAGGTCGGCCACACCAACATCGGCGCCGGCCGCATCGTGTATCAGGAGCTGACCCGCATCACAAAGGCCGTGCAGGACGGCACCTTCTTCCAAAACGAAGCGCTCGTTCATGCGATGACCGCTGCAAAGGAAAACGGCACTGCACTACACCTGATCGGCCTGCTTTCCGACGGCGGCGTGCACAGCCACAACACCCACCTCTACGGCCTGCTGGAAATGGCCAAGAAGATGGGCCTCACGAGGGTTTATGTTCACGCTCTGCTCGACGGCCGCGACGTTCCGCCCTCCTCCGGCAAGGACTATGTCGCCCAGCTCATGGAAAAGATGAAGGAAATCGGCGTGGGCAAGGTCGCGACCGTGATGGGCCGCTACTACGCGATGGACCGCGACAACCGCTGGGAGCGCGTTTCGAAGGCCTATGACGCAATGGTTCTGCGCGAGGGCGAGGAATTTGAGTGCCCGGTTTGCGCGGTTTCCAAATCCTATGAGAACAATGTGACCGACGAGTTCGTCGTGCCTTGTACCATCAAGGGCGCAGAGCCGATTGCGAAGAACGACTCCATTGTGTTCTTCAACTTCCGCCCCGACCGTGCGCGTGAAATCACCCGCACATTTGTGGATCCGGATTTCACCGGTTTTGAGCGCAAAAACGGTTTCTTCCCGGTTAATTACGTCTGCATGACGCAGTATGACGCAACGATGCCGAACGTCGAGATTGCCTTCAAGCCGCAGAGCCTCAAGAATACGCTCGGCGAATACGTTTCCGATAAGGGTCTGCAGCAGCTGCGCATCGCCGAAACCGAAAAATATGCCCACGTCACCTTCTTCTTCAACGGCGGCGTTGAGAAGCAGTACCCGGGCGAGGACCGCGTCCTTGTCAATTCCCCGAAGGTCGCGACATACGACCTGCAGCCGGAGATGAGCGCCTACGAGGTCACGGACAAGATGGTGGACGCCGTCAAGTCCGGCAAATACGACATGATCATCCTGAACTTTGCGAACTGCGACATGGTCGGCCATACCGGCGTGTTCGACGCGGCAAAGGCGGCTGTGGAGGCCGTGGATACCTGCGTCGGCAGAGTCGCGGCGGCGGTTGAGGAGATGGGCGGCGTGCTGCTCATCACGGCGGACCACGGCAACGCGGATAAGATGGTGGATGCGGACGGCGAGCCGTTCACCGCGCACACCACGAACCCGGTCCCGTTCTGTGTCGTCGGCTATCCCTGCACGCTCCGCGAGGGCGGCGTGCTGGCGGACATCGCGCCGACCATGCTGAAGATCATGGAGCTCCCGCAGCCCGAGGAAATGACCGGCACAAGCATCATTCTGTAAATCAATCCCATAAGACTTAAATCAGCTCCGGTACAAGCAGCAGTTTCGCCGTTTGTACCGGAGTTATTTTAATGGTATTTTGAAAAATAGCAACAGAATTTTAATTCAGAAAATTAAAACATTTTTGGAATTTATATTGACTTTTTATTTGCAATCTGATAAAATATTATCAACAAGATATATTTTTATTTAGCAAATATTTGTTATGAGGTGAAATTACCATTTTTATTCCGCAACCCCCATTCGATGAAGTCACAGGCCCGGGCATGACCTAAAGGAGGTTACGAAAATGAAACGAAATATTAAAAGAATTGTCGCTTTGGTATCTGTTGTGGCTATGATTTGTGCGTCTGTTTCTGTCAGCGCAGCAGTAGAGCCGCACATAGAAACCAGAGAATTATGTCCGTATTGTCAGAACTCCGTCGAAGACATATGTATGACTGACTACACCTACTATACGACCGGTTCCGGTACACATCTTCCCAGCAGCAGTTGCCGTGTGAGTTTTTATCAAGCTACCGGATTTAAATGGTGCCGAACTTGTATGCGGAATCTTGAGTCTTACGGAAAACATAACTGTTATCAAGTTCATTCCTCCTGTGGGTGAGGAAAGGTTTGGACTTGTCCTATGGACATAACTGTCGGTGGCGATTGGTAAAAAATTTATTCTTTATCTGATCGCATAATTTGATAAAGAGGAGTTTACTATGAAAAAGCTACACTTCGTTTTTGTCCTGTTTTTCGCCTGTTTGCTTGCCGGCTGCGCTTCCG
>JAHZCM010000055.1 GCA_019422905.1 Oscillospiraceae bacterium
TGTATCGATTTCATCGACAACAAGCAGGCCTTTTTCGACGGCGTGCTGGACGGCAGCATCCCCTATACGAGCAATTTGATCGACGTGGACAACGAATCGGCATAAACAGAAAAGGCTTCCGTTTTCGGAAGCCTTTTCTGTTTATATGCTTTTGGAATCAATTTCCTCTCGAACACTTCTCCGCGTCGATGGCAAGCACCAGCATCAGGGCGCACAGCGCATCCTGCGGATCGTACACATCGATCATATAGGTATCCGTCCAGTTGAACAGCTCCTTCGATATCGAAGCGATGCACCGACCGAACGTATTCAGGATGGTGTAGTCCCATTCGAAGAAACTGCCCTCCACGTGCCAGCCGTTGCAGTCGATGTTGAACTTCGGCTTAAAGAAGGTGAATTCCTTGCTGATGCAGCCGATATACCGCTCGCCGAGATACAGCTCAAACTTGGGAAGCCATGTGAGAACACGCTCTTTGACGGTTCCGATCTCCCGGCCATAGGCGTCAAAGATCTTCAGGCAGTGTCCCCACGCGAGCTGCCCCTTGACGGTATATACCGTCTCGCCGGCCTCATTGTAAATATCATAGCTGTCAAACCACGAAAAAAGTCTTTGCTTAAACAACAGTTTCACAATATATCCCCTTTTCCCTTTTGGGTACCTGACACGCATAGCCGTACCCTTCATACCTGTGCACGCGCCGCATACGGGCATACAGGCTCAGCTCCGGCGGCTGCCCGCCTCCCGTCCGATCGCCCGAAGCGGCTTGTTCACGTGGCGCATACTTTCGCGCTCATTCCAGTCCTCCATCGTCTCCCGCAGGCGCGCATTCGCTTCGTCCACCTCGATCTTCAGCTCGTTTGCAGATATGCGCCGCGCGCCGTGTCCGAGCACAATCATCTGCTCCGCCTGATCGGAGGTTGCCACACGGACACGGTGCTTTTTTCCGATTTCATACGTTGCCCGCTCAATATAGGTATCCGCCGTTTCCGCCTGCTTCGTAAAGACGACGGAGATGTTGTGGTAGCGGAATACATCCGCCGTATCGCGCGGGACACGGTACGCGTCGAAAACAAGGATGCAGATGCAGCGGCTGACGCTCTGGTAATTGCAGAGCTGATCCATCAGAATCTGCCTGGCGGTGTCGATGTCCTTTTCCGCCACCTTTTTAAGATTGTCCCACGCATAGAGCACGTTATAGCCGTCGATCAGGAGATATTCCGGGTCGGAATTCCGGTCGGGCACGGAACGGAATTCCCTGCGGCTTAAATCATCCGCGCGCACGGCGTTCTGCGGGCGCAGATCCCTGCGCTTGATCGGGCCATAGGTGCGCTCATAGATCGCGCGCAGCTCACTGTCCGATTCGAAGGACGGCATAGACCGTACCGCCGCCCGGCGTACAGGCGCGGCCGGCTCCGACTCAGCCTTTTTCGCCTCAAGGCGCAGGCCGCTTTCCACATGCATGTGCGCCGCGGCGTCCCGCCACTTGATAACCACGCCCGCGCCATGCGAGCAGAATACGGAGTCCCCCGTATTCTCCACGTCCCGCTCCGGATCATACCCCAAAGCCGCAATCACAGCCGCCGCGTTGTGGCAGGGCAGATAGCCCTTCGGCATGCACAGCAGGCTGCCGAGGCCGCGCGTATAGGCCGCCACCTCCAGCGCATAGCCGCGCATCTCGGAAACCGGTGCACTGCCGGTAATCACGGCGTTTTCTCCATTCGTTTCCGGCGGCGTGCATTCGGCGAAAAGGCGCTGCAAATCGGAAATCGCGCGCCCCACATACGGCTGCGGAATTTCCAGACGGAATTCATACCACGGCTCAAGCAAAACGCTTTTCGCATGCAGCAAGCCGTGGCGCACCGCGCGGTACGTCGCCTGCCGGAAATCTCCGCCCTCGGTGTGCTTCAAATGCGCCCGCCCGGCAACAAGGGAGATCTTCATATCCGTAATCGGCGAGCCGGTCAGCACACCGGGGAACACGCGCTCCTCCAGATGCGTCAGGATCAGCCGCTGCCAGCTGCGGTCGAGCGCATCCTCGCTGAGCTGCGACGCAAACAGCAGCCCGCTGCCGCGCTCGCCCGGCTCCAAAAGCAGATGCACCTCCGCATAGTGGCGCAGCGGCTCAAAATGTCCCATCCCCTCCACGGGCGCTTCAATCGTCTCGCGGTAGACAATGTTGCCCGGGCCAAACGTAACCGCAAGCGAAAAACGGTCCTGCAGAAGCCGCTGCAAAACCTCCAACTGTACCTCGCCCATTAGCTGGACATGGATTTCCCGCAAAAACTCATTCCAGACCACGTGGAGCTGGGGGTCCTCCTCCTCCAAAAGGCGCAGCTTCTGCACCGCCGTGTGCGGCTCGCAGCCCTCGGGCAAAATCACCTGATAGGTCAGGAAGCTATCGAGAACCGGTGCGGGGGTATCGGGTTCCGCACCCAGCCCCTCGCCGGGATACGTGTGCGTGAGCCCCGTTACGGCACAGACCCCGCCGGCGGGAATTTCCTCCGCAAGCTGGAATTTGCTGCCCGAGTAAACGCGGAGCTGGTCCGCCTTTTCCGTCCATGCTTTCTCTCCCGTACCGCCCCGCAGCATGCTTTTTACCGGCAGCGTGCCGCCGGTCACCTTCATATAAGTCAGGCGCGCGCCCTGCGTATCGTGCGCAATCTTATAGACCTTCGCGCCAAACGCTTCCGGATACCGCGGCGCGCGGATATATTTTTCAAGGCCGCAGAGAAATTCCCACACGCCCTCGAGCTTTAAAGCCGAGCCGAACCAGCAGGGAAACAGCTTGCGGGCCGCGATCAGCTTTTGCACCTCCTCCGTCTCCACCGCCCCGGTTTCGAGGTACGACGTCAGGAGGGTCTCGCTGCACACCGCAACATTTTCCAGAAAATCCTCGTTCTCTGTGGAAAAGTCCACGCACGCGCCGTTCAATCCGCTTTTCAGCGCACGCATCAGTGCGCCGCGCTCCGTGCCGTTCAGGTCCATCTTGTTGATGAAGAGAAAGGTCGGCACATGGTAGCGCTCCAAAAGCCGCCAGAGCGTGCGCGTGTGACTCTGCACACCGTCTGTGCCGCTGATGACAAGCACCGCGTAATCGAGCACCTGCAGCGTGCGCTCCATCTCGCTCGAAAAATCCACATGGCCCGGCGTATCCAAAAGCGTGAGCTCCGCCGTTTCCAGCGGCAAAACCGCCTGCTTTGAAAAGATTGTGATGCCGCGCTCGCGCTCCTGCGTGTCCGTATCGAGAAACACATCCTGATGATCCACGCGGCCGAGCTTCCGAAGCTGCCCGCTCACATAAAGCATAGCCTCGGAAAGCGTGGTTTTTCCCGCATCGACATGGGCCAGCAGGCCGACGCAGATATGCTTTTTCATCGCAGTACGCCTCCTTCGGCATACGTATCTGCTGTATTATAAGTCCGTTTTTTCATCCGTTTTCTCATTCCATCCACGTAAAGGTTATCAAAAACACAAACGCCGTTTTGGGGTCAATGGTCTCACAGGTACCCGAAAACTCGCCCTGCAAGCCCTTCCCCCAGCGCTCTAAGGATATTATACCACCTTTCCCGTCCCATGACAATATCGCGAAAATCGGCGGATTTCCATGGGCAAAGCTCTTGAAAGTTACGCCGTATTTTGCTATAATCAGTTCAGTTTTTGTCATCGGGCTGCGCAACGCCCGTTTTTTATTGTATGCTTGAGAAAACAGGGATATCAGAAGGGGAAAGGAACGATTATGGGTAAAATTGGGTTCGACAGTCAAAAGTACATCCAGCTCCAGTCTGCGCATATCCGCGAGCGCATCGAGCAGTTTGGCGGCAAGCTGTATCTGGAATTCGGCGGTAAGTTATTCGACGATTACCACGCGTCCCGGGTACTGCCGGGTTTTGCGCCGGACAATAAGATCAAAATGCTGCTCGAGCTCAAGGATCAGGCGGAAATCGTCATCGCCATCAATGCAAACGACATCGAAAAGAACAAGCGCCGCGGCGACCTCGGCATCACCTATGACGCCGACGTCATCCGGCTGATCGATGTTTTCCGTGATTTCGGTTTGTATGTCGGCAGCATTGCGCTGACGCAGTACGCAGACCAGCCCTCTGCGGTGATTTTTGAGCAGCGCATGAAAACGCTCGGGCTCAAGGTCTACCGCCATTACCGCATCCCGAATTATCCGTCCGATTTGAAGCTGATCGTCAGCGACGAGGGTTACGGCCGCAACGACTACATCGAGACGACGCGCTCGCTCGTCATCGTTACCGCGCCCGGTCCCGGCAGCGGAAAAATGGCGACCTGCCTTTCCCAGCTGTACCACGAGCACAAGCGCGGCATCAAGGCCGGCTACGCAAAATTTGAAACGTTCCCGATTTGGAATCTCCCGCTCAAGCACCCGGTCAATCTGGCCTACGAGGCCGCCACCGCCGACCTGAACGACGTGAACATGATCGACCCGTTCCATCTCGACGCTTACGGCAAAACCACGGTCAACTATAACCGCGACATCGAAATTTTCCCCGTGCTGCGCGCGATTTTTGAGCGCATCTACGGCGAGTGTCCGTATAAAAGCCCGACGGATATGGGCGTCAACATGGCGGGCCTTTCCATTGTTGACGACGACGCCTGCTGCGAGGCTTCCAAGCAGGAAATTATCCGCCGCTATTTTAAATCGGCCTGCCTCGTTCGGCAGGGCCTTTCCTCCGAAAGTGAGCTGCAAAAGATCGAGCTGCTCATGCGCACGCTCGGCATCGAACCGGAAAACCGCAGCGTGGTTCCGGCCGCGCTTGAGGTTGCGGAACGTACCGGCAGCCCCGCGGCGGCGATCGAGCTGCCGGACGGCACTGTCGTTACGGGCCGCACCTCCGATCTGTTCGGCGCTTCCTCCGCCGCCATGCTCAACGCGCTCAAGGTGCTGGCCGGTATTCCGGACGAGATCAAGCTGATTTCTCCGACGGTCATCGGGCCGATCCAGACACTGAAAACCGATTATATGCAGAGCCGCAATCCGCGCTTGCACACGGACGAGATGCTCGTTGCGCTCGCCATCAGCGCCGCCACGGACGAAAGCGCTATGAAAGCCATGCAGCAGCTCGATGCACTGAGCGGCTGTGATGTTCATTCTACGGTTATCCTTTCCAATGTGGACGACAGTGTGTTCAAGCGGCTCGGCATGAATATCACCTGCGAAGCGACCTACGAGAACAACAACCTCTACCACAAGTAACCCCGGAACGGGGAAGAACCGTCCGGAATACCGCTTGGCCGCAAAATAATAGGGATGACATGCACGCCGAAGAGCCTTGAAAGCAGAGCGGCTCCTGCAATTTTCCCATCCTGCCCCTTTATACGATTTCGTGCGTGCTTTTCCCGCCGTACACCAGATAAATATAAACGTGCTAAGCGGCGCTGAAAGCGAATTTCCGCAGCGAATTATTGCGCATAACTAATTATTATATAAAAACTTTTTTGAAGTAAAAAACCGATTTTATATGGAGGCTATTGCTAAATGACACGATCCTGTTTTAATCTGCCTTTTTCCGCAGATGCTTTTGCTCCGCGCAAGGTCTAAGATAGGACGATACTTGCACGGAGCGATCTCTCTCCCCTTTCAGGGAGCTTTATCGTCCGAATCAGGCTTTGCGCCACCTGCAATTTCAAGTATTGTTTTTTGTAAGGAGCAAAGCCATGAAAAAATTATCTTTTGTTAAAGAACTGCGGAGTTTTCTGCTCTTATGGAGTTCACAGACTGTATCTGAGCTGGGTACAGCCATGACGAACTATGCGTTGACCATCTGGGTCTATGGACAAAAGGGAACTGCTTCCAGCCTCACGCTGCTGACCATCTGCTCTTTTTTGCCAACGATTCTTTTCCGCTTCATAGCCGGAGCCCTGGCGGACCGCCGGGATAAAAAGCGCATCATGCTGTTTGCCGATTTAATCGCCGCCTGTGGAACGGCGACCGTCCTTGTTTTATATTCCTTCTCTGCGCTTAGAGCATGGCATTTATATCTCATCAATGTTCTGCTCAGTTTCATGAATGCCTTTCAATCTCCAGCCTCCTTTGTGGCGACCAGCTTGCTGGTGCCGGAAAGGCATTACAGCAGGGTCAGCGGGCTGCAGGGCTTTTCCGGATCTGCCGTCTCCATTCTGGCCCCGGCACTGGGCAGCCTCCTGCTGGCTTTTGGCGGAATGAAAATAGTCCTGATTTGTGATCTGGCAAGTTTTTCCGTCGCATTTTCTGTTCTCCTGTTTTTCATCAAAATCCCAAAGATAGAACACACACAAAAGAAAAACACAGAGCCGTTCTTAAAGAGCTGTCTGGACGGAATCCATTATCTGCGGGATTGCCCGGCTCTTTTGCACATCACCCTGTTTCTGGCTATCGTCAACTTTCTCGCCAAGCTGGGCAATGACGGTATGATCTCTCCCTTTGTTCTGGGCAGGACCGGCAACAATCAGCAGGTGTTGGGCATGGTTCAAAGCGCTGTGGCCTCAGGCCTGCTCGCAGGAAACCTGATCGTTGTCCTGCTGAAACCGGTGAAGAACAAGGCAAAGGTCGTTTTTATAACGACTGCTTTCATATTTGCGGGTAATGTCGTGCACAGCCTGACCTTGTTGCCTTGGGTCTGGTGTCTTGCCGCTTTTGCTTCCTATATGATGGCGGCGGTGATGAACGCCAATCTGACTGCAATCATGCGTGAGCATATCCCGCCTGAAATGCAGGGGCGTGTCCTTTCCGCGAAGGATACTTTGCAAAACTGCACAATTCCATTCGCTTTGTTTTTAGGCGGCGCATTGGCGGACGATGTCGTAGAGCCGTTTATGGCGGCGGATTCGCCTGTGCAAGAGGTACTTTCCCATCTCTCTGGTTCGGGAAGCGGATCGGGAATCGCCCTCCTGTTCTTTTTCGTGGGAATCCTTGGATTTTTCATAAGTCTTTCCCGCTTAAAAAAGCCGATTTACAAGGAATTGAACAAGCGGGATGAAGGCGGCTGCTCGGCCGCAGCAACGCCGCGCTGAGTCGGCTGGGTATTCCTGCAACCGGCAGCTCATTGGTTTTCTGTAAAATCGCAGCATCCCTCACACAAACCTATGGCTTGTGCGAGGGATGTATTTTTCGCGCGCTCAAGCATTGAATGCGTATCGCCTGCCAAAAAGTATTTCATTCAGCATTTGGATTATAAAACCCCTTATTCCAGCTTGTAAGGACAAGCGCAAGGGAAAATGCATCGAACCGGAGCCTTTATACAGCGGGAGGCTCTGAAACTGTCAAGCTGTTAAAAAATTTGAAAGATAAATTTCTATTTGTGGAAGTAGTACAAATGCCGATCCATAGTTTAAAAGGCGGAAAACCTTGGATAGAAACCGAACGCCTTATTCTTCGGGAAATGACGCAGGCAGATTACGGTGCGCTGTGTAAAATACTGTGCGATGAGGAAGTCATGCGCATGGCCTATGAGTGTGCGTTCAGCCCGGAAGAAGCGCAGGGCTGGTTGGACAGACATCTTAAAAGATATGAAAAGTATGGTTTTGGGATTTGGGCTGTCGTGTTAAAAGAAACAAACGAAATGATCGGTCAGTGCGGCTTGACAATTCAGAGCTGGAAAAACAAGGAAATTTTGGAAATCGGCTACTTGTTTCAAAAAGCACACTGGCACAAAGGGTACGCAACCGAAGCAGCCATTGCCTGTAAGGAATACGCGTTCTCCGTTCTGCATGCAAACAGTGTTTATTCCACGATCCGGGACACAAATATAGCCTCTCAAAATGTTGCCGTTCGAAACGGCATGAAGATGATCGACCGGGATATCAAGAATTTCAGGAATACGGATATGACAAGGGTTAAGCTGGAATGCGTGTTGTCGCGGGAGCGGGCATTCAGCACCTGACTCCGGTTTGCCGAATTGCTGAAAGACCGTTCCCGCCGGCAAGTTTAAAGAACTGCGCAAAATCCGGAAGAACCGTGCGGAAGCCCACACGGTTCTTTTTGTATCTATTGGGCAAAATAATTGCCGGTCATGATGCGCTCAAACAGATTGGAAATCTTTGTCCCATCGCCGAAATCATTGCGGCGGACTGCGAGTACAGTCACATTCATCAGCGCGCCTGAAAGAAACGCGATCGCGTAATCCTTATCCTCTCGCTCCGGGAACCGTAACAGTTCGGAAAGCTGAGAAAGATAGCTCTCTATCCTTTCCTTTGCAATCGTATCGAGCCGGTTATCGACGATCTGCCTGGCAAGCGCCTTTTGCTCTACAAGACAGGAAGCAACGCAGTTGCAGAGCGAACGGACGGTATAAGCCTGCTTTTCCCGCAGAAAACGCGCCTTATACGCCTCAAAGAGCTTGTCCAGATGCAGACCGATCACCTCTTCCTTGCTGTCGAAAAGCGCGTAAAAGGTCTGGCGGGAAACCATCGCCCGCATGCAAATGGATTTGATCGTGATTGTGACAAACGGCTCCTCCTCCATCAGCGACAGCAATGCCTGTATGATCATGCGCTGGGATTGCAAGGCCTTTGGATTTTTGCCCTGATACATGGACGTTTCCCCTCCTTTTATCCAAATCACATTCATAATCTTGACAAGTGTCAATGCAAAAATTATAATGGATACAGGGATATTTGTCAACACGGGCAAATTCGAGAAATACGCCTGTGGGTTGTGTGTGCGAAGAGGGAGTAAAATGCATCAAAGGGATATTTTTTATATTGTACTGGGCTATCTTTCCGGCAGCATACTGTTTGCACGGCTGGGCGGCCTGCTGTTCAAGCGACGCGACATCACACAAGAGGGACACGACCGGAACCCCGGCACCGCCAATGCTTTTCTTTACGGCGGTTTCCGGTGCGGCGTTTTTGCGCTGTGCGGCGACCTGCTCAAGGGCTTTCTCCCGGTCTTTCTGTACATAAGCGGAAGGCCGGAAGCAACGCATACTCTGGCGCTTCCATTCGTACTGGCAGCGCCGGTTTTGGGGCACATTTTCCCCTTCTACGCGCCGTCGCGCGGCGGCAAGGGTATCGCCGCCACTTTTGGCTGCCTGTTGGGTCTGCTGCCGGATGCGCTCCCGCTCGCCATACTCGCCGCCACCTTTCTGTTTTTCTCTCTCGTCGTCCGCATCGACCCCAATTACTACCGGACGCTGGCAACCTACTCCGTCACTGCCGTGCTGGTTACCTGTTTTGAGCCAAACCGTTATGTCGTTTTCGGCTTTCTCCTGGTTGCCGTGCCGGTTACGATCAAACTGCTCCTCAGCCCCGAAAGAAAAGAACGCTTTGAGGTGAAAATTGCATGGAAGCACTGATTCTGTCCTGCGGCACGGGCGGCGGGCACAATATGGCGGCCGAGGCCGTCGCCGAAGCGCTTTCCGACCGCGGTCATACCGCCATACGGCTTGACCCCTATCAGCTCGTCAGCGATTCCCTTGCCGAAACTGTGGGCAACGCTTATATCAAGCTCGTGCAAAAGAGCCCCCGCCTGTTCGGCGCTGTTTATGGACTTGGGAACGCCTATCGCCGTTTACCGGTACGTTCCCCGGTGTACCATATTAACGGCAAAATGGCACCGCATATGCAGCGCTATTTACAGGAAAACCATTTTGACGCCATCATTTCCACACACGTTTTTCCTGCGGAGATTCTGACCCACATGCGGCACAACGGCTTGGATGTGCCAAAGAACATCTTCATCGCAACGGATTACACCTGCATTCCGTTTACCGAAGAATCCGAGTGCGATTTTTACATCACGCCATCCCCGAAGCTGACCGCAGAGTTTTGTGCGCGTGGTATCCCAGAAGAAAAAATTCGTCCCATCGGCATCCCCGTCCGCAGGGCTTTTCGCAGCGGCATTACGAAGGAAGAGGCGCGTCTGCGGCTCCGCCTTTCTCCGGATAAGCGGTATGTCCTGCTTTCCGGCGGCAGCATCGGCGTCGGCGGCCTGCATACGGCGATCGAAGCGCTCCTGCCCTATTTGTCTCAGAACGAAAAGACCGGGCTGATCGTACTCTGCGGAAATAACGAGCCTCTGTTCTCACGGCTCAGCGAGCAGTTTGCCGCACACCCTCAGATTGAGATTCTGCGGAGTACCGAAGAGATGGGAATGTATTTAAAAGCCTGCGATATTTTCATCTCCAAGCCCGGCGGGCTTTCTTCCACGGAAAGCGCCGTTGCCGGCATCCCGCTGATTCACATTTCACCGATTCCGGGCTGCGAATCCCGCAATACGGAGTTCTTCGCTTCCAATGGAATTTCAATTCCTGTCCGCCGCATAGAAGACGAGCTGCTGCCCGCTGTCCTTCAATTGCAGGATGAAACGGTCGCTGCGGCCATGCGGCAAAAGCAGGCGGAAGTTATCAACCGCAATGCAGCCGACGATATTTGCGCGCTTCTCGAGCATCTTGCTCAGCCGGATGCGGTCTGAAAAAGCGCCTGTCTTTCCCGCAACGAGCCGATCGATCATTCACATCTACGAAAACTATCCAAACCGCCGGTTTCGATCTGAAGCAAAACCGGCGGTTTTTTCATGTTCAGCGCCGGATAAACGGTTTTGCGGATAAAAATGCCTCCGTGGGAAATACCCGCGGAGGCCTCATTTTATGGATTCGGATTTTAGAATCTGTCGCGCTTTACGTAGGAGGTATGGAGGAGCTCATGCGCCTTATGGCAGCCCGCCGGGCCGCCCATCCACTCATAGCACTCGTGAACAACCGGATTCAGATGGCTCTTGCGGAGCGTCTTTGCCTCGTCCTCATCATAGAGCGCCTTTGCACGCAGGGCCTTGATATCGGTGAAGCTGCGGACGGACGCAGGCTGGATCGGCTGGCCGCCGCCGTTGACGCAGCCGCCGGGGCAGCACATGACTTCGACGATATGATAGTCCGCCTCGCCCTTCTCGATCTTCGAAAGCAGCTCGTTCGCGTTGTTCAGGCCGCTGACAACCGCAACCTTGACATCCATGCCGGCAACCTTGTACACGGCTTCCTTGAAGCCCTGCGTGCCGCGGATTTCCTTATACTCGACGTTTGCGTGATCGGTACCCTCGAGCACGTCCGCCGCTGTACGCAGCGCCGCCTCCAGCACGCCGCCGGTCGCGCCGAAAATCGTCGCAGCGCCGGTGGAAACGCCCATCGCCGGATCAAAGTCCTCGTCAGGCAGTCTCTGGAAGTTGAGCTGCGCCATCTTAATCATACGGGCAAGCTCACGGGTGGAGATCGAAATATCGACGTCCGGCAGGCCGGCCGCGTTCTCGTCGTTTCGCATGATCTCGAACTTCTTCGCAACGCAGGGCATAACGGAGACGGAGACGATCTTCTCGGGATCGATGCCCTCCTTCTCTGCGTACCAGGTCTTGATGAGCGCGCCGGTCATCTGCTGGGGAGACTTGCAGGAGGAGAGGTTCTCGGTGAGATTCGGATAGTAATGCTCGCAGAACTTGACCCATCCGGGCGAGCAGGAGGTGATGATCGGCAGCTTGCCGCCATTCTTCACGCGGTCGATAAACTCGGTAGCTTCCTCCATAATCGTCATGTCGGCGCCAAAATCGGTGTCGAATACCTTGTCGAAGCCAAGGCGGCGCAGCGCGGCAACCATCTTGCCCTCAACATTCGTGCCGATCGGCATGCCGAACTCTTCGCCCAGCGCCGCACGGACAGCCGGAGCCGTCTGCACAATGACGATCTTATCCGGATCGTTGATCGCGTTGATGACATCCTGCGTGTTGTCCTTCTCGGTGAGCGCGCCGGTCGGGCAGGCATTGATGCACTGGCCGCAGGAAACACAGGCCACATGGCTGAGGGGCTGTTCAAACGCACAGCCGATCTCGGTATCAAAGCCGCGGTTGTTTGTGCCGATCACGGCGACGTGCTGCTGCTGGCAGGCCGCAACGCAGCGGCGGCAGAGGATGCACTTCGCATTGTCGCGCTCCAGATGCAGCGTGGAATAATCCTTCTTGCCCGCGGGGACAGCGCCCTCAAAGCGGTTTTCGGAATCGATACCCATGTCGTTGCAGAGCTTCTGCAGCTCGCAGGTGCCGCTTCTCTTGCAGGAAAGGCACTTCCGGTCATGGACGGAAAGCAGCATTTCGAGCGTCATTCTTCTGGATTTCTGAACCTTCGGCGTATTGGTGAAAACCTCCATGCCCTCGTTGACCGGGTATACGCACGCAGCAACAAGCGAACGCGCGCCCTTGACCTCGACCATGCACATACGGCATGCGCCGATCTGGTTGATATCCTTCAAGAAGCAAAGGGTAGGAATGTCGATTCCGGCTTCTCTTGCGGCTTCGAGGATCGTGCTGCCGGCAGCGACCTCATAGGACATGCCGTTGATCTTAATATTTACCATATCCATTGTATACACACTCCTTCCTTATTTCTTCTCGATCGCATTGAACTTGCACTTCTCACGGCAGACACCGCACTTGATGCACTTCTGCGTGTCGATGACATGCGGCTGGCGGACCGTGCCGGAAATCGCGCCGACCGGGCAGTTGCGCGCGCAGAGCGTGCAGCCCTTGCACTTATCGGCGTCGATCACATAATTTGTGAGCGCTTTACATGCGCCCGCCGGGCAGCGATGCTCGGTAACGTGTGCAATATACTCGT
>JAHZCM010000056.1:0-10205 GCA_019422905.1 Oscillospiraceae bacterium
TTTTTTATTCACCCCTGGCTGTACCAGGGGTTTGGTTTAGCCTAAAGGCACCAAAAAAATACACGGGATCTCTCGATCCCGTGTAAAATTCTCTGTTTAGCCGTGCAGGCTGACCGGAGGCTGCGGCTTGTTCTCGGTTCTTGCGCTCGCCCTGCCCTCCGGCTTGATCTCTCCGGCCTTGAGCAGCGAACGCTTCGTGAGCGTCGGGCCAATCAGCTCGTAGACCAAAACGGAGAAAAGCACCACGTTGCGCACAATACCGCCATCCGCAAGGGAGGTCGCCGTCAGCGCCATGCCGAGCGCCACGCCCGCCTGCGGCAGCAGCGTAATGCCCAGATGCTTTTTAATCTGTTCGCCGCAATGCGTCAGCGCACAGCTTCCGTACGCGCCGGCAATTTTGCCCAGCGAGCGGAAAATGATATAGATCACGCCGATCAGAAGCACCAGCGGATTGCTCAGGATATTCAGATCCAGCTCCGCGCCGGAAAGCACGAAGAACAAGATGTTGACCGGGCCTGTCCAGCGTTCGATGCGGTCCATCAGCTCCTCCGAAGCCGTGCAGATATTGCAGAAAACCGTGCCGGTCATCATGCACACGAGCAGCAGGGAAAAGCCAAAGCCGACGCCGCCGATTTCAAAATGAATCTGAGAAAGGCCGACCGTCAGCAGCACAAACGCCACGGAAAGGGAAAGGCGCTTGCTGCGGGAATGGAAGTAAGTTTCGAGCCAATTCAGCATGACGCCCGCCAGAGCGCCGAGCGCAAGAGAAAGCACAATCTCGATGATCGGCTCCAGCGCCACGCTGATGATGCTGACGCTGCCCTTTTCGAGCGCCGTCGCAATGCCGAAGGACACGGAAAACAGGATAAGGCCCACCGCGTCGTCGATCGCAACCACCATCAGCAGTAGCTTCGTCAGCGGACCCTTTGCCTTATACTGGCGCACGCCCATCAGGGGCGCCGCCGGCGCGGTGGCCGCCGCGATTGCGCCGAGTGGAATCGCCGCAGGCAGGGAAATCAGAGAAGGGTTAATAAAGTAGACCGCGATCAGCGCAATGTCGACCAGTACCGTCGTGACGACCGCCTGCAGAATGCCGACGGTTATCGCCTGCTTGCCCATCGTTTTCAGTTGGCTCACGCGGAACTCGTTGCCGATCGCAAAGGCGATGAAGCCGAGCGCCGTCTGCGTGATGATGCTCAGGCCCTCCACCTGTTCGAGCGAATTGAAGCCTATGCCGCTGATCTGCAACGCGCCGATACAAAACGGGCCGAGCAGAAGCCCGCCCACCAGATACGCCGTAACAGCCGGCAGATTCACCAGCTTCGCCAGCCGGGACATCAGCAATCCGACAACCAGCGCAATTGCCAGACAAATCAATGTTTCTTGCATTTCAGCACCTCTTTCTTTTTTCCGGAGGCGCACCGTCCGCTGAACCGCAAACTGCATTCCCCACGGCGCACAGGAAATTTCGCCCTGTCCGCCGTTCTGCATTTTACATCATATTTCAATAGATGTCAAGATTCGATATCCACCTGATTTTTGACAATTCCCCCCCGGATTTGTACGGCTTCACAGAGACGCGCAGAGCCGTTTCCCGCCGCAGCGCTACAACAGCCTTTCCTCCAGCCATCTCGCCACGCCGTCCGCATCGTTATCCGCGCAGATTTCGTCGGCCTCCGCCTTGACCTGCGGCAGCGCGTTTCCCACCGCGACGCCGCAGCCGCAGGCCCTGAGCATCTCCATATCGTTGTAATCGTCTCCGAAAGCGGCGATTTCCTCCATGCCGATTCCATACCGCGCCGCCAGCCGCCGGATGCCATTCAGCTTTGTCGCATCCTTGTTCATCACCATGGCAACGGTGTTCTCCGAAAGCTGGATATAGAGATTTTCCGGCAGATAGGCGCGGTAGGCCTCTGCCTCCTCAAGCGAACCGGCTTTAATCAGGAGCTTATCCGCCGTCTTGCCCGCAAGCTCCGCGAAGTCCTCCGTATAGGTGTACTGGATGCCGGGCCATATGATACTCGCATCAAAATTCTCGTACAGCGCATCCTCCGCTTCAATCCCGATGCAGCAGCCCGGCCTGTCCCGCAGGATGCGCGCCGCAAGCGCCCGCGGGTTCTCAATGCCGATTTTGCCGACACACGCCGCACCGTCGTAAATCACCGCGCCGTTATGGAAAAGTGCGGCGTCGTACGGCAGCGCGGGCAGCACCGCCCGGACCGCACGGACCGGCCGCGCCGTCGCCAAAACAAAGAGAATGCCGCGCGCCCGGAGCTTTTCCACAACCTGTTCCGTATACGTGGAAACCGACTTATCGCTCCGCAGAAGCGTGCTGTCCAAATCGGTTACAACCATCCTGATTTTCATCCGCACATTCGCCTCCGAAAGATATTTCTCCGATTATAGCACGCGGAAAAGGCCGAGGCAAGGCTTTGCGTATAAAAAAAGAACCGCAAAAAATGCGGTTCTTTTTGTGTTGGCATCAACCTATTGTCCCGGGCCGTCGCCAGCCAAGTATCGTCGGCACAAACGAGCTTAACTTCTGTGTTCGGAATGGGAACAGGTGGACCCTCGTTGTAATCAACACCAACTATTCGGTTTCCGTCTCATCTGACGGCCTAGTTATAATACCATACCCATCCGGAATTTGCAAGCATTTTTTTCAAATTTTTTGAAGTTTTTTCAAAATTCAAATATATTGTTGGACTTTTCAATTTTCCCCTATATATAGTTATTCTCCCGAATCATCGCTTTCCCCGCCGTCTTCTCCGTCGCCTTCTCCGTCCGTATCACCGGAATCCGGCTCTGCGGTCGGCGCGGCCGTCGGCTGCGGGCTGATTTCGCCAAGCAGATACGAGGTCCAGAGCGCACAGCCCATATCGTTCAAGTGAATACAGAGCTGGCCCGGATCCGCGCAGTATTCCGCCGGCAGATAGCCGTCCGTGAAAAACGCCGCCACATCGGCGAATTCCATGTTTGCGGACGCGCAGTAGGTTTTCATCACCGTGTTGTATTCGGCAATCGACGTGCTGCTCAGGCCCTGATAATCAATCCATTCGAGCATCGGCGTAACCGACTGCACCGTGATGGAAAGCGACGGATTTGCGGTTTTCAGCGCGGAAAGCACGGTTTTTGCCGTCTCCGTCACCGTATACACATCGTTGTAGATCAAATCCTCCTTGCCAAGCTGGATGTAGAGCTTTCTCGCGCCGGTTTCCTCGATGGCCTTTTGGAGCATCACCACCTGTTCGCCGATGTAAAGCGAGCCGTCGCCGCCGTTCAGCTCCTCCGCCGCATCTTCCCAGGAATAGCTGCTCGCCGTCAGGAACTGCGCGTCGCTGAGCGCCGTGCTCTTGCCCGGGCCCTCCTCCACATAGTCCTTGAGCTGCGTGGTCAGGCTGTCGCCCACAAAGAGCGCGCCGTCAAAGGCCGAGGTCTGTACTGCGCCGCTCTCCTCCGGCTGTCCGTCCGACGCCGCACCGGCGTCGGGGCGGATCGTGGAAAAGAATTCCGGCTGGCTCTCCGCCGCGGAGGATTCCCCGCCGTCCTCTCCGGAAACCTGCGGCTTCGCCGCCCGCACAATGCCAAACACAACCACCGCCACAAGCACAAGGCCCAGCGTGACGACCACGACGCGGAACCAGTTGACCTTCTTCTTTTTCTTCCGCGGACGAGCGGACGGACGGCGCGGCGCCTGCTGCGCAGCGCGTGCATCGCGGTGGTTTCGGTTTGCCAAAATGAATCCCTTCCCTTTGTTTGTTCTGCGTACATTGTACGACCCGTATCGAATTATGTCAAGTAAAAGCGAAATTTTACAAAAAAGGCGCGCCGCAGCCACGGCACGCCGCATTTTTGTATGACTGCTCCTACCACTGCGCGAGCATCGTGCAGGTTCCCGCATTGCCGACCAGCACCGTCACGCCGTTTTCTCCCGCCTCCTCCGGCATGCTGTAGCCGAATCCGCAGTCGCCGAGATACTTTTCGACCTTCACCGGGTCAAAGCCCAGGCTCTCCAGACCGAGCACCGCGTCCTTGAGCGTCAGCCACTCCTCGGTCACGGAGCCGCCGTCCGCGTAAACGCCGAGCGTCCTGATTTTCTGCGTCTCCACCGTGTAGGTGATCGACAGCCGGCTGCCGCCCGGCGCCTCATAGCTCACGGAGTACGTCAGCTCACCGAGATTTTCACTGGTTTTCGTCAGCGTCAGGCCGGAAGCCTGCGCCGCCGCCGCGGCAATCGCCTCCGCTTCGGCTTCCACGCCACCCGATTCCGGCTCCGGCGTGGGAGACGGCATCGGCGTGCGCTCCGCCTTCACCGTTTCCTCGCCGCGCTCGATGATCTCCAGCATCTGCGTGTAGTCCACCGCCTGATAGGAAACCCCGCCGCTATGCTCCATCGCGATAAAGCACAGCGGCGTGCCGGCAAGCGCCAGAATCGTCTCCGCATTTTCCTCCACCGTGCCGTTTTTCAGCTCCGACGCGCGGTTGCACACGGCGTTCAGCGGTGTGTCGAGGATCTCCATGCCCGCCGCGCCGGCCGCCTCGTTCGGGTCGCCGTCGTATTTGCCCTGTCCCCAACCGATGAAGCCGCCCATGAGATCGAACACAAACGAGCCGTTTTCAACATGGAAAATTTCAACCGGGCGCGAGCCGTAGGTCGTCTGATCCTCCATGCTGCTGTAGCCGTAAATATACGGCACGCCGTTCACCTCCTGCACGCCGACGAGCATCGGGCCCCAGCTCATGCTTTCCATCACGGACACGGCGTTTACCGTATCCGAAAGCGTGACCGCGCCGTCCTTGCATGTATAGAGTTGCAGCTCCGCCGCAAGGCAGACGCTTTCCGCGCTGTGGTAGCCGAGCCTTCCAAGCTCCGTTTCCCCCATCGGGCGCGGCTTCAGCACCACAACGAGCATATCGCGCACGCCGTCGCCGTCGTAATCGCGCACGTCCGCGCTGAGAACGCCCTGCACGCGTTCGCCGCCGAATGTCCAGATACCGTCATTGCCGATGTCCAGCACGACGTTCTCCTGCGTCGCCGTGCCGAGCTCTGGAAGCAGCGTTTCCTTTAAATAGGCATAGTAGCCCTCGTCCGCAGGCTCCAAGCCCGAAGTTTCCGCCGTCGCTTCCGGTGCCGCCGTCGCCTCCGGCGTCGCGGTCGGTTCCTCCGCGAGCTGTCCGAGAGCCGTCTGCACCGCGCCGCAGGACGCCATATTCAAAACCAGTACACAGGCCAGTAAAACAGAAAAAAGCCTTCTCATATCCGTTTCTCCTTTGTCTCCGCTGTTGTTTATGTCCCTATTATACAGCAGAAAGGGGGCGCGGGCAAGCCCGCACCCCTGAATTCATTTTGACTATGCGGTTTGGCCCGCCGCCCTTATTTGCCGATGACGCCGGTGTAACGCATGCCGAAGCCGTAATCATAGGCATGGCCCGCCTCGTCCACATGCGGCTCCATGTCGAGCGCACGGTCCTCGCTCTGCGCCTCCACCGTCTCCATATCCTTCGGAAGCTGGATCGGCAGCCGGCCCGTCGGCTCGTAATCGCCGAAAACAACATCGAGCACCGCCGCGCGGGATACGCCGAATTCGACGAGGATCGCGTCGGTTTCGCGCTCAAACTCGTGCATGACCATCGGGTTGTTCAGCGCCGCGCAGACAATGACGGGCTTATCGCCCATGGCCCTGCGGCAGTTGAGAATGTTGTCGAGGTCCGCTTCATTATACGCGGTGTTCGTCTTGCCGCGGTAGCTGCGGTTTGTGAAGCTCTCACGGAAATCGCCGCCCGCGATGCTCTCGGCCCGCGCGGTATCCGCCGTATACGGGCGGTACTGCAGCGTGATCGGCAGGTAGCCGTTGCCGCCGTTCGCGGCGTCCTCCTTGGAATACGGGTTGCACGCCGGGCTTTCGACAAATACGATTGCCGCGTCCGCTTCCTCCGGCGTCCGCACGCGCACGCCGTACCGGTTGATGATTTCTTCCTCAACCGGGTCCTCGGTATGGGCCGGAATATCGTTGCGCATAAAGCCCTTCGACGCGCGGATCTCGCGGGTCGGGATGTAAATCCTCAGGCCTTTTTGAAGCGGCAGGCAGCCGTTCCGGTTTTTCAAAAGCACCACGGATTTATGCTGCGCGTCAAAGCCGTGATCGCAGAATTCCCTGCAGCCCACGATCTCCGCGGACTTTGCGGGATCGAGATACGGGTCCTCAAACAGGCCGCACTGGAAGATATTTTTCAAAAGGCGCGCGGCGGAAAGCTCCATCCGCTCGCGCATGGCCGCCTCGCCGAACCGCTCGCAGCCGATCCTGTACGCCTCGAGGATCGGCGCGATTTCCGCGTTGCCGCCAAACTGGTCGACGCCGTTCATGATGGCGACGAGGCAGCGCTCGCCCTCGGTCATATCCTGCATATTGTAGCAGCGGCTGCCGAAGGCATCCATGACCGGCGTGGGATCGGCCGTGATGCCCCAGTCCGTGCAGACAACGCCCTGAAACGCGTATTTTTCGCGCAGGAGATCCTTGATCAGGTATTCGCTGTAGGAATTACCGACGTTTTTGCCGTTCTTTGTATCCAGCCCCCACGAAACCGTGTAGTACGGCATGACGGCCGAAGCGCACGCGGTGGGGCCGTCCAGCTTGAACGCCGCCTCTGTAAACGGTTTCCGATGCTCCTCGGAATTGTCCGTGGGATACACGGCGTATTCGCCGAACGCATAGTGCGCGTCGCGCCCGCCTTCTCCGGTGCCGCCGCCCGGCCAGTGCTTCACCATCGTGTTGACGCTGTCCTTTCCCCAGCCGTCTTCGGCGCCCTTCGTCGTCTGCATGCCGTCGCAGTACGCCTTGGTGAGCTTCTTCGACATTTCCACGTTTTCGCCGAGCGTATCGACAAAGCGCATCCAGCGCGGCTCGGTGCAAAGGTCGATCTGCGGGCCGAGCGCCGTCGTGATGCCGAGCGCACGGTATTCGCGCGAAGCGTCCTCCGCAAACTGGCGGACGACCTCCGGGTCAAAGCAGGCCGCGAAGCCGACGCCTTCCGGCCACTTGCTCACATCGCTGCCGCCGGTCTTGAACTCGGCGCCGGAGCCGCGCGCGCCGTTTCTCGGGTCGGAGGAAATATTGACCGGAATGCCGTGCGGGAGCGATTCCGCGCGCTTTTGCAGCTCGTTGCTCCACCTTGCGGCCGTCTCCGCATTCTGCACCGTAGTCATCAGAATGTGGCGGATGTGCTCTTGCTCCATAAATTTTTTCTGCTGGTCGGAAAGCGCGTACGGCGCCTTGCCGGCCTCCTCATAGGGCTTGCCGTCATAGGTGCCGCGAAACGGGCCGAACGGCAGCGGCGGCACCGCCTGGTGCGGCGAATACAGCATCAGGCCCGCGATCTCCTCGAGCGTCAGGCGCTTGGCGAGATCCTGCGCGCGCTCCCAGTCCGGCAGGCGCCAGTCCTCATAAGGCAGCAGCGCGCCGCTGCGCTCCAGATCCTTAAAATACAGGCCGTCCTTCTCGATGATCCCAACTCCGGAGCTTTCCGACCACGCCAGGGTCTCGCCGTTTTCCTGCGTGAGGCGGCTGATGCCGTCCCGCGTTGTTTTGCTTGCGCTCACTTACAACATCTCACTTTCTTCGAAATATCCTTTGTCCGCAAAGCGGCTTTTTGCTTTATACAAAGCATATCATATCCGCCGTTTTCTGTAAAGAAAACTGTCTATATTTTTGTGCCTTAAACAAAGAGCAGCACGGCGTTTATGCTTTCGCCGTACTGCTCTTTGTTAATCCCGGCCGTTCTCAATCCGCGAGATGGAGGCCGTCCTCATAGGCGCGCTGCATCAGCGCCGCGTCGTTTTTCACCGGCTCGCGCCCGGTCTTGATGATCTTATCCCGCACAATCATATTGCGCCGCTCAAAATCGCTCAAAAACCAGTCGATCCGGTCGAGATACGCGTCCGGGTCGCTCTGCCCCTGCGCAAACACGCCGATCACCCGGATACCCGGCTTTATGCGCACCGTCCACTCCTTGTCGAGCAGGCAGTAATGCCGGTTCATATAGCTGATCATCGGACCGCAGATGCTTCCCGCATAGATCGGCGCGCCGAGAATCAGCGCGTCCGCCTCGTGCAGCTCGGCCCAGTACGGCTTGAGGCCGTCCGAAATCACGCAGTCACAGCCCGGCGTGCCCGGCTGCTTGCAGGCGTAGCACGCCTGACATCCCTTGAGCTCCATCCCCTGCAGGAAATACTCCGAAACGGTATGCCCCGCATCCTTTGCGCCGCGGAGGATCTCATCGATCAAAACGTTGCTGTCTCCCGTCCTGCGCGGGCTCCCCTTGATTGCAATGACCTTCATCCATACAACTTCCTTTCCTCTCCAGAATTTTTCGCCTTCTGCGAAACTGACCTTACTTTTTCAGTATAATGCTTTTCCCCGCAGGATGCAAGGCTTATTCCGTCTCCTGCATGGCTTTCCTGTAGCTGTATCCCCACTGCTCCATAGCCTGAACGATCGGGCGCATCGTCTCGCCAAGCTCGGAAAGCGCGTATTCCACATGTGGCGGTACCTCCGGATAAACCGTGCGGGTGATAATGCCGTCTGCCTCCATGGAGCGCAAACTGTCCGTCAGCACCTTCTGGCTGACGCCCTCCAGATCTCTTTGCAGCTCGTTGAAGCGCCACGGGCGCTGGAGCAGATTCCGCAGGATCAGCAGCTTCCATTTGCTGCCGATGAGCTGTACGGTCGTTGCCACCGGACAAGCCGGCATTTCTTCCTTTTTCCGCATAAAAATCCGTTCCTCCCTATACTTCACGGCAGAGTGCTATATACAGATTATAAGCAGCCGCGCGGAAAAAAGCAAGCGGCCGCACACGGCGCCGGAGAAGGATTCCGGTTGCAAAACAGGGATACGCACAAAAAGGTGCGTACTTGCCTCCTGCTTCAAAACGCCTATAATGAAAAGTACAGGGGACGCAGCTATGCGCCTCTGCACCGCAGAAAAACGGAAAGGAACGAATTCACCCATGCATGAACAGATTCAGAAGATGCTGACGCGCCATGCGATCCGGCGCTATCAGGACAGGCAGCTCGACGAAGAAACGCTCAACCAGATTTTGCAGGCGGGGCTTTACGCGCCCAGCGCAGGAAACAATCAGTACTCCCGCATCGTGGTCTGTCAGGACAGGGAGATAAACGAAAAGCTCGGCCGCATCAACCGCTACATGATGTTCAAGGACAAAGCGCCCGCTTCGGTCGCGCACGCAGTTTCCGCCGACCAGCCCAGCATTCAGGATGACTTTACGATTCTGAGCGGCTACTACAACGCGCCGACCGTGCTGACAATCTTCACGAGAAGCGGCAAATACGCGCAGGCGGACGCCGCCATGATCGCGAGCCACATCTGGCTTGCCGCGCATTTCCTCGGCGTCGGCGCGTGCTACGTGGGGCGCACAGACGAGGTATTCGCCACGGAATACGGTATGGAGATGCGCAGAAAATGGGGCATCCCGGACGACATGCAGGCCGCCTGCAATGTGCTCCTCGGCTACTGCGAGGGACCGCAGCCGCACGATAAGCCGAGAAAAGAGGGGCGCATCATCCGCGTATAAAGCGCCCGGACAATACAAAAAGAGACGGTCCTCTTTCGGGGATCGTCTCTTCCGTTTTTCTCTATCCTGCGATTCGCCGCAAAACAATTCCCACCGGGGAAAATTATCTCTTGGGTAAGTGAGATTAGCGCTTGCTGAACTTTAAGAGCCTGGTGCTGGCCCCGCCAAATATCTGGCCATTTCTTCGCTTTCCGCCTGATTTTTGGCTTAATATTGCGGTTTTTCTGCACATCAGATTCTAATTTTTATCCTCGTGCATGACGCACGAAAAGCAGGTTTTGCTCCTTATGTGTGCCTTGCGTATCGCTGCCCAGGGCAACGCAGGACAACAGTAAGGCAAGGAACTTAGCTGCTGTTCTTGTCATCACATCAAAATTAAATTCAAACACGGAGGACAGCATAATGGAAAAATACATCTTCGATCAGTGCAACGGCCTTTGGTATGAACTCCAAGGCAACTACTATATTCCCTGCTTAGTGCTGGATGAAGCGGGGACATCTTCTATTGGTATGTGGGGCAGAAAGCACCAACAATACCTGAAAGAGCATCGTCCTATGCTCTATTCCGACCTTGTTCTCAGCAGAAAGTTGTACAGCTATCTGGCTGATATTGACA
>JAHZCM010000056.1:10215-12394 GCA_019422905.1 Oscillospiraceae bacterium
AGGCACGAAACAAACTCCATCTGCTCGTAACACAGCTGGTAGAGAAAGAGGGTATCAATGAGCAGCTGAAAGCGCAGGATCAGATGGCATGGGTCGGAGCCATGAATAACATCCGAAACCGGGCGGAAGAAATCATCCTCCAAGAGCTGATCTATGGGGAGGATGCCGTATGAGACTTCTTGAAGAATTTTGGTATGACAAAATTGAACCGACCGAATACGACACAAACGCCTGCAAGGAATAAAGGGAAGCGCTTCACCTGATTGCCCGAAATGAAGAAAAGCTTCTGGCTACTATGACGGATGAGCAGAAAGAACTGTTCTCTCGGTATACAGACGTTGTTCGTGAGTATCAGACCATGGCAGAGTGCCTACTGCTCCAAAATAGCTTTAAGCTGGGTGCCAGAATGATGCTTGAGGTCATGGAGGAATAAATCAGCAACTAAATGAAGTCAATCAGCCGGGCAGTGGGATGCTGCTCGGCTGATTTATTACTTCTACTCGCACCTGACTCTTAAGCTTAACTATTTGCCTTGCAGTCTATTATGGAATTGCCACTCTCGCTAAATAAGTAGAAAACTTAAGAGTTACTTGCTCCGCAAATAAATCATCCAAATGAAGGATTCGATCTTTTTTGTGGGCAATAAGATACGTCATTGGAACTGTAAAATAATGTTTAAAATCAATAACTGTATTTTCTATTACATCTTTTTCGTCAACGTTAACCGTTAATGCATGAATTCTATAATGCCAATCTCTCTTTGCGACTTTATAATCATCTCCTTGATAAGTGTTCTCGCTTTCAAAATTCAATGCCAGCTGTTCAAAAGCTTCTTTGATATGCTGACCTGATTTTGCAGCACTTTGCTCATAAATCGGGCACATTAATATTGAAGGCATAAATTTTGCGGGTTTACCACACTTTTTAACTGTAAGATCTTCCATAGCAATAACATCACATGCTTGGCTAATTATAAGTGCTAACGGAAATTCATACTCAACAATATTTACGCTTTCGCCGTCTTCGGAATCGATATAACTATACTTTACATTTTTAAAAATATCTCCTTGACAAATTGGATCTGTCGACCTACTTCGAACCGCTTTTGATTTAGTTGCCATGTCCTTTTACTTCCTTAATCTATATCTTCTTATAATTACTTTTTGTGGTGCCGTATACGAAACTGAATCTTGGATAATCTCTTCATATGCAGGAGGTTCTGCATATGTCATAGATGGTGTATCTGAACTCACCTCTAATACTACTGCACTATCAGGTGCGCTTTGTTTATAAGGAGCAGTACCAACCTGCTCCATTGACTCAATACTCTCAAGATACTTATTCAATGTCCATCACCTCACGTAGTGAGTCCGTAATAGACTGCTCAAACATAGATTGTATCTCGTTGTGACCTTTATCAAGCACTTGAAGAATTTCATCAGATGAATCAATAATCTCGTTTGAAAAGAAATCGAAATCTAATGCAAAATCATTTTTCTTCAAGAAATTGGGATATTCCGGATTAAACATTCCATATCTAAAATTCATAGTCATTTCATCAACACGATATTCAGCCATATGCATTGACCTTATTAGACGAGGTGTTTGTTCTTCTGCAATTCTTACATACAAAGAAGAAGCAATTTCTGAAGCAAAATATTTTTTCTGCAGTTTGATTTTGGATGTGTCAAAAATATTAATATAACGAATACCAGTTCGAGTCGCAGATACTCTATTTTTTTGAAAAAGTGCAAGTAATATCGACTGAAACCATTGCTTGTGCAGTTCAAAGCTGACATACTTATTGATTTCGAAAATAATAAACTTATTCGTTAAGATCAACTTGCTTCCACCGTCATTAGTAAAATACTCTCTCTGAATTCCTTCGATAATTTCACCGTTGGCATTTGGTAGGCCATTGTTTTTCTGGTCAAACACTACATTAATAGAATTAAAACGAATAATTTGATCTTTCCCACGTCGAGGGAATATTTTCAGTATTTCTTTTTCAATATTCTCATCAAACACCATATTTGTCTTAATAAATTGAGCAAAATCGACTCGGACAATAACTTGAGTGAGGAAACTATTCTTATAGCACACAGAAGAATATTCTAACATTAATAATACCTCCATTTGATTACATTTTATTGTATACTTTACGCATGCTGTATGTTAT
>JAHZCM010000057.1:0-125 GCA_019422905.1 Oscillospiraceae bacterium
CACAGGCGCATCATTAGTAAAAAGAAAAACCTGCGGAGCGCGAATTGCTCACCGCAGGTTTGGTGGAGGAGGGTGGATTCGAACCACCGAAGCGAGACGCAACAGATTTACAGTCTGCCCCCTTT
>JAHZCM010000057.1:284-3888 GCA_019422905.1 Oscillospiraceae bacterium
CTCCGGACACCTTGATTAAAAGTCAAGTGCTCTGCCAACTGAGCTAATGAGTCATACAGCTTTACTATTATAGCAACAAAGTTTTACGCTGTCAACCGAAAAATGAAATTTTTCTCAGAAAACAGCGAATGCCGGCACACAGTTTTTCCTTGTCTTCCGCGCCGGGCACGCCTATAATATATACAGGCAACCGCACAATATACGGCCTGATTACAAGGGTTGTATTTCTCCCGACGCCATATCACGCGGTCCGTGGTGATCGCTTAGAGCATACGCGTTCGAGTCCGGTCTGGGGTCAAAACGGCGGCAGGAGGCAATATTGTAAATGCGGCACCGGATTGCGTCGATACGCGAAAATTACACATCAAAGGAGAGGGACGGATAAAATGACTTTTTCAAAACCGGGACCGGAAAACACGGAGCAGGCGCTTCGCTTGGCGCTGGAGGCGGCCGCCCAAAATGAATGGGCGCTCGTTGTCGCCTCAAATACCGGCAGCACCGCAGTGAAGTTGTTGGAATTGGCAAAAACGAACGGGTTCTCCGGAAAAATCGTGATGGTCGGCCAGGTGGACGGTTTTTCGGCGCCGGGCACAAATGCGCTTGCCGCCGAAACACGCGCTTTATTGGAGGAGCAGGGCGTGCGGATTGTAACTGCGGCGCACGTTTTAAGCGGTGCGGAGCGCGGCATCAGCCGCAAGTTCGGCGGCGTTTACCCGGCGGAGCTAATCGCCGCCTCCCTGCGCATGCTCAGCCAGGGCGTGAAGGTTTGCGTTGAGATCGCCATGATGGCGCTGGATTGCGGCGCGATTCCATACGGCAGACCTGTCGTATGCGTTGGCGGCACGGGGCGCGGCGCGGACACCGTCTGCGTCGTTACGCCCGCCTATACGGCCAATCTGCTGGACACCAAGGTGCATGAAATTCTCTGCAAGCCCGGCTATTACGCGGAATAGCCGCAAAAATGAAAATCAAAGCCCGCAGTCCGGTCAAGCCGTTCTGCGGGCATTTTCTATCACAATATTCCGAAAAATCGGCCTGTAAAAACACTGCGGGCCTTTAGGCAAACTCAAAAGCCATCCGTTCGGATGCCGCAGGGCTCCGACCAGTCAAAGCGCTGTTCGCCGTCGGCAAAGCGCCACCTTGCCGGGCAGGTTGTCAGCCGCCAGTCCAGCGGACGTGCTGCCGGCTGTTCCCCGGAGGCATGGCAAAAAGCCTCATGCAGGACCGCGCGCCGCACATCGTTCAAATGTGACGCCGGTGTGGAAACGAGAAACGGCGTGCCGCTTTTTTCGACCAACTCCAGCCAGCGCAGGGAAAGCATCTCGTCCACCGCCGCCGTCAGCGGCACACAGTCCGCATCGATCGCAAAAAAGCGGTTGTGCTGGGCGATGGTAAAGGCCAGCGTATTGACGCCTGTACGCCGTGTAACCGGCCATGCCCGCCCGCTCACGTCGTCGCCGGTGCGGTTCAGGTGCATCAGCCCCGCGCCAAGGTGCCCCACACAGTTGCATCCCATGATCAGAGCGCCGTCCGCTGCTTCCAGAATCCGTCTGTACAATGCCGTGATGATTTCCGCTGTCGTGCGCGTCTCATCTGCGAAGCGCCAGCCAGGCTGCGTCAGCTCCGAATTCATCTGAAAGCCCCAGCGGCCCAAAATATCGAAGGTCGAGAAATCGTGCTTGATGAGCTTGTAGCCCCAGCCGGAAACGGTTCGGACGTCCTCTGCAATATAGTCAAGCACGGCGGGAACGGACGGATCGAGAAAATCCGGATCGCGCTTCGAGCGCCATGCGTCCGGAATCGCCGGATCGCGGTTTTGCAGCAGGCGTACCCAAATGCCCGGCCGAACATCGAGCGCGCGGATTTTTTCCGCCAGCGCCCGCATATCCGGAAAGCCGCCGTTTCCCGCGCGCCACGGACCGCCGTTATAATCGTCCGCACGCAGTATCTGCCAGCAGTCGTCGATGATAAACCACGGGCGATTTTTAAGCCCCACAGTCAATTCGGAAAGCGCCTGTACCTCGCGCAGAACATCCTCCTGCGTCGCGTGGCCATAGGCATGATACCAGTTGTTTTCGCCATATACCGGTGACGGCGGCAGAATCGGGTCGCTGCAGAGCGCCTCATAAAAAGCGCACTGCGCGTCAAAGCCGTCCGCGTCGTCGTAGACCGCAGTGCAGATCTCTGCCGCGCACAGCATTCGTCCGTTCAGGCGAACGCCCATACCGCCGCAGCGCGTATCCATGTACAGGGAATAGCCCGCGGATTCCGCCGTCCAAAAGCACATTGCGCCCGGGCGCACGCGCACGCCGAACGCCTGCGTAGCTTCGCCGCTCTGCACGAGGAAATACCACGGCAGGATGCGCTCCGGCACATAATGCCGCCATTCGAGATCTCCGTAGCCGCGCTCCCATGCGCCGCCAAGCACCTGCCCGTCTTCGGGCAGTGCCTCCGCCCAATGCAAGGTGATACGGCGTATCCGGGCCGTATCAGCCGTCATCCAGACGGCGAGCGCGCCGTCCTTTTCCTTCAGTTCCACAGTGATATCACGCCATTTTGTCGGATTTTGGAATGCGCGGAACATCCGCGTATCCTCTGTTTCAATTGTAATGCCGGTCGGCATGGAAAGCCGTTTCTTGTCCTTCATAAAATATCGCCCCCTGCGCGGTTTTAATCAATATACCACAAACAGGGCACAAAGCAAATTATTTTTTGAAAAGAGCTCGTTCAGTGAATTTGAAAAACTGCCGCAAAAGCATATTCCAAAACGAAAGCATATATAAAAAACGTGCCGGAAAAGCCGGATACAATTCAGGAAAGCAGCGAAAATGGCGCGGTTCGGGCGCAAGCCCTGAAGCGGCCTTCACTTTCCGGCAAAGGCCAATGAACGGCTGACAAATCCCCCGCCAGCCGCTATTTTCAGCATCAATCTGACATTTTTCTTAATTTCCGCAAAATTTCTGCAAAAAGCATTGATTCTGCTTCGACTATGCGGTACAATGTGAAAACCTCCAGGATTCCGCTGTTACAAAATTTTCATATCCCGTTCATTTTCTCAATATACAATATTTTGATTTCATTTTTCGGAGGTGAATGGATCTGCAGATTTTCAGGAAATTGCGGCAGCACTTCAGTGCGTTGACTTCCAATGAGAAGGTATTGCTGGCCCTTACCGCATCCATTTTTCTGACGGCTCACGGTGAAATGGCCGCATTGATCTTGCTTCCCGTCTATATTTTTGCCACGAAACAGGGCTTTATTTTTCTGCGGCGCAAGCAGGATATGCTTTTTCTCTCTGTTTTTTGGGTGCTTTCCATCGTTGTTACTGTGTATTCCGGCGGAACCGTAGTCGATGTTCTTCTCGGCGTTTTCATGGTTTTTGCCTTTGCAGCGATGATTTTCATCACCTATACGATGACACAGCGGACGTTCCGGCTCATTCTTTCCTTCGTCTGCTTTATGAGCCCCTATTGCTTCGTCATCGCATTGATTCAGCGCGGACTCGGTATGCGCTGGAACTACGGTGCGCGTTACAGCTCCGTATTTACAAATCCCAATTACTACGCGTTTTACATATCCCTGGTCATTCTGTTCTGCATTTATA
>JAHZCM010000057.1:3898-12353 GCA_019422905.1 Oscillospiraceae bacterium
CTCGAGCCGGAAAATACAGATCGCTTATGCGGCGCTGATTCCGCTTAACCTGCTGGCGCTCGAGATGACGGAATGCCGCACCACCTACATCGTGCTTTTGATCGTCTGCCCGGTCATGCTGTACTTTTACGGAAAGAAAAAGTGGACCGCCGTCTATCTGGCTCTTTTGTTCGGCTTTGCGCTCCTGATTCTGTTTTTCGGCGACTCGGTGGATTTTCTGCCGCGCATCGACGAAATTGCAAAGGACTTTTCCAAGCGGCTGAGCATCTGGTCCGGCGCGATCGGGAGCATTCTGGACGCGCCGCTTTTCGGGCGCGGCTACAATACATACGCCCGCATCCGCAGCCTTTACGGCTCTTATGCGCTCGCAAAGCACTCGCACAACCTGCTTTTGGAAGTGCTCATGGACTTCGGTATCGTGGGCACGGCGGTTTTGTTGGGATATTTCGCGATCAATATCAATAAGATCATCCGGCTCCACAAACAAAACAAGTGCCACCAGCGCTATGCGCTGACTGTTTCCGTCATCCTCTGCGTACTGCTGCACGGCCTGCTGGACATCACGATGCTGTGGCCGCAGACCAGTCTGCTGATCATGTACGTGGTCGGCTTCAGCACGGAATACGACAAGCAGCACATTTTCAGCACGGAGCGCAAACACGAGATCATCTCCGTTCATCCCCAGAGCAGAAAACACCTGCCAGGCAGCGAATCCAAATCGTCAATTTTGTAATCCTTAGACAAAGGCTGTCGGTTTTTCCGGCAGCCTTTTCTCTTTGTTTGCTCTTTTCGTTTTCTTTCGTTTTTGTTATAATGATATCGTCTTTTTTCAAATCTAACTCTTACAGCAAAGGAAGTTTAAATCTATGGGCGGATTTTTTGGCGTTGCATCCAAGGATGACTGTGTTTTCGACCTGTTCTTCGGCGTGGATTATCATTCCCACCTCGGCACGCGCCGGGCGGGTATGGCGGTCTACAGTGCGGAGCATGGCTTTGACAGGGCCATTCACAACATTGAAAATGCGCCGTTCCGGACAAAGTTTACCTCGGAATCGCACTCCATGCACGGCACGCTGGGCATCGGCTGTATTTCCGATTATGAGGCGCAGCCGATTCTCGTGCGCTCCCACCACGGCACCTTCGCCATCACGACGGTCGGCAAGATCAACAATGCCGACGAAATCGCCGACCGGATCATCAGCGGCAAAACGCACTTCTTTGAGATGCAGAACGGTGAAATCAACCCGACGGAGCTTGTTGCCGCGATCATCAACCAGAAGGAGAATTTCATCGAAGGCATCCGCTATGCGCAGGAGATCATCGACGGCTCGCTGTCCATGCTGATCCTTACGCCGAAGGGCATCTACGCCGCCCGCGACAGATTGGGCCGCACCCCTGTAACGCTCGGCAAAAAAGAGGACGGCTACTGCGTCAGCTTTGAGAGCTTCGCCTATCTCAATCTCGGCTATCAGAGCTACCGGGAGCTTGGCCCCGGTGAAATCGTTGTGGTGGACGCGGAAAACGTCCGCACGCTCGTCGCACCCGGCAAGGAAATGAAGATCTGCACCTTCCTGTGGGTATATTACGGTTATCCTTCCTCCTCCTATGAGGGCATCAGCGTGGAGCAGATGCGCTACAACTGCGGCAAGCTGCTTGCCCGCCGCGACCGCGTCGATGATGTAAAGCCGGATATCGTGGCCGGCGTACCGGATTCCGGCACCGCCCATGCGATCGGCTATGCCAATGAATCCGGCATCCCGTTCTCCCGCCCGTTCATCAAGTATACGCCCACATGGCCGCGCTCCTTCATGCCGACGCATCAGAGCAAGCGCAATCTGATCGCCAAAATGAAGCTGATTCCGGTTCACGACCTGATCGACGGCAAGAGCATGATCCTGATCGACGACTCAATCGTGCGCGGCACGCAGCTTCGGGAAACGACGGAATTCCTCTACGCCAGCGGCGCGAAAGAAGTGCATGTCCGCCCGGCCTGTCCACCCCTGCTCTTCGGCTGCAAATACCTGAATTTCTCCCGCTCCTCCTCGGAGATGGAGCTGATTACCCGCCGCGTGATCCGCGAGCTGGAAGGCTGCGACCCCGACTACGAGACGCTCTGCGAATACGCCGACCCGGACAGCGAGAAATACCGGAGGATGGTCGATAAAATCTGTGAGAACCAGCACTTCACCTCCCTGCGCTATCATCGTCTGGATGACCTCATTGAGTCCGTCGGCATTGAGCCGTGCAAGCTCTGCACCTATTGCTGGAACGGCAAAGAATAAGCTCCTGCGTCTGCTCAAGGTACCGGCCTTCTTTACGAAGAGCCGGCGCCTTTTTGCATTTTCTCTTGTTTTTTCCGCCTGAACCCCCTATAATAAAGAATAAATATCCGCAGGCTGCGGTTTTCCGGGAGGATGGTATAAAATGATTTTTGAAAATTATGACCGTGTTGTTTTTGCAGGGGACTCCGTTACCGATATGGGCAGCGTGCAGCCGGTCGGCGAAGGGCTTTTTGACAACATGGGGCACGGCTTTCCGCGCGTCATCGAAAGTCTCGTGTATGCGGTATATCCGGAGCTGAATATCCGTTTCACAAATTCCGGCATCAGCGGCAATACATCGAAACAGCTTCTCGAGCGCTATCAGCGCGATGTGCTCGACCTGAACCCGCAGTGGGTCTCGATCTGCATCGGCATCAACGACGTGTGGCGGCAGTTTGATTCACCCGCCATGCCGGACGAGGCCGTCACACCCGAAGCCTACGAACAGAACCTGCGCAGTATGATCGGGCGTGCAAAGGAAGCCGCAAAGGGCGTCATTCTCGCAACGCCGTATTATATGGAGCCGAACCGCACCGATTTCATGCGCGCCCGCATGCAGGAATACGTAGACATTTGCGCGCGGCTTGCAAAGGAATACGATTGCATTTTCGTCGATTTCCAGTCGATGTACGACCGCTATTTTGCCTATCAGCATTCCTCTCTGATCGCCTGGGACCGCGTGCATCCGAACCAGATCGGCGCAACGCTGATGGCAAAGGAATGGCTCGCCGCCTGCGGCTTCGATTACGGCCACGTGCCGCCGGCAAGGGAGGCCTGACCGGATGGCCGGAACCGTTTTTCTGATCTGCGGCAAAATCTGCAGCGGCAAAGGTTACTATACGCGGCAGCTTCGACGCGGTGTAAACGCCGTCGTGCTCTCCTGTGATGAAATTGAAAACGATCTTTTCCACCACAGACTCGGAGACCGGCACGACGAGATCTCGGCGGATATCAAGCGGTACCTGCACAAAAAAGCAGCGGAAATTGCCCGGGCGGGCTGTCCCGTCATTCTCGACTGGGGCTTTTGGAGCCGCGCGGAGCGCGAATCCGTTTCCGCACTTTACCGGGACGCAAGTATTCCGTTTGAATGGCATTATGTGGAGATTGCGGACGCGGACTGGATACGCAACATTGAATCGCGCAACGAAGCGGTTGCCGCCGGCAAAACGACCGATTACGCCGTGGACAGCAGACTGCTCGAAAAGCTCCGATCGCGTTTTGAACCGCCGGCGCAGAGTGAAATCGACGTGTGGCATGTGAACAAAAGACAGTAAAAAAGCGCCGCAGCAGGCCAAAGCTGAAGCGCACCCTTTTCCTCCGTACAAGTATGACAGCATACTTGTCTCACAAATGGGATGCCGTTCGCCAAAGCCTGCTGCGGCGTCATTTTATGATATTACATGTCTTTTCTCATGATGTAAAACCAGGATTTTTCCGCATACCGGGCGAAGCCGTGCGTCTCATACAGCCGGACAGGTCCTCGGTATTGCCAGATATATGCCCTGTTCAAAAACGGGTAGCCTTCAACATGGGCATAGCCTTCCTCCGCCGCGTCCGACAGGACACGCTCCACCATGCGGTTCGCGATCCCCTTTCCCTGATATGCCGGCGCGATGTCCATGCAGTACAGGATCTTGATTCTCCCTCTTCCGCCGTCCGGCGTCAGGAAGTCCGGGTTTTCGCGGATTGGCGCATAATCCTCCTTATCGCCGGCATTGCACCAGCCGATGGCGCGGTCGCCGTCATAAACCAGATGCCCGGTCATCATGCCGCTTTGAATCAGCTCCGTTGCTTTTGGCGGCGCTCTGCGCGAGTCTTATAGCGGTTCTCATCGCTCAAATGGCTTTCGAGGCAGTAGCATTCGCGCCGCGGATCGTTTTCGGGAAAAGCGCCGTTTTCAAAATAACCGAAGAATTCATCGGCCATTTGCGGCGTGAGCCTTTTAAACTGTATCTGCATGGCATCCTCCCGCTAAAAATTAAATTCTGAAAGCTCGATTTTATCCCCGCGGTTCAATAAACTCGATTCCATCGCTGCGGCTCTATTCCGTTTCCGAAAACAGCTTTTCCGCATAGCGGACGGAACCCATCGCGTCCTTGGAGTAGAAATCCGCGCCGATGGCCTCGGCATATTCGGGATTCAGCACCGCGCCGCCGACCATCACCTTACAGTCATGCACGCGGCGAAGCTGCTTGATCGTCTCCTCCATGCTGCCGACTGTCGTCGTCATCAGCGCGGAAAGGCCGACAAGCCGGATGTTCTTTTCCACCGCCGTCTGCACGATGGTTTCCGGCGGCACATCCTTGCCGAGGTCGATAACCTCGAAGCCGTAATTTTCGAGCAGCACCTTCACAATGTTTTTGCCGATATCGTGGATATCGCCCTTGACGGTCGCAAGGATGATGCTGCCTTTTTTTTCCTCCTGAATACCTTTCTTCGCCAGATCGGTCTTGATGCGGTCAAAGGCTTCCTTGGCGGCATCCGCACTCATGAGGAGTTGCGGCAGGAAAAGCGTGCCCTTTTCAAAGCCCTGCCCCACCTCGTCGAGCGCCGGGATCAGCGCGCCGTTGATGATGTCAAGCGGCGGCGTATCCTGAAGCGCCGCATCGGTCAAACGCCCGGCCTGCTCCTTCAGTCCCTTTACAATCGCGCGGTGGAGCGTCATCTCCTGCACGCCCTGCGGGACCATCTGCGCCCCGGACGTCTGCTGATCCGGCGACGCAACTGTATTCGCGTATGCCTCGATATAGTCCTTGCAGCCGCTGTCAATCCCCGTCAGCGCGCAGAACGCGCGATAGACCTTCATCAGCTCGCCGCTCAGCGGATTGATGATGCCCGCGCTGAGGCCGCGCTGCATTGCCATCGCAAAAAAGGTGCTCGTCACGATCTCCCGGCGCGGCAGGCCGAAGGAAATATTCGAGACACCGAGCACCGTATGCACGCCGAGCGTGTGCCGGATCGTATCCAGCGCGTCCAGCGTAATCTGCGCGTTCTGCGCGCCGGTGCTCACCGTCATGGCCAGCGTATCCACAAGGATATTCCGGCGAGGGATGCCGTATTCCTCCGCCGTGCAGATGATCCTCTCCGCAATCCGCACGCGGGCCTCGGCGCTGTCCGGGATGCCGTTTTCATCGAGCGTCAGCGCCACAACGGCGGCGCCGTACTTCTTCACAAGCGGCAGAACGGCGTGCAGGGACTCCGCCTTGCCGTTGACGGAATTCACGAGCGGCTTGCCGTTATAGAGCCGCAGCGCGCGCTCCATGGCCTGAATATCCGAGGTATCGATTTGCAGCGGCGTGTCGGTCACCCCCTGCAGCATCGTAATGGCCTGCTCCATCGCGGCAGGCTCGTCGATACCCGGCAGGCCCACGTTGACGTCCAGAATATCTGCGCCGCGCTCCGCCTGTGCGATGCCCTCCCGGCAGAGAAACTCAAAATCGTTCTCCCGCAGCGCCTGCTTGAGCCTCGGCTTGCCGGTGGGATTGATACGCTCGCCGATCAGTACCGGGCGCTCCCCGAAAACGACGGTGTGCGTATAGGAGGATACCACGGTGCGCGCCGAAACCGTGCGGGCCTTCACCGGCTTCCCCCGCAGTGCTTCACTGAGCAGACGGATATGTTCCGGCGTGGTGCCGCAGCAGCCGCCGAGCAGGCCGACGCCGCTTTCCGCGAACCGCACCGCATAGCCGCAGAATTCCTCCGGCCCCACGTGATACGTCGTTTTGCCGTCCACCGTGACCGGCAGGCCGGCGTTCGGGTTGACGCAGATCGGCAGAGACGTGCTTTCAAGCAGGCGCGGCACGAAATCCGCCATCTGCTCCGGGCCAAGGCTACAGTTCATGCCCACGGCCGACGCGCCGAGGCTTTCCGCGAGCGTCACCGCCGCTTCGATGCTGCCGCCGGTCAGGAGCTTGCCGGAGGCGTCAAAGGTATAGGTCACGACGACGGGCAGGTCGCAGTTTTCCCGCGCCGCAAGCAGCGCGGCCTTAACCTCGTAGGTATCGCTCATCGTCTCGATCAGAATCAGATCCGCATTGTCGCGCCCGACGACCACCATCTCCTGAAACAGCGCATAGGCGTCGTCAAAGCTGAGATCGCCGAAGGGCTTCAGCAGCTTGCCCGACGGGCCGATGTCGAGCGCTACCGCCGCCCGGCCTGCGCTGGCCCTGCGCGCGATATCGAGCGCCGCGCCGATGACCTCCCGCACGGTGTGCCCCGTTTTGGAGAGCTTCAAGCTGTTTGCGCCGAAGGTATTGGACTTCAGGATGTCACAGCCCGCGTCCGCATAGGCGGTCTGGATGTCCAAAATGACCTCCGGGCGCGTGAGGTTCCAAAGCTCCGGCAGCTCCCCGCCCGCGAGGCCGCGGGCCTGCAGCAGCGTGCCCATGCCGCCGTCAAAAATCACGGTGTATTTTCCGAATTTATCGATTACAGGATGCATCCAAATCGCTCCTCTGTTTTCAGGTTTCACCGCCGAACCGAAACGCGCAGTCCGTATTTTCGCAGGACTGGCATTTGCGGTAGCTGCATGCCGGCGTATCGGTTACGCCGATCACCGCCGTTACGGATTTGAACGGCACCATCAAAAGCGTACCCGTCAGCGTGACGCCGATGCGCTTTTCGCATTCCAGCCGCGAAAAAATCTCCCGCTGGCTCTCAAGCGCGAAATCGCCGTAGCCCGGCGAAAAGCGCGGCCTGAGATACAGCCCGTCCCGCGCCTCGGCCTCTGCGATTCCCGCCTGCATCTCGTCGCAGTAATCCTCGATCAGCGCGTTGCAAACCGCGTGCGCTACCGTGCCCCGGGCCATGTCCAGCGCGGAAAGCCGCCGGATGGCCATATCCGCCTGCACGCCGAGCGTCGCTGCAAAGAGATATGCCGCCGTGCAGCCGCGCAGATGGCGGGCCAACTTCACACTCTGAATCGTCCAGCCGTCCAGCTTCACCGCATCCTCCGTGACGGAGGCCGCATAGCGCTTATACACGCATTTCGGCGTAAGCGTGTTTAAAAAATTTTCTCCGATTTCCTGCACGGCGCGCGCCGTCTGCGCATCCGCGGGCCTGCCGCGAAAGCCGAGATAGCGCAGCGCCTCCCGCTCATTCAGCCGCATAGCCGTCGATGATCTTGGAAAGATTCGTCATGATACTGCCCGCAACATCCGGATGGTTCATCGTATAGATGTGGATGTGGGTGACGTCATTCGCGATCAGGTCGATGATCTGCTCCGTAGCATAGGCAATGCCGGCCTGCTTCATCGCTTCGGGATTGTCGGCAAAGCGGTCCACGATTGCGCGGAAGCGCGGCGGCATCACGGAATTGGACAGGCTCATCGTGCGCTTGATCTGCTTCGCGTTTGTGACCGGCATGATGCCCGCAATAACCGGCACGTCCACACCGTTTTTCAGGAGCTTGAACATGTAATTGTACAGGACATTGTTGTCGAAAAACATCTGCGTCGTCAGGAATTCGCAGCCGCTCTCCACCTTGCGGCGCACGCCCTCGATATCCGCCGCGCTGTTATAGGACTCCGGATGTCCCTCCGGATAGCATGCGCCGCCGATGCAGAAATCGCCCGTACGGCGGATTTCCTCTATCAGGTCGCTCGCATGGGGGAAGATCTCCGGCGCGGCCTGTCCCTGCGGGATATCGCCGCGCAGGGCAAGGATATTCTCGATGCCGCTCCTGCGCAAGGCCTCCAGCGACGCGCGCAGCTTTTCCTTATCCTGTCCCACACAGGTCAGATGTGCCAGCGCCGTAACGCCGCTTGCAAGCACCTCCTCCGCAACATGCAGCGTATTGTGGGAATTCGACCCGCCCGCGCCGTAGGTCACGCTCATAAAGGACGGCCTGTACGCCGCGATTGCGCGCACAATCTGCCGGGTATTGGCAAGCTCGCTACCGACCTTCGGCGGAAACAGCTCGCAGGAAACCGTAACCGCTTTTGTTTTCAAAATTTCTGATATTCTCATTGGATCTCGCACTCCGTACGCTTTAGGATTTTATGTCATTGTATCACGGCGCAGCGAAAATAGCAATTAAAATCGGTAAATTCTTGTAAATCCATCGGTTTTCTATGTATATAGATTAAAATCGAAACCACTGATAGACCGGCGGCTTGCTTAGGCCCCGGAAGGGC
>JAHZCM010000058.1 GCA_019422905.1 Oscillospiraceae bacterium
CGCTGCATCGAACGCCGCTTGCAGCGCCTCCACATCGTTTCCGGCGGCGCGAAGCACGTTCCAGCCAAACGCTTTCCAGCGGTCGCTCTGGCTCTCCTGCCGCATGACCGCCTCCGTCGTGCCGGAGATCTGCAGGCCGTTCCGGTCCACCACCGCGCAGAGGTTCGAGAGCCCGTAATGGCCCGCCGCCATCGCGCCCTCCCAGACAGAGCCCTCCGCCAACTCGCCGTCGCCCATGACGACGTACACGCGGTGCTTCTTGCCGTCCCGCTGCATGGCGAGCGCCATGCCCACGCCGACAGCCAGCCCGTGCCCGAGCGAGCCGGAATTCATCTCAATGCCGCTGACCTTGTTGTTCGGATGGCCGATATACCGGCTGCGGAACTGCGAGACGGTCAAAAGGTCCTCCCTCGGGAAAAAGCCCTTGTCGCAGAGGACCGCATACAGCGCCTCCACCGAATGTCCCTTGCTCAGGATAAAGTGGTCGCGGTCCTGAGACGGGAAGTTCTCCGGGGTAATATCCATCACCGCATTATAAAGGACGTTCAGGATATCGCACACGCTGAAATCCCCGCCGATGTGCCCCGTCCCGGCCCGGTACACCATGTCCAGAATATCCCGGCGCAGGGCAAATGATTTCGCCTGAAGATTCATTTTACTCCCCCCTCAGATACGCCTTGATCTCCTCTTCGTTGTCGTCGTACAAATCGGGTGTGACGCCGATATATTTGCAGGCCTCATACAGCACCGGCACAATGTCCTTGTGGATGCCCACACAGTGATGGATGTACGGCCCCTCGACGAGCTTCGCCTCGAGCCGCTTGATGTTTTCGACCTCGACCCAGAGATAGGTCCCCATGCCTTTAGGGCCGTCGATTCCTTTGGCGCGCCCCAGCAGCAGGCTGTATGCCCCGTTGTCCCCGTCGAAGCGGCAAAGCGTCACGTCCCCGTGCTTCGCCTCGGCGGTGATTGCGCCGGGGTAGTCAAACGCGAGCGGGTACGTGATGCACGGCTTACACGACGCGACGGAGATCGGCCACGGCCCGCAGTGCTGCAAAAGCTCGCCGTTCTCGACGTCCGGGTGCCGGATCGTCCAATCCGCAAAGAAGGAGCGTTTCTCCCCCATCGCCGCAGCCTCCGCCATGAGCGCCGTAATGGCCCCGTGGATGTCCGTCTCGCAGACAATCGGGATCCCCTTCTCGTTCAAAAGTGCGTTTGCCGCGCAGGGCATGATGCCCAGCTCATCCTGCAGCGCGTTCCAGCACTGGATGGCTCCCGCGCTGCAGTGATATTTCCGGATCAGCCGTTCCATCGCGACGGCGAGCCCCGCCACATTCTGTAGCTGCTCGTCCGTGATCCGGATCTCCATGTGCTCCCGGCAATACGCGATCGTCTCCCGTACCGCGTCCCCCTCGTCAATGGCTCTTTTGACCTCTGCCGTCAACTCCGGCAGCGGCACCGGCGAGAGCTCCACGCCGAATTTCTCGAGCAGCTCGCCCTCGTTGCACATCGTGGACCAGAAATCGAACGGCCGGGGGCCGATCTGCAAAATCCGAATGTGCCGGAAGGTCCGGACCACGTTGCACACCGCGAGAAAATCGCGCACGCCCCGCTCAAAGACCGGATCGCTCAGCCGGCAGTTCGTCAGGTATGTAAAGGGCACGCCGAACCGGCGCAGCACCTTGCCCGTCGCAAACAGGCCGCACTGGGTGTCGCGCAGGCGCACACCGTTCGGCTCCGGCCGCTCGTCGAGCGGGCCCCACAGCAGCACCGGCACCCCGAGATCCGCCGCAAGCCGCGCGCAGAGGTATTCCGTACCGAAATTGCAGTGCGCAAGCAGCAGGCCGTCCACCTTCGCCGCCCTGAATTTCTCGAGAATCCGCAGCCTATCGTTTTCGTCGTACAGCAGGCCCTCCTCGTTGATGTCGTCGATATCCACAAAGTCCACGCCCATGTCCCGCAGCTTACCGGCGGTCAGGTTCCGGTATTTTACCGCGTCCGGCGCGCTGAAAATGCTGCGCCGTGTGGGCGCGTACCCCAATCGGATGGTTGTTGCCATGGTCATCTCTTCCTTTCTGTATTTTCACACGCGCAGGTCCCGGACGCTGCCGCGCTCTATATAGGTATTGCAGACCTGAATTTTTGTTTTTACGCCCGTATCCTTTTTCAGAACCTCAACGAGCCTGCATACGGCGAGGCGGCCCATCTCTTCCTTCGGAACCTGAATCGTGCTCAGCGGCGGATACGAAACCGCCCCGAAGGGCAGATCGTCAAAGCCGATAACGGAAATATCATCCGGCACGATATAACCGCATTCGCAGAACGCGCGCATGGCGCCCAGCGCGATCATATCGTTATCCGCAAAAAAGGCGGTCGGCAGCTCCATGCCGTTTTCCAGCAGAAACAGCATATCGGCATAAGCTCCTTCCATACCGGGCGTCAGGGCAAAACAGAATTTCGGGTCTACCTTCAGTCCGGCTCCCGCCAGCGCGCGACGGTAACCCTCCTCCCGGTAAAAGAAATTCTTGATGCGCACGCTCCCGTACAGGTAACCGATTTTCTCATGCCCCTTGCGGATCAGGCGTTTCACCGCGCTGCACACGGAATCCGTATTGCTGATCAGCACGGAATCAAACACCATTTCCTCGAACCAGTTGTCCAGCACCACAATCGGCGCGCGGGCGGATTCAAACGGCTTGATGTCCTCCTCCTGCATCTCCGTGGCCAGAAGGAGGATCGCCGAGCTGGAATCGTTGAGAATCTGGCTGCGGACCGATTCAAAATCGGGGTCGCGGCAATCCAGATTGCAGATAACGGTCTTATAGCCGGCACTGCGGGCCTCCGCCTCCACGCCCGCAATCAGCGCGGAGAAGAACGGCGTATCGGACACGATCTTTCCGTCCCGCTTGTAAATGACGAAATTGATGTTATTGATTTTCGCGCCGCCGAAATACCCGTACTCACGCGCTCGGCCGTTTCCCGGCTTACGCCCCGCTTGTTGTTCAGTGCATTGGATATGGTAGCCGGTGAAAGCCCCGTCATTTCGCTGATCGTCTTAAGACTTATCTTCATATATTTCCTCGCCGAAGTCTGTACGCCGCGGCTCTGCGGCACAACAATTTATGCGTTTATTTTCATACTGTTCAAGGTTCCGTTATACTTCTCCATGACCTCACGCTCCTCCCGGTCGGGATCCTCCTCGACGGTGAAAGCATCGTCAAACACAGCCGTTCTTTTGGTCTCCAGGTCAAATTCCGGCCACTGAAAGTCCGGTGTGGAAGGATTGCCCGTGCGGGCAAACTGAGCCCACATGGCCGACGTCTTTTTGGAGTACGCTTCCAGAGAATCATACGGAACTATGCGGAAAAACAACGGTGTGTCAAAGGTATGCCATGCGTATTTTACACCTAGCAGATAATTGTGCGGCACATCCAGCCGGTTGAAATACCGGTAAACCGGCGCCCCGCCGTCTTTGGCTTTGCCGCAGGCCATATAATAGGCATTCTGCGTCAGGCCGCCTCCGCTGGAGCAGATCTTGAGAAGAAGATGCCCCGCATCGTCGTTCTTCCTGTTGTTGGCCCTGAACACCTCCAAAATCTCATCTACGTTACGCGCATCGATATCGATGCCGAACGAGGGCGCCGTTTCCAGGAGCTTTTCCCGCAGGTTTTCCGGCGTGACCCCTTGGGCCGCCTCGCCGCGGAACGCAGCCATTTCATCCTCAGACGACCCGACCATGACCGGGATATCCCGCGCGCATTCCGGCACCGCAAAGGGTTTGTCCGCCCGCATAATGACAATATCGTCCGCGGCAGGACCATACGGCAGCCCCTCTCCAAACCGCTTTCCCGCGCCTGCCATCAGCAGCGCATCAGCGGGCAGGGCCAGGAGCTTTTCAATCACATCGGGATCTCCCTTGATGCCCAGCTTTTCCAAAAGCGTATCCGTAATCTTTGCGGCATCCTCCACGGTAACCAGTCCGGGAGATCCCGCTCCGCTTTCCACGATCGCCCTTTTGAACAACCCGCGGGCACTGGGCATACTCATGATATGGCAGACCTTACTGCCGCCGCCCGATTCCCCGCAGATGGTGACGTTGTCGGGGTCCCCGCCGAACAGCGCTATGTTGTCGCGCACCCATTCCAGCGAAAGCTTTAAATCCAGAAGGCCGGCATTGGCCGACGTCGCATATTTTTGATCGATATGCCCCAGATAAAGGTACCCCATTACGTCCAGTCTGTGATTGACCGAAACCATGACAAGGTCCTGCTCCCGCACGAACCGGTCGGCTCCCAGTGCTTCCGAACCGGAATTGGACGAATAGCCGCCGCCGTGAAATACACCATAACGGGCCGCTTTTTGCCGTCAAGCCCCGGTGTGAGCACATTGAGATACAGGCAGTTTTCGCTGCGCTTCTCATACTGCACGCCGAAATTCTCAGGGTGACCGCCGCCGCTCCAATAGAAGCCAAACGCCTCGGATTCTGCTATCGATTCGCCCAACTGGATCGAGATATTCCCGTTGCGGGTACAGTCATAAACGCCCTCCCACGGTTTCATCGGCTCCGGCGGCAGGAATCTCCGCTCCCTGTCGCAGCGGCCCCCGTAAGGGATACCGTGGAAAATAGCGATTTTGTCGCGGTTCTCCCCTATGATTTTCCCGTTTGCGGTATGTACGAGCGGATATTTCTCCTCCACTGTACCGAAAACAGAATCTCCATACTTTGCCATAGCGCATCACCTTTCTTTTATTATACCACACCTCGCGTACCCGTGCATCCTTTTTCGGATTTTTCTTGAAGCTCTCCGGGCCGCATTCCTCCGCTCACCAGAACGTGCGGATAAATTCGGCATCCTCCCGCATGACCTGCACACGATCGGTATAGAAGCAATCCCGTTCCAGAATGAACGCCTTTGCGCCGCAGCTTTCCGCCGTTTCCATGATTCCCTGCAGGTTAAATACATAATCCTTCATTGGTCCCTGCGCCGGCGCCACGTGCTTCATGATCTCGCCTACATCCGCCATAGACGGCGGTGCCACCTGTTTTGCGCCGGGGTCCTTGCTGCCGAATCCCAGCTTCCTCGTATTCATGGCGTCCGTGCCGAAAATCTTAGTGGCGGGCTTTACATGCACAAGCTCCACACGCCCCGCGTATTTGCGGATAAGATATGCGCAATCGACGCCGGCGATCGACGCCCACCCGATATCCAGCTTGAAGCTGACAAGGTCCGGATCCGTATTTTTCGCAACCGTCTCCCAGCAATACTCGCCGTCTTTTTCGTTGAACATGAACTCGCCCGTATGGTTGTGCGTGACCGCCTTAAAGCCGTACGGCTTACAGAGCTTTCCCAGCGCGTTGAGCTGCTCCGCCGTCCACAGCGCCGAATCGCGGTCGTTATACCCCTCTTCGCCGCCGATAAAGCGGACGCCGAGCGCCTGCATGAGATCGATATTTTGCAATTCGCCCGCAGCATTTACGTTTTTCTGTCCCTCGATCAATTTCAGGTTTTCGGTTTTCAGGAGCCTTACCGCTTCCGCATCCACCGGTCGGGTCAGCTCCACCCCCTGGAATCCCAATTCCTTTGCGATCCGCAGTTGCTCAGCAAAAGAAGGCACATCGTTTCCGAATCCAAAGTTATACAGCATCAAATACAAATCTTTCATTGTTACTTCTCCTCCCGTATACATTTAAAAACAGATGGTCGCATACGGTCCGGGCCGCCGCGATCCTCCGTTGCTTTTTCAATACTCGAAACACGCTTCCGCACTGCTTCCCACAAAGCCGGCAGGCAGCGCGGCAGGGCGCAGCGGGTGGGTTGTCATCGTATAGACCTCTCCCGTCTTTGTCGAGACCTCTGTGCCGTGAATGATCTCCAGCGCATGCAGCCCCAGCTCGGCAGAGCAGCGGTGCGGTCTGTTTTTGAGGATCGCCCACGCCATGTCCGCCACGCCGATGCCCCTTCGGCTGGTTCTCCAGTACGCCGCCAGGAAATCGGCCGGGTCATCCGCCGGCGCGCCAAAAGCGCGTTCTTCCCCTGAGAAGCCGTGCGTCAGCGGCATGTTCACAAAGCTGCTTTGACCGCTTCTCAGCAGCTTTACGGGGCCGCCGAAGGTATTCGGATCCGGGCAGATCAGAATGCCGTCCGTGCCGTAGACCGTGATGCCACAGTCCTCGTCCTTCACGCTGCTCGAATCCGTCGCCATGAGGCATCCGAATACTCCGCTTTCAAATTCCAGCGCCGAAAGCATACGGTTTACATCCTCCGTATACGGGATCTCTTCCCTGTAATGCGCATGCATGGGATGCGTGAAGAATTTCTTGTCGTGCACGGCAAAGCCCGATACGCGCCGGACCGGCCCGAACATATTGACCATCGCATGGATATAGTAGCCTCCCATATCGAACGGGATCGTTCCCCCATCGTTCACAACGAAGCTGGGCGGGGAAGGCTCTGCGGCGGTATCAACCGCATAATTACGCACGATCGTCGCCCGCACCATCAGCGGTTTGCCGATGAAGCCGTCGCCGATCAGCTTGCGGCAGGTCTGATACCCTGCGCCGAGGAACGTATCCGGCGCCGCTCCCAACCGCAGCCCCTTCGATTTCGCGAGCGCATACAGCTTTTGGGCGTCCTCAAAATTTGTCGCCAGCATTTTTTCGCTCTGGACATGCTTTCCCGCCTCGAGCACCAGCTTCGTCACCTCAAAATGGCTTTTGGGATAGGTTGTGTTTACGACGATCTGAATCTCCGGATCCGCAAAAATCTCCTCATTGGTCATCTGCCGGATCTTATACTGCTCTGCGCGCTACGCGCTTCTTTCCGGAATGATAGGGAACCGGAGCGCCCATCATACTACCCTGCGGCACGCACGGGTAATCGGAGTCAAACATATGGGGGCGCGCGTAGCTGTTGATGGGAGCCAACTGGTTGCCGCAGCCCGCAGCCAAATAACCGTCAAATAACGGACCTTCTTCCGTGTTCTCCGGAAGGAACGCAAACGACCGCACGATACGGGTTATGTAGCTGCCGGACTGGCTCCAACCAAGAAGATACAAATAATTCCTGCCGTATTCCCGTATCGGATTGAGCGGATCATCCTTTCGCAAAAGCTTTGCCAGATCGACCTGCATATCCCAGAACAGTCCACTTTCAAACTGAGGCAGGAAACCGAATCTGCTGTTTTTTATCTCTTCAGGATATTCGCGCTCCGGCGTTGGATTCGACCAGTTGATCGCGGCGTATCGATCGGGATCGAACATCTTCAGGGCCTCTACAACATGCCCCTTGCTGGTAATGCCGATGTAAATATCCCCGTTTCTGGTCATATACGGCCAGCTGTTCACCCACATGCGGTCAATATCCATCAGCGCAGAGGCATTCAGGATCTCAATCACCACATTACCGCTGAACCTCGCCGGATCGACCGGCCTGCGCACGAGCAGCCGCGTCGTATACGGCGCATCCGCATAAGCGATTCGCTCGCCGTCCCCCTCATACACATTCGCCGTACCGGACATAAAATACTCGTCCTCGACATAGCCGAGCTCATGCAGCCTGCATTTGAAATTGGCTGAGATGAACGGATACGATTGCTTCGTCGTTGCCACATGCTCCATCTTTGTAATCACAACCCATTTGCCTCCCTAATAAAATTTTCCAACCTCTCTTTCACTGTGTGCTCACTAAATAAATTTTAGAAAATATTTTAGTTAAATTTTTAAATTATTTAGCGAATTCCATGTGAAATTTTATTTGGTGAGATCATATTATCGCATTCTCATTAAAAAGTCAACACTATATTTAAATTTTTTTACTTATAAATACATTTTAGTTTCAATTGAGATTTTACGAATGGGTTATTATTCCTCCATGCGGCTCTCCTTTCTGTATAAAATGTTTTACTAAATTTTCACCCAATTATTTTAGTTCAGTGATATATTGGAATTCACAGTTGACCTTCGACCCATTTTATGGCATTATTATTAAAGTATCTTTGTTGAAAAGCGTGGTGAAGCAATGGGAAAGATAACCCTGAAAACCTTGGCCGAGCGGCTGGGCGTAAGCGTTTCCGCGATCTCTCTTGCGATCAACGGCAGGCCCGGCCTATCCGACGAAACACGGGACCGAATTTTGAACGAAGTCGAAAAAGCCGGCTATCAAGTCAGAAAAGACACCGCGCCCTCCACACGGATCCTTCTGCTCTTCTGCAGAACCTCCGTCGCCTCCCTGCTCAACAGCTCTAGCCGAACCGATTATATTTTCATGGATCTCCAGCGGGGCATTCTGGATCTTGCCTCTCAGAAAAACTGCGTGACCACCATTCAGTATTGGGATATAGACGGCCCGCTGAATTTTGAGGTACTGCGGGACTGCGAGGGGATTCTGCTGTTCAACGCGCCGCTGCTTTCCCCCGGACAATTGAACGAGCTATTTTCCCTGCATATTCCCGTTGTTCTGGTGGATCACGCACTTCCGGGCCGGCAGGTCTATTCCGTCTCCATCGACAACGATGGTGGCGTGATTCAAGGTTTGGATTGGCTGTATGCGTGTGGCTGCCGGCGTCCCGTTTTTGTTGAGCCGGAGGCTGGCCACATGCATCTGAACGAAAGGGAGCGCAGAGATGCCTATATCCGCTGGATGAAGGAAAAAGAGCTTTCCCCCGTCTGGCTGTATCTCCCCGCAAACAGGGAATTTGAGTTTTTTCGCGAGCAGCTCGAAGCTGCCGATGAAATGCCCGACGCATTCTTTTTTTCCTCCGACTATCTGGCTTTCTCACTTCTTCCCCTGCTGGCCGAAGCGGAGGCGTATAAGGACAAGCTCCCCGGAATCGTCGGCTTTGACAATCTGGTCGGGCGCATTCCCTCCCCTTATACTTTTTCCTCCATTGACATCAACTCCGAAACCAGAGGCCGCGAGGCCCTGCGGCTGCTTTTGCGGCAGATACAGGAAAGGAACTGCCCGTATTGCCATGTTCGCATCGTAACGCAGCTTGTCGTCCACGGCGAAAAGAACAGCTCCATGCAAAAAGCCGTCCCTGATGTGTAAAGTGAACCGAACCAGTAAAACTGGACAATAGATAAAAGCCCCCTGATGTAGGAAAATGAGCGTACAACATCAGGAGGCTTTTGTTCGTTATCCTTTTTTCCGGGGCGGTTCAAGAGCACTTCTGCCCTTTACACCGGCTTTTGCCGTTATTACCGCCAATAAAGTTAATTTGACCGTTATTTTAAATTACTTTCCCATGTGGCAGCGGCCTTCTCCCGGTCACTTTTTTATTTTCCATGCGCCCAGCGAAGAAAGGTATCCTGCGCAATTCCTAGGCTTTGGGCGGCCTTACGGGAGCTTATGTCCTTATTTTCCCACGCTGTTTTCATCTGCGCAAAATGCTCCGGCACCGCCTTTCGCGGCCTGCCGAAATGCACGCCGCGAAGACGTGCGGCGGCAATGCCCTCTTTTTGACGCTGCTTGATGTTTTCGCGCTCCGTCTGCGCCACATAGGACAAAATCTGCAGCACCAGATCCGCAACGAAGGTTCCGGTCAGGTCCCGTCCGGTATGCCGCGTATCCAGAAGCGGCATATCGAGCACGACGATGTCCACGTGTTTCTCCTTCGTAATGATGCGCCATTGCTCCAGAATCTCTTCATAATTTCTGCCTAAGCGGTCAATGGATTTAACCACCAGAACATCGCCCGGCCGCGTCTTGCGCAGCAGCTTTTTATACTGCGGCCGGTTAAAGTCTTTTCCACTGAGTTTATCCATAAAAACGTTTTCATCCGACACCGGAAATTCCGCAAGCGCGATGCGTTGGCGGTCTTCGTTCTGCTCTTTCGTGGATACACGGATGTATCCGTAGATGACTTGCGCCATTGTGTTGGCCTCCTTTAAGTATTTCAGGTAGTATTTCCACCTGTTCGCCGGAATTGAAGTCTCCACGAAGGAACAGCGCCGGAAAGTTTATCCAAAAGCAAAAGGCTGTGCGCCGGAATTCCCGGTATACAGCCTTTTTTTCTGATTATTTGTTCAGCGCGGAAGACAGCAGGGCATAAAAACTTGTCTTATCCACGGATCTGGCAATCTCCACATTCCCGCCCGCATCCGGCGAAAAGGTCGTTTTCCCCATACACACGCCCTGCTCGGTCTCCACGCGCACAAAGCCCCTTTCAAAGCGCAGAATTTCCGGATGAAACACCGAAACCGCCGCAAGCGGATCATGCAGCGTCAATTTTTCCGCACTTTCCAGCCACGCGCCGCCAAAATCATAGACAGCGCGCATCAGATCGCTGCACGGTGGCAGGAGCGATTCCGCCTCCCGCGCCGGGATCGTCAGCAAATCCGTAACCTCGAGCGGCGCGGCCCGGTGTTGCGCAATATCCACCTTGAATACAATCTGCGACGCCAGAGGGTCAGCCCATGCGTTCCAATTGTACCACGGCTCCGGCAGCGGCGTCTCGCCAAAGTAGCCGTTCATGACGCTGAGCCCGCGGAGAAGTCCCGGCGCATCCGGATGGTCGCGGAAAAGCGCGGCAATATTCGTCATATTTCCGATACCAATCAGGACAATCTCATGCGGATTTTCCACAATTTTGCGGTATAAAAACGCAGGCGCATCCTCTTTTTTAAAGCAGGCATGCGGCCAACGCTCCAGCGCTCCAGCCCCTTCCGGCGTCGGGTACAGCGGAATCGGCTGCAACGGCCGGTCATATCCCGCCACAATCGGCATCGCCCGGCCCGCCGCGCGGCAGATTGCATCCGCCACAGCCGCCCTTTTCTCTGATTCGCCGCAAACCGTCGTGATGCCGAGCAGGTGGCACTGCGGTTCGCGCAGCAGGTAAGCGAGACATACCGCGTCGTCTATATCGCCGCCGATGTCCGTATCAAGCAAAATTTTCTGCACGTCTACCATCCTCTTCTTTTTGCGCAGTTTAATTCATTATTTAAAACAGCTTTTCGTTTCCCGTATACAGCGGGTGTGTGTAGGGCCCTCCCGTCTGTTTCCGGCTCCAGCCGGGTATTAAAGAAAGATTCCCCCGGCGCCCTATGGAGCCGGGGGAATCGGGAATTATTTGCTTATACCGTTCGCATTACTTGCGCGGATTCTTGATCGCAGCCTGTGCAGCGGCAAGACGGGCGATCGGCACACGGAACGGAGAGCAGGAAACGTAGGTCAGACCGACGTTATGGCAGAACTCAACGGATGTCGGGTCGCCGCCATGCTCGCCGCAGATGCCCAGCTTGATGTCCGGTCTTGTGGACTTGCCAAGCTCGCATGCCATCTTGACCAGCTTGCCGACGCCGATCTGATCGAGCTTCGCAAACGGATCGTTCTCGTAGATCTTCTTGTCATAGTAAGCACCGAGGAACTTGCCGGCGTCGTCACGGCTGAAGCCGAACGTCATCTGGGTCAGGTCGTTGGTGCCGAAGGAGAAGTACTCGGCCTCCTTCGCGATCTCATCAGCCGTCAGAGCAGCTCTCGGGATCTCGATCATGGTGCCGACCTTGTAGGTCATGGAGGAACCGGCCTCAGCGATCAGCTTGTCGGCGGTCTCTGTGACGACCTTCTTCACATAAGCCAGCTCCTTGACCTCGCCGACCAGCGGGATCATGATTTCCGGCTCAATGTTCCACTCCGGATGCTTCGCGGAAACATTCAGCGCAGCCTTGATAACCGCGGTGGTCTGCATCTCAGCGATTTCCGGATACGTGACAGCCAGGCGGCAGCCACGGTGACCCATCATCGGGTTGAACTCATGGAGGGAAGCGATGATCGCCTTGACCTGCTCAACGGTCTTGCCCGTAGAGTTCGCCAGCAGCTCAATGTCGGCTTCCTCCGTCGGAACAAACTCATGGAGCGGGGGATCAAGGAAGCGGATGTTCACCGGCTCGCCTTCCATCGTCTCATAGAGCTTCTCAAAGTCGCCCTGCTGCATCGGCTCGAGCTTAGCGAGCGCAGCCTTTCTGCCCTCAACCGTGTCGGCGCAGATCATCTCGCGGATCGCGGCGATTCTGTCCTCATTGAAGAACATGTGCTCCGTACGGCAGAGGCCGATGCCCTCGGCGCCGAGACGCTTCGCATCGATCGCGTTCTGCGGGGTATCCGCGTTGGTACGGACCTTCATCTGGCGGAACTTGTCCGCAAGGCCCATGATGCG
>JAHZCM010000059.1:0-5504 GCA_019422905.1 Oscillospiraceae bacterium
CCCCAGCTCTCGTTAAACGGCGTCCACGTAATAATCGAGGGGTGGTTGTAATTCTGACGGACGATTTCCGTCCATTCGCGCGCGATATTCTCCACTGCATCGTCGGTAAACACATAAGTGGCGGGGAATTCGCTCCAGACGAGCAGACCCTTCACGTCGCACCAATAAAGGAAGCGCTCGTCCTCCGTTTTCTGATGCTTGCGCACGCCGTTATAGCCCAGCGCCTGAATCTTCTCAATGTCCTCGATGAGCGCCGCTTCGCCCGGCGGCGTCAGGTGGGAATCCTTCCAGTAGCCCTGATCCAGAATCAGCCGCTGATAAAGCGTCGCGCCGTTGAGCAGAATGCGGTTGCCGTGAATCGCAATTTCACGCATGCCGAAATACGAAAGCACCGTATCGCAAACCTCCGTGCCGCGCAGCAGCTCTACCTCGAGATCATAGAGGTTCGGCGCTTCGGGCGTCCATGTGTGGATATCCCATTCGCCGATCTGCTGGTTCGCGACGTTCAGCTCTATGCGCACGCGTCCGTCCTCGACCTGTGCAAGCGCACGGCCGGCGACTTTTCCGTCGAAGCTCGCCGTGGCGCGGACATACAGCTCTCCGCAGGGCGCATCGACCTTCGCCTCCACGCAGAGGGCCTTTTTCGCCAGCTCCGGCGTGAGCTTCAGCGCCGCGATGCGGCTTTCCGGCACATATTCGAGCCAGACCGTTTTCCAGATGCCGGTCGTCTGCACATACCAGCAGCCAAAATTCTCCGGCTGCCAGCGCTGCTTGCCGCGCGGCTGACCGCGGTCAAAGCTGTCCGAAACATGCACGACCAGCCGATTCTCGCCCTCCGTGACAAAGTCCGTAATATCGAAGCTGAAGCGCGCATAGCCGCCGCGGTGCTCGCCGGCAAGCTGTCCGTTCACAAAGACGCGCGTATGCCAATCGCTGCCCTCAAAGTGCAGCAATACCCGGCCGCCATGCGATTTCACCGTCAGCGGGCGCGCATACCACACGTCGCTGTGCGCCGTTTCGTCTCCAATGCCGCTCATGGCCGTTTCATACGTAAAAGGCACCACGATATCGTGGGTTTTCGGGAAGCCCTTCCGCCAGCCGGCTTTTTCTCCGGCCCTCTCGTCGTCAAAGGCAAAATCCCATATGCCGTTGAGATTTTCCCAATCTGTCCGGATCATCTGCGGGCGCGGATAATCCGGAATATAGTTTTTCAATACAGTCACCTCCAAAATTTTCTGCCTTCATTATAACAACCGCCTTCCGGCCTGTCAAGCGCTCCGCATCAGCTTTTCATCTTGTTTTTTGCCGTGCTCTGTGCTACAATACGGGTAAATGCGATTCATTTCGATTTTCCAAAAAGCAGGCGTTTCACACATCTGACCGGCCTGTGCGAGAGCGGAGGGGGCACACATGCGAATTGCAATCATCGGATACAGCGGCAGCGGAAAATCAACGCTCGCCGCGCGGCTCGGCGAAGCATTCGGCGTGCCGGTGCTGCATCTAGACAGCGTACACTGGCTTCCCGGCTGGGTGGAGCGCCCGCGTGAAGAAGAGCTCCGGCTGGTGCGCGCTTTTCTCGACGGGAGCGGCGCATGGGTCGTCGACGGCAACTACGCCTCGCTTTTCTACGAGGAGCGCATGGAGAAGGCCGACCGGATTATTTTTCTGAGCTTCAACCGTTTTACCTGCCTGCACCGCGCCATAAAGCGCGCAAAGCTGTATAAAGGCAGGACACGGCCGGATATGGGCGAAGGCTGCCCGGAAAAAATGGATTTGGAATTCGCAAAATGGATTCTCCATGACAGCCGCACCGGCCGGGCCAAAAGCCGGTACCGGCAGCTTCAGGCTGCCTATCCGCAGAAATTCATCGAAATCAAAAACCAAAAAGCGCTCTCCGCCTTTACGGCGCGCGCAACGGAGGCGAAAGACAGCTTATGAAAATTCTGGCCATAGAAAGCTCCTGCGACGAAACGGCCGCCGCCGTGGTTGAAAACGGACGGCGCGTGCTCTCCAGCGTCGTCGCCACACAGGTGGAGGAGCATAAATTATACGGCGGCGTCGTGCCGGAGATCGCCTCCCGCCGGCACAGCGAATCGATTGTCGGCGTGGTGCGCGAGGCACTCGGCCGCGCATCGCTGACGCTTTCCGAAATCGACGCGGTCGCCGTCACCTACGCGCCGGGCCTGATCGGCGCGCTGCTTGTCGGCGTGAACTTCGCAAAGGGACTTTCCCTCTCCGCAAATCTGCCGCTGATTCCGGTGCACCACCTGCGCAGCCATATCGCTTCGAATTACATCACAAACCCGGAGCTGGAACCGCCGTTTCTCTGTCTCGTCGTCTCCGGCGGGCACACCCATATCATCGAGGCCACGGATTACACGGCGCTCCGTATTCTCGGCAAAACGCGCGACGACGCCGCGGGCGAGGCCTTCGACAAGGCCGCCCGCGCGATGGGCATGCCCTATCCCGGCGGCATCCATATGGACAAGCTGGCGGAAGCCGGCAATGACAGGGCCTTCACGCTGCCCCGCCCCGTTGTGGACGGCGCGCCGCTTGATTTCAGCTTTTCCGGCCTGAAAACCGCTGTCATCAATATTCTCCACAATGCAAAGCAGAAGGGTGAGGAGATTTGTACCGCCGATCTCGCCGCCTCCTACCGCAAGGCGGTTGTCGACTGCCTTGTGCGCAATTTCCTGCGCGCTGCGGACGAAACCGGACACAAAAAGCTCGTGATTGCGGGTGGCGTCTCGGCGAACGCGCTTCTGCGCCGCCGCCTGCAGGCGGAATGCGCGCGCACCGGCCGCACGCTGTATATGCCCGACCTTTCCCTTACCGGCGACAACGCCGCCATGGTCGGCGCGCAGGCGTATTACGAGTTTCTCGCCGGGCACACCGCCGGCATGGAGCTGAACGCCTGTGCCCAGCGGTCCATCGACCTCGGCTGACAAAAGCCAGAGCGGCGGCGTTGCAAAACTGCGGCCGCTGTGCTATACTGCAAAATGAAAAATTCAGCCGCCGGTTTCAGACCACAGAACGGGGGAGCGCCCGGGCTGGAGGTATCGGCGAGCTTTTAAATAGCGATGGGACTCCGTGTTTCGGATTGAGAGGAAGCAATTGAGCTTCGACCGCCTCGGTTTCAGAGCCTGTGCTCTGAAGCATGCCATCGCTGTGTGCTTCTCTGCGTGAGCCCTTAAGCCGAAGGAGCTTATAGAATGAGAGGTACAAAACGATGAAAAGAGAACACTTGCTCAAAATGGTTGTGCTGGCAATGCTTGTCGCGGTCGGCGTCGTGATCTCGCCGATTCTCCGCGTGGAGGGGATGTGCCCGATGGCGCACCTCATCAACATTGTCTGCTCCGTTTTTCTCGGCCCCTGGTATTCCCTGCTCTGCGCGACGCTGATCGGCATAATCCGCATGACGCTGATGGGCATTCCGCCTTTGGCGCTGACCGGCGCGGTCTTCGGCGCGTTTTTATCCGGCCTTTTCTACCGGCTTTCCGGCGGCAAGCTCCTGTGCGCCGTGCTCGGCGAGGTCTTTGGCACCGGCATCCTCGGCGCGCTCGCCTCGTATCCGGTGATGACGTTCCTGGTCGGGCGCGAGGGATTGACCTGGGCCTTTTACATTCCGTCTTTTATCGGCGGCACGCTGATCGGCGGCGCCATTGCGTTCGTTTTTCTCATGGCGCTGAGCCGGAACGGTCTGCTCGCCAAGTTCCAGCACGATTTGGGGGCGAAGGTCTATGACAAGCACACTAGAAAAATCACTGATACAAGCGCGGAATGACCTGCGCGCCGCCGCGCCGCTGGTCCACTGCATCACAAACCCGATTGCGATCAATGACTGCGCAAACGCGATTCTCGCCGTCGGCGCAAAGCCGATCATGGCGGAGCATCCGGAAGAGGTTGAGGAAATCACCCGCCTTTCCGGCGCGCTCGGCATAAATATCGGCAACATCACCGACGCCCGCCGTGTCTCTATCCTGAAGAGCGCCGCCGCTGCGAAGGCCTGCGGCATTCCCGTCTCCTTTGACGCGGTTGGCGTCACATGCAGCGCATTGCGCAGGGCGCTTGCGCACGAGCTGCTGCAAACCGCCTGCCCGGACATTCTGAAGGGCAACGAGGCGGAAATTCGGGCCATTGCAGGCGCGCATTTTGAAAGCCGCGGCATTGACGCGCTCCACACGGATACGGCGGGAACGGCCGAAATTGCGGCGCGGCTCGCCGGGACGCTCCGCTGCGTCGTCCTCGTGACGGGCCAGATCGATATCATAACGGACGGAGCCCGCACGGTTCTCTGTGAAAACGGCACGCCAAGGCTCGCGCTTGTGACCGGTACCGGCTGTATGGTGCACGCGCTTTCCGCCGCCTGCAGCGCGGTCTGCCCGCCGTTTGAGGCCGCGGTGCTCGCCGCGTCCACGCTCGGTATCTGCGGAGAACAGGCCGACCGCCCGGGGATTGGCCTCGGCAGCTTCCACATTTCCCTGATCGACTGGCTCTCCGCGCTTTCAGACGATACATACAGTGGGTGCCTGCGGCTCCGTACGCTCTAAAGGATGGTGTAAAATGAACAAAAATCTGGATATGACGCTTTACCTCGTTACGGACAGCACCGGGCGGACGGACGGGGGATTTCTCGCCATTGTGGAAAAAGCCTGCAAAGGCGGCGTGACGCTCGTACAGCTCCGCGAAAAGGAGCGCGGCGGGCGCGAATACCTGCGGCTCGCCCGGCTCGTGAAGGCGGTAACCGACCGGTATCAGGTGCCGCTCATCATCGACGACCGCGTAGACGTCGCCATGGCGTGCGGCGCGGCGGGCGTCCACGTCGGCCGGAGCGATCTTCCGGTCTGCGAGGCGAGGCGGCTGCTCGGCCCGGATAAGATCGTCGGCGCAACGGCGAAAACGGTCGAACAGGCGCTGGAGGCGTTTCACGGCGGCGCGGACTACCTCGGCACCGGGGCGATCTACCCGACGACCACAAAGGTCAAAACGGTTCTGACCCCGGTTTCCACACTGAACGACGTCTGCCGTGCCGTGCCGATCCCGGTCGTTGCGATCGGTGGGTTGAACGCCGCCAATATGCACATGCTGGAAAGCAGCCCCATCGCCGGCGTCGCCGTCGTTTCCGCGATCATGAAAAGCGCGGATCCCGAAAAAGCGGCCGCAGAGCTTTTCGGAAAAGCGCGCGCGATCGTGGAGAAAAACCGCTTCACACCGCTCCGTTGATCCTGAACGCTCAAAACGTATCGGGAACCGTCCGCGTGGAACGGAACAGCCCTTATTTTAGATAAAGACCGCGATAAAAAGAAAAAACGTAAAGCAAAAAGGAACGAAACGCCAATTTTCCGGCGTTCCGTTCCTCTTTCTATCTTTTATTCTTTGCGTTACAGCGCCAGTCCGTCCAAGGTTTCAAACGTCCTGCGTTTCGGGTCCGCCGGGTCATAGCCGGTTCGCGCTTCGGCGGACATCACATAACCGAGCGCGCTCCAGCCCCAGAACGGGCACAT
>JAHZCM010000059.1:5514-11590 GCA_019422905.1 Oscillospiraceae bacterium
TATTCGCGGGTTGTGCTTTCAAGCAACACCATTTCCAGTGTTTTGTCGGCCAGCGCCTGCGCTTCCTCCTGATAACCGTGCAGGAGAAGGCCGTGCATCACCATGTAGTTCGTGGGAATCCACGTGGCGCCCATCCAGGTACACTCGCCGCCCCTGCGCTCCTGATAGTAACCTTTTTCATTCTTCGCCCACGTCGCCGCCGGGTATGGCAGCCAGAATTCTTCGGGATTCATCAGATGCTCGCGGACAAGCCGCTCCGCCCGCTCAGCCGGAATCGTGCCAAGCCACAACGGCAGCAGACCGGAAATGCACTTCACACGGTTGAGCCTGCCGGTTTTTTCGCTGCGGTCGTAGTAAAACCCGGTTTCCTCATCCCAGAATACCGCATCAATCAGCTTTGCAAGCCTTTCCGCGTGGGCGTCAAAGCCGGCGGCCTCCTCCGGCTTCCCAAGCGCCAGCGCAAGCTGCGCCATCGCGCGAAGCTCGCGGACAAGATAGACATTGAGATCCACACCCTCATATTCCATCACACCGTCATAGCCCAGGCGCAGCGCCTGATTGTCCATGCCGCTGTGGTCGGAGCCGTCCCAAAAGCACAGGCCGTTCTTGTCACTGTCGCAGTGCCAGAACCAATAGTCTAAATACTTTTTCAGCTTTTCGTAATATTTGCCGTCGAGCCAGCGAAAGTCCTGCGTCTGCCGGCAGCCGAGCAGCGCCGTCTGCGCGAGAAACGGCTTAAAGTGATGGCGCGGTTTCGGATAGCAAAGCCCCATCGTGCGGGCGATAAAGCCGGATTCATGCTGCTCGTCCAGGAACATCTCGACATTGTTGCGGCAGAAATCCGCGCAGCCGAGATACGAAAGAAACAGGTTTTCAAAATACATATCCCAGTCATACAGCTCATGGTAGGCATAGCCCGTCACGACAAGCCGCCCATTGTGGTAGCGCACGCCCTTTTCGCGGATATCCCGAACCAGCGCCGAAAGCCTCTTTTCAAGCCGCTCCGGTGTACATTTTTCGTGCCGGTGCACCGGCAGTAAGCTCTCAATCTGCATTGCACGCTCTCCCTTTTGGGCATACGAATTGGATATATGCCCGTTTTTCAAATCATACGCCCAATTCTGCCCGATTTCTACAGCGATTTTGCTATTTTATAGCAGTTTCTTGATTCTCACCGGTACAGTCAGCCCCGAGAACGAAAATCCCTGCCACTGAAAATGGGTTGTACCGCACTCTGTCAAAGACAATTCCCCGCCGCACCTGCATGGCGACCGCAGCATCAGGACGCCCGGTTCCGATATCTGCACGGTAAACACAAGATTTCAGAGTACCAGTTTGACTTCCCGGTCGCCATACAGGATTTCCAGCCACCTGTTCAAGGTACCGTCCGGAGATTTCTTCTGATGATAGATTCCCCAGCAGCGGCCCGTACTGAAAAACGTACGGAAGTCGTCTTTTTCTATTTTGGGGTCGAACGACACGGTTTTCCCGTGAGGCATGTCATAACGGAACCCGCTCAATGCGGTGATCAGTCCCCAGCTTGCCATAGAGCGGGCGTAATGGTGCCCGCATTCTTTTTCGTTGAATGGGGAGCGCCGTTTTCCGTCATGCCGTTTCCGCACGGCTTCCGCAATTTTTAAGCCCTGCTTCACTTCGCCAATATAGATCAGGCTGGAAGCTACCTGATATTCTACTCCGGTCCAGACTTCGTCCGCATAGAAGAACGGAAACTCCGGACGTTCTCCGCCGGTTTCGCCTGCTTTCGGCCACGTACAGATCGTCAGACGCGGTTCATCATCCATGGCATATCCCCGGCCTACTGCATATTCTCCTGTGAATCTCTCACTGAAATTGTATTGATATATACTCTTAAGGGCGGTGACCACATGCTCCTTTGGAGTCAGAAAGCCCAAGCCGGTAATAAAGGCCAAGAACTGCCCCAGCAGTTGATCCGAAAGGCATCTTTCTCCAAACTGGCAGCGATAAGAATTTATGTGCTCCAGCCTCTGCACATAATATTCACCGTTCCACAGCAATCGATCCAGCCACTGCGTCCCTTTTTGAAAGCATTCCGACAGCTCAGCCGCATACGCAGCTTCTCCTAAATACGCCGCCATCTCCCGCATCGCCGCTACCGCGCCATACAGCAGAAAGCAAATCAGCGGATTGGGGCCAAAAAACTCCGTATCGTATGTGTTATGCTGCTCCGCCTCCGGGAGCAGGTCGCCGTCCGGATCGAAATGCCGGAACAAAAATTGCAGGGAAGCCTTTGCCTTGGGCCACACTTCTTTTAAGAACTGATCGTCACCCGTCAATTTCCATTCACGGTACAATCGGATCAAAGTACCCGCCTGCCCGTCCGCCGCAGGGATATATTCCCACCTTGGGTTGCCAAAGACCCGCTGGGTGCGGTACGCCAGTTGTCCGTCATCCGCTGTTTCAAGCAAAAATTCCACCCTTCGCGCCGAAATCTCAAGCTCTGGGAAAAGGAATGCCACACTTTGCGCATAGTTCCAAACATGCGCGCAGGTCCCCTCACAGCATCCCCCCTGATCGAAGCATCCCTCCCATCCCAGGAAAGTTCCATCCTCAATTCTCATGCAGGTAGGGCTTCGCAGTACGGTGAGGTTGTCTGCCGCCGCCTCAATAACATAACCGGGCAGCGTGCTTCCGTAAAGCGCATCAGCAAACTGACTGCTTTGCCGTTCCAGACGCGGCAGATTCGCACACAGGTAATCGGCAGCCTCGACTGCGCTGCCAAATTGAGTGGCGTAGTAATTCTTGACAAGCAGGGCATCCGAATTTGTGGGTTCAATATCCGTCCAGCCCCGCTCCCGAAAGGGGAAATACCATGCCAAACAGAACGTAAACGTTTCGGTTTCACCGGCCTTGATCGTTTTCGATACGCACAGAGAACCCGCTTTAAGCGCAGCAAACGAATTCCGATACCGTTCCGGCAATTGTTTTTGCTCCTGCCGCAGCCTGCCGTCCTGCGAAAAATCCTCCCAAAAATTCTCGATTCCCTCAAAAAGATTGCCCTCTATCCATTCCGGTGTACATGTGGCTTCCGGCTCCATGGTGACCAATGCCATGCTGTTGCTGCGGACACGCGGGTATTCCGGATCATGACAAGTATAATTGATCCCGCAGACTTTACCACGGCGGACGGATTCATTGTGCACATAATGGCTCAGTTGTGGGCAGGTCAAGGAAAACTTGCCCTTTGGCGCTCCTAAATATCCCGTCGCGTTTGGCATGGTGATACAAACCGAGACATCATATTCTTTTTCCGTGGGGTTTTCTACGCGATACCGCAGGATCGCTCCGGGTATGCCCGAATCATCCGCATTCAGCGGTATAAACGGCGTAAATCCCTCTAAAGAAACGGCAAGCGGGATGTCCCTGTCAAAAAAATCAACCGTCACAAAAGGCATTTTTGCGCTGAGCTGAGAGCGGTCAAAGCGCGGCAGCCCTGCGGTTTCCCACAAGCTGTGCCCATGCGGCCCGTCGTGGATCGGGAGCAGCCCGGATTCTATCAGTTTTGTAATTGCCGGTTCCCCCGGAGCACAGCATCTTATGGAAGGGAACGCGAACGGAAGCGTATTCCCCTTCCCCGCCTGCCCAAACCATTCGAAATCGCAAAACTGGCCTCTGGTTCCAATGGAGAAATTTCCGGTTCCGATACCGCCCAGCAAAAATTTGGTGCATTCGGAATCGGAAGGATAAACAGCGAATTTTTGCTTCTTTTCACACATAGGTTACACTCCTGTCATTTGTCATAGCTAGGCTATCTTTAAAAAGTCGCTCGCGCATTATGGATAACCTCAGAACTATGATTTCTGGTCTTGCGTCAATATTTTCCGGGGGCCTGACGCGTCCGGTATCGTTTTTCCCACTCCCGATGCGCCGCCTCCATGCTCGGCGTCAATTCTACCGGCGGGGTGGGAGCCGTTTGGCTGCCCTCCGGAAAATAGAATCCCTGCACAAGCGGTATCATCGCCATCCACGAGCGAGAAAATCCGCACGCAAGCCCCGAAGATGTGCTGTGCGTTTTCCGTGATTCGATCGAAAGCTGGAACGAGGAAAACCTTCCCAAGATCATCCGCGAACACATCAAAAAAATATACGCCCATCCCGACAGTTCATTTAATGTCGAAATAGGCGTACATTGTACTGGCTCGTAGCGCCGAAAAAGATATCACAGGATTTTTAGAAAAATCCGCTTGTGACAAAGCTTTTTCGGACTTTTTTATTTTCTTTTTGCCTTCGTCCTTTGTGGTCGGAGGCCTTTCTTGCCTTTTCCATTGCGAACCGAAAAAGATATCATCTCAACTCATCAAAGGAGATTCTGTGGTTTGATCGCTCGTCCAGTCCATCCAAGTGAGCCTGCCCACTCACGAGCTTGTCCTCGCTCTTCTTCGTCCTCGTTGAGATGGATTGTTGTCAGAAAATCGATGTAACCACCGATTCCACCAACATCATCAAAAATAGGCAGTCCATCTGCTGCAATACAAACCGGAGAGTGGCCGTCCAGAACAGCGCGTATTACAGAACCATCTTGTCCTTCAAGGTCGTTCGCATAGTAATCCTGCGTGAGTTCGATTGACACTTCCCAGCCATCGCCGTAGTCATACAAGTAATTGATTCGGTCGCTTTGTGCCTGCATTCGGATGGTCGTGAACGCTGTCAGCTCGCAAAACTGGTCGTATTGTTCATCGAGATTTGCAAGGATCATTCTCCATTGATCGAGGTTTCCCTCCATTCCATCTTCAAGGAAGGATATCTTCTCGTCTATGGAATCCAGGAAGTATTTGTTTCTCGGAAGGAGCAAGTATTCCATCAGGCTGAGTCTTTCAAGAAGGTGGTTCAGATCGCCGCCAAGATCAACGCTGTTCCTAAATTCCTCAATGGTTGCTTTCTCCAGCGAGACAATCTTTCTTTTCGATTCTTTTCCTTTTTTCCTTACGAATTCAGCAAAAGAAGGCCGGACTTGGAAGGACGGAAGCTGTTCTTTCAGTTCCTGGACACGGCATTGGTTTTCCAAATAGTAGTCACCAATGCCGCCATAAAAATAGGGGCCTTTGTATTTGCTCTTCAGCCATGACTTGAAGCTGATGTTCGGCTCATAGTCATCATCCCAATACAAATCGTCCAGCTCTTCATCGGGAAACCGGAAATAGATCCCCGCCAAACTGCACCATCTTGCAAAACTTCCTCCTGTCAGTTCATTGAATATCTGTTCCGGGAATTCATAATGATGCAGATGGCTGTTCTGCCAGCCAAACAATTTCTGAATGGCATAGTGCAGAGCGTGGAGGGTGATGTCTGCCGGGACAATGATATCCCTTGATATGGATTTTTCCACTTTCCCATACTTGTGCAGGATTCTCATGTCCTGTGCCGAACAGCCTTCCAGATCCAGTTCCAGATGCAGTTTTAAGGCGATGGGATGCTTGTCCCGCTGCCTGCTCAGGAATTCACTCAGGTCATCTTCACGGATGTATTCTTTCGGTACATCAGAAGAAGGCTTTACTGCCTTATCGGCGGCAGTCTGCTTTCTCTCACGGTACTTCCTGGATTGGAGAGAATAGCTGCTCTTTTCTTCTCTGCCGTATGCACCTTTTGTGTACGGAGAGAATGCCTGAACATTCTTTTCTGTGTAGTGGAGTTTCTCTGCGATCTGTTTTGTATCAAGCCCTTGTTCCCGCAAATCCTGAATGGTTCGACTCGTTGCACTGCTCCAAAGCCCTTCCGTGATCAGCACTCGGCGAACCTTGATTACGCTCGTCCCCAATTCTTCGGCAGTCTTTTTGACGGAGCCGTTTTCCTTGTAAGAGGCAATGATCCTATCGTATAGTTCAGCGTTTCCCATATCTACAGCCCTCCCTCATATCGTGGCAACCTAACTACTTTAGCTCTATTATACAGGGTGTAGATATATCTTGTCAACCTAACCTTTTTGCTGGAATCTGCTATCAGAGGCCAAGATACTGACCGCCCATTTTAAGCGCGTGCAGACTCACTCACAAGCATTTCGACGATCTGCTTGTCGAATTTGGTTTCGATCATACACTTT
>JAHZCM010000059.1:11600-12148 GCA_019422905.1 Oscillospiraceae bacterium
GCCGCGCATAGTATCAACTCACTTCTCTTCTGGCGGTTGCATAGCGGCAAGGCGGGCGGCAAGTTCGTCTTTCAGTTCGATCCACATGGTGGGATCATCCACCCCGCCCAGTTTCAGTTCTTCTTCGATGTCCCGGATTGCGACTTCAATCGTTCTGCGATCCAGAATGTTGATGTACTTGCGGATGAACGCAACCACAACACCGGGCATATATGTGTGTCTATGTATGGCATATCGGAGGGCACTGTTGATAATGTACCCCAAGTCATCGCTAAAGTTGATCTGGTACCATCGGGCAGGACAGAGAACATGTCCATCGTTTCCCTCGTTGTTGAGAATCACAAACCCGATGTCTTCCTTGTCTACTCTGTCGAGGATTTCATCGAAGTTGTCGCAGAACTTCTGGCGGGTAATCCGTTCCATCGTTTCGATGGATTTCATGCGTCCAAATGCTTGCATATCATTTCTCCGTTTCTTTTTTTGCTTCTAAAGCCGCTTGACAAACTATCATCACAGTGATACAATTCATTTGTATCATCACAATGTTA
>JAHZCM010000060.1:0-6167 GCA_019422905.1 Oscillospiraceae bacterium
CGCGGAAGCCTCTAACGCAGAAACGGAAGCGGTTTCTGCAGAAGGCGCGACCGGCGGCGTCTTGGGGCTGGTCATCGAGGCAAACCTGACCTTTAAAAATAAAGACGAATACAGCGACTACGCGGACGCCGTGCGCATCGATCTCTCCAACCCGGCTTCCGCTTCGGGCGTCAGCGTTTCCGGAAACACAATCACCATCACGGCGGACGGCACGTATGTGCTCAGCGGAACGCTTGCGGACGGACAGATCATCGCAAATGCGGGCGACGAGGACGACGTGCGACTGGTGCTGGAAAACGCCGTGATCGGCTGTTCCACCAGTGCGCCGATTTATGTGAAGAATGCGGATAAGGTGATTTTGAACTTGCCGGAGGGCACGGAAAGCAGCATTGCGGATACGGTATCGGGTACGGGCGGCGAGGATACGCTGACCGGCGCGGTTTATGCGGCGTGCGATATTTCGATCAACGGGAGCGGCACGCTGCGCATCACGGCCAATGCAAACGATGCAATTTCCACAAAGGACGATATCCGGATGACTGGCGGCACGCTGGAAATCACGGCGGCGGACGACGGTCTTGTCGCCAACGACGGCATTCTGATCCGCGGGGGAAGCATTTCGATTACCGCCGGAGGAGACGGCGTCAAAGCGACAAAGGCGGAGGCGGATAAGGGATATATCTATATCGGCGGCGGAGATATTTCCATTGACGCCGGTTGCGACGGTCTGCAGGCGGAAACAAGCATTCTGATTTCCGGCGGTGCGCTCGACATTAAAACGGGCGGCGGCAGCGCGAATGCGGAGACAAAAACGGGGAACGATATGTTCGGCGGTTGGCAGAACAGCGCCTCCGATGCGGATACACCGTCTGAAAAGGGCGTGAAAGCAGAAGTGAATCTCGAAATTACCGGCGGCACCCTGACACTGGATACGACGGATGACAGCGTGCACTGCAACGGCACGATTGTGATTTCCGGCGGCGAGATTACGGCGCGGTCCGGCGACGACGGCCTCCACGCGGATAATTACCTCGAAATTACCGGCGGCACGGTTACCGTGCTGCAGAGCTATGAAGGCATTGAAGCGAGCGAAATCGTCGTTTCAGGCGGTGAGATCGACGTGACGTCCACAGACGACGGCTTTAACGCCGCAGGCGGCGCGGACGAATCCTCGCTTAACGGACGGCCCGGGCAGAACGGATTCGACGGCGACGCCGGCAAATCGATGACATTTGAGGGCGGCACGGTGACGGTCAACGCGGACGGCGACGGACTGGATTCCAACGATTCGCTGACGATCAACGGCGGCACGGTTTACGTCTGCGGTCCCGCGGACAGCGCAAACGGCATCTTTGACAGCGGCACCGGCTTTACGGTCAACGGCGGCGTTCTCCTCGGTGTCGGCAGCGCGGGCATGCTGGAGCTGCCCGGCAGCGATTCAGCGCAGAACACCGTCAGTGTGAATTGCAGTGGTGCGGCGGGAAGCGCGGTCGAGGTGCTCGATGCGGACGGTACGGTGCTCGCCGCGTATACGGCGCCGAAGGCATTTTCCGTCGTTGTGTTCAGTATGCCGGAAATCACTTTGGACGGGACGTATACGGTTTATGTGGACGGTGAAGCGGCGGCAAGCGCCACGTGTACCGGCGTTGTCACGGGCGGTACAGCCGGCCTTGGCGGTTTCGGGAATTTTGACGGCAGGATGGGCGGAGGCAAGGATTTTACGGCCGGCGAAATGCCGGACGGAGAGGCAGCGGAACCGCCCGAGGGTGAAATGCCAAACGGGGAAAGGCCCGGTGCGGGTCGTGAAAACGCGCCCGAAATGCCTGAAGGTGCTTCCGATGGCACGCAATTCGGTTCTTTTTGACGGAAAACCACAATAAGTGCCAAAAATGAATTTTTTGTAACTATATCTGGCGGTTTGTAGGGAAAAGAAAGACCTTTTGACCGAAAAGCCGTGAATCCGTCCGATTGTGTCGAAATAGAGCGAACGGTTTTGTTTGAATCCTCGGAAAAGGCTTGTTATAATGAGGATGAAATCCGACAGCGTTACCGCGGATTTGACAGTGAACAGCAAAATTCAATGAATTTGGCCGGCTTTCGAGCCGGCCGCAATGAGAAAGGATGATTATTATGAGAAATCCAGACCTGATGACGCGCGTTGCCGGCAAGCACGGTGTGGATGACGAGACGGTGCGCAGCGGGATACGGGAAGCCCTCGCGGCGGCGCAGCAATCGGAGAACTCCGAGGCGCGGGCGTTCTGGGCCTCCATCCCCGCGGATGCCAGCGAGCTGGACGTGGTGCTCCGTATCACAGAGCTGCTGCGCGTGGGATAATAGCGAAAGCATAAAAAGGACCGCAAAAATGCGGTCCTTTTTATGCTTTTCAAAGGGTTGAACGTCTGTTGTGTCCCGTCACTTCCGGAGAATTTTAGAGACCGGCATAAGTATTTGCCGCACCCCGATAGACGCCGGGTTTACGAATAGCGGATCTCCGCTGCGCCGGTGCAAGCAAGAAGATCGGCCTCTGTCTCCCGAAGCCACAGCTCTGTTTCCCCCTGCGGCAGCGTCAGGTACGGGATCGGAGCCTTCAGGGAAAGGCCGTTTTCCGTCTTGTATCGCCGGACGGCGGCAAGCGTGTCCTTGAGCAGATCGCCGAAGCGGAGCAACTTATCGTCCGGCTTCTGCGGCGCATCCCATTGCAGCAGGTGAAGGGATTCCGCGCCCTCAAACCGGCGAAAATGTAGCTGATACAGGTACTCCGTGATATGGGGAACATAGATTGCGTAGAGCTTCAAAAGCGTGAGAAATGCGGTGTACAGTGCGGCCTGCGCGCTGCGGCGCGCCGCTTCGCCGTGAATTTCCGGCTTATAGAGACGGTCTTTGGCCAGCTCCAAATAATTGTCGCAGAAGTCCTTCCAGAACAGATCGTCCAGTTTCCGGCGGGCGGTGCCGATCTCGTACTGGCGCAGCAGGGCGGCCGCCTGGCCTGTCGTTTCAGCGCACCGCGCGATGATCCAGCGGTCGGCCGGCATAGCAGGCGCGGCGCCCTCTGGGCTGAAATCGGCGAGATGTGCCAGCACGAATTTCGCCGCGTTCCACAGCTTTGTGAGAAAACGCTTTGCGCCGTCCAGCTCGGCGGGCGAAAAGAGGGTATCCGTGCCGAGCCGCGCGCCGGCGGTCCAATAGCGCAGCGCATCGGCGGAATGCTGCTCGATGAGCTTGGACGGGTCGAGCGCGTTGCCCTTTGATTTGCCCATCTTTTCTCCGGGCTTTGCAAGGACAAACCCGCAGATCATCAGGTCCTTCCACGGCAGCTTGCCGGTGTGGTACAGGCTGCGGACGATCGTGTAAAACGTCCATGTGCGGATGATTTCATGCGCGTGGGTGCGCATGGACATCGGAACAAGCTCCAGCCCGAGCCGCTCATTGATCTGCGGCGTGATGCTGGAGGTCGCCCACGTGTCAAAGACGGCGGCTTCGGGGACGAAGCTCGTGCAGCCGCATGCGCATGTGCCGGTGTACGGCGTTTCGAGCGGGTTCAGCGGCAGCTGATCCGGGCTTACGAAAACGGGCTTCCAGCAATCGGCGCAGTACCAGACCGGGAACGGAACGCCGAAATACCGCTGGCGGGAGATGCACCAGTCCCACCGGAGATTGTCAACCCACGCGGTGTAGCGCGCTTTCATCTGCGGGGGATGCCAGTTGATCTCGTCGGCGGCGCGTAGGAAGCGCTCCTTTTCGCGCAGAATATCAATGTACCACTGGCGTGAAGGTAGGATTTCGACGGGCTTTCCGCAGCGCTCGTGGACGGCGACCGTGTGGGAAAGCTGTTCCTGCCGCAGGAGAAGCCCTTTTTCCGCAAGCAGGCGCAGGATTTCCGCCCGCGCCGCCGTGACCCGCAGACCGCCGACGTATGGAACATCCGGCGCAAGTCTGCCGTCCGGCAGCAGGACGCGGCGGTAAGGCAGGCTGTGCTCCGCGTACCATGCGGCGTCGGTACTGTCGCCGAAGGTGGCGCACATTACAACGCCGGTGCCCTTTTCGGTGGAAACCTTGCTGTCGGCGAGAATCGGGATGTCGTAATCGTAAAGGGGGACACGCGCTGTTTTTCCGATGAAACCGCGGTAACGCGCGTCCTCCGGGTGGACGAACAGGCAGACGCAGCCGTAGAGCAGCTCGGGGCGGGTTGTCGCGACCTCCAGTGCGGTTTCTCCGCAGCGGAAGGGGAGATAGTTGAAGGTTGTTTCCCTTTCAGCGGTTTCCAGCTCCGCCTGCGCGATGGAGGTGCGGCACTCGGTACACCACAGGACGGGCGATTCCTTCATATACGCGCGCCCATCGCGGACAAGCTCCAGAAACAGCGACTGCGAGAGCTTCTGAACCTCCGGGCTGACCGTGTTGTATTGCAGATCCCAGTCGACGGAAAAGCCGAGCGACTCCCAAAACGCGCGGAACTGCGCCTCATATTTCTCCGCTGTGGCCCGGCATTTTTCGATGAATGCGCTGCGCGGCAGAGCGGCGGCGCGAATCCCCTCTTCACGCTCGACGAGCCGTTCGGTCGGCAGGCCATTATCGTCGAAGCCGAAGGGATAAAAGACGTTTTCGCCCTGCATCCGGCGGAACCGCGCAATGATCTCGGCCTGCGTGAAGGAGAACAGGTGCCCGATGTGCAGGCTGCCGCTGACCGTCGGAGGCGGCGTGTCGATGGAATAGACCGGCCCCGCGCGGTTCGGATCAAACTTATAGATCTGCTTGTCCCGCCACAGCGCCTGCATATCCTTTTCGATCTGCGCGAAGTTGTAATACTTTTCCATTTAGAATACACCCTTTCCGCGGGGATGCGATAAGCCCCTCGCACTGAAATTTTAGCGACCGGATACAATAAAAAAGTCCCAAGCAGCATGATTCATACTGCTTGGGACGAACATTGTCCGTGGTACCACCCAATTTCAGAGGGGAGCCTCTGCACTCTGCCGGTGCGGGACAGCACGCTGTCCGATACCGTTTTCCGGATGACGGTGGAAATTCCGTTGAAGTCTACTTGGGGCAAAGCCCCGTTCGGTTCACAGCTTAGAGGTCACTTTCCGCACGCTTTCACGGGAACTTACACCAACCGTTCCCTCTCTGCGCATCCAGCCGCGCGTACTCTTCCTCGTCAATGCCTTTGTTGTATTCGGTTCTTGCTTTGCATTATAGCACCGTTTTTCGATTTGTCAACTGTTTTTTATCGAATCGCCCTCGCACGCACGACAGGCTCGAGCGCTTCGAGCTTTTCGAGCAGCGCCGCGTCCACGTCGTTCGAGACGTCAAGAATCGTGTATGCCCAGTCACCACGCGATTTTGAGAGCATGTTTTCGATGTTGATACCGGCTTCGCCGCACAGCGCCGTGAACGAGCCGATGGTGTTCGGGATGTTGCGGTGCGCGATGCAGATGCGCGTCTGCGCGTCGCGCGCCATGGAAATTGCCGGGAAGTTGACGGAGTTCTTGATATTGCCGTTTTCGATGTAGTCCTTGATCTGATCCACGGCCATCACAGCGCAGTTGTCCTCGCTTTCCGGCGTCGAAGCACCGAGGTGGGGGATGGCGAGCACATTTTCCACGCCGATGAGCGCGTCGTCCGGAAAATCCGTCGCGTAGGCGGCGACATGGCCGCTTTCGAGCGCCGGCAGGAGCGCTTCGGTATCTACAAGCTCGCCGCGCGAGAAGTTCAGCAGGCGCACGCCCGGCTTCATTTTTTTGAGTGCGTCCGCGCCGATCAGGCCGCGCGTGGAGTCGTTCAGCGGCACATGCACGGTGATGTAATCGCAGTTTGTGAGGATGTCGTCGATGGAAGCGGCTTTTGTGATGCTGCTCGAAAGGTTCCACGCCGCGTCGACGGAGAGGAACGGGTCATAGCCGTATACCTGCATGCCGAGCTTCTGCGCCGCGTTTGCGACAAGCACACCGATTGCGCCGAGGCCGATAACACCGAGTGTTTTGCCCAGAATTTCGGGGCCGGCGAAGGCGCCCTTTCCTTTTTCAACGAGCTTTGAAACCTCTTTGCCGCTGCCCTTGAGCGTTTTCGCCCATTCGATGGCGGGGATGATTTTGCGGGAGGTCATAAACAGCGCCGCGAGCACGAGCTCCTTGACGGCGTTTGCGTTTGCACCCGGCGTGTTGAATACG
>JAHZCM010000060.1:6177-8681 GCA_019422905.1 Oscillospiraceae bacterium
CACACCTGCGCCCGCGCGCGCAATGGCGAGCAGCCCATCCGGCAGCTCCATGTCGTGCATGGCGGCGGAGCGCACGAGGATGCCCTCCGGGTTCTGCATGTCGGTGGAGAATTCGTAGCCGGCGCCGAGGCGGTCGGTGCCGACCGGGCTGATTTTATTTAAGCAGAGTATCTTGTGCATAGTGTACACCTGAAATCCTTTCTGACATGATCCATAAAGAATCGATGGTTTTGAGTCTGTGAAGCAGAATGCCGACCAGCCATTATGGTCGGCAAAAGTGCGCCTGAAGCATTTATTTCGTGTTTTCCTGCTCGAATTTCTCCATGAATTCGACGAGCTTCACGATGCCCTCACGCGGCATCGCGTTATAGATGGATGCGCGCATGCCCCCGACGCTGCGGTGCCCCTTGAGGTTGACAAAGCCCGCCGCGGTGGATTCCTTGACGAACTTCGCATCGAGGTCGGCGTCGCCCGTGACAAAGGTGACGTTCATGATCGAGCGGCTATCCTTCTCCGCGCAGCCCTTGAAGAGCTTCGAGCGGTCGAGAAAATCATAGAGCAGATTCGCTTTTTCCACATTGATGCGCTCCATGTTCTCAAGGCCGCCGATCTCGTTTTTGATCCACTCCAGTACGAGCTTGCACATGTAAATCGAGTAGCAGGGCGGCGTGTTGTACATGCTGTCGCTTTCCGCGTGAACCTTGTACGTGAACATCGTCGGCGTATTTTCCTGCGGCTCGCCGATCAGATCCTCGCGGATGATGACGATGGTGAGGCCGGCGGGCGCGACGTTCTTCTGTGCGCCGGCATACAAAAGGCCGAACTTCGAGACGTCGATCGGGCGGCTCAGGATGCAGGAGGAAATGTCCGCGACGAGCGGTACGTCGCCGGTATCGGGCAGCTCGTGGAATACGGTGCCGTAAATCGTGTTGTTCATGCAGATGTGGAAATAATCCGCGTCGGGGCGGAACTCGTTTTTGTCGAGCGCCGGGATGCGGCTGAAATTGTCCGCCTTGGAGGAAGCGACCGCCTTGCAGTCGCCGAAGCGTACGGCTTCCTTATAGGCCTTTGTAGAGAACTGGCCGGAGAGCACGTAATCCGCCTTATGATTTTTCGTCATCAGGTTCAGCGGAACCATCGCAAACTGCGAGGATGCGCCTCCCGGCAGGAAAATCACCTTGTAATTATCCGGAATCTGCATCACCTCGCGCAGAAGGCTCTCTGCACCCTTGATGATGCCGTCGTAGACCTTAGATCGGTGCGACATCTCCATGACGGACTGTCCGCTGCCCTCATAGTCGAGCATTTCCGCTGCGGCTTTTTGGAGCACGTGTTCGGGCAGCATGGATGGGCCGGCCGAGAAGTTGTACACACGATTCATAATAAGATCTTCCTTTCTGGTTTTGTTCGAATCTTCACGCGATATTTTAACACGGTGAAGTTTCGTTTATTATATACGCGCTGCATGTGAAAAGTCAAGAAAAAATTTGTTTTTATGAGAAATACAAGTGTTTTTGTATGAAAAACACACAGCGCTTTTTGCCAAAGGGTTCTCTATCCGAATACAGGATATGGGAAATGTCCGCTGAGCGTCGACACATTGCAGCGCCTATCCGCCTGTAAAACAGGAAAATTATGAAAAACAGCATAAGTTTTTTTGAGATCCATTGATTTTTTAGAGCTTATTGTGTATAATGAAATGAAATGTCAGCGGAGGCCGCGCCCACACGGCGGTTTTGCTCCGTGAAACACTCCGACATACGGCGAAAGGGTGGTTGTAAGTTCATGAAGGTACAGGATATCATCGACATTTTAAAGGCGGAAATTTTGGTAGAGGGAAATTTGGAGGAAGAGGTCAAGATGGCGTGCGGCAGCGACATGATGAGCGACGTGCTCGCATTTGTCAAGGATCAGTCCGTACTGCTGACGGGCCTTGTCAACCCCCAGGTTGTGCGCACGGCGGAAATGATGGATATGCACTGCATTATTTTTGTGCGCGGCAAGCGCCCGGACGCGCTGGTATTGAACCTTGCGGAACAAAGGGAGATCACGATTCTCGCTACACCCTACCGCATGTTCACGGCCTGCGGCCTTTTATACCAGAGCGGCCTTACGGGAGGTTGTGACGTATCATGAGTATGCTGCAATTGAAGTATTCAGTCCCCGGAGATGATTTTACCCGCGCGGGTGAAGCCTCCGGCGACGTAAAGCACAAGCTCAAAAAGCTGGGCTATAACCCCACGGCGATACGCCGCGTCGCAATTGCGATGTACGAGGGTGAAATCAATATGGTTATCCACGCGGGCGGCGGTGAAGCCATCGTGGATGTGGATCCCGATAAGGTTCAGATCCTTCTGATCGACCACGGTCCCGGCATCGCGGATGTGAGCAAGGCGATGCAGGAGGGCTGGTCCACCGCGCCGGACAATGTGCGCTCGCTGGGCTTCGGCGCCGGCATGGGCCTGCCGAACATGAAGAAGTACTCCGATGAAATGACGATCGAT
>JAHZCM010000060.1:8691-12131 GCA_019422905.1 Oscillospiraceae bacterium
GCCCGAAGCCGTAAGGCTGTATTACTGAATGAATGAGGAGGCGTAGGCGATGGGAATCGTTTTCCACTCGGTCACGCTGGATGAGAGTAAATGCGTCGGCTGTACAAATTGTATTAAGCGCTGTCCCACGGAGGCGATCCGTGTGCGCAACGGCAAAGCGGTTATCACCAGCGAACGCTGTATTGACTGCGGCGAGTGTATCCGGATCTGCCCGCACCATGCAAAACGCGCCAGGCACGACCATCTCTCCATGCTCGAACGCTTTACATACAATATCGCGCTGCCCGCGCCGTCCCTGTACGGGCAGTTCAACAATCTGGACGATCAGGATTATGTCCTGACTGGTCTCAAGAAGCTCGGCTTCGACGATGTGGTCGAGGTTTCCGGGGCGGCGGAGCTTGTCAGCGAGGCGACGCGCCGGCTGATGGATTCCGGCGCGCTGCAACGCCCGGTGATCAGCTCGGCCTGCCCGGCGATCGTGCGCCTGATCCGCGTGCGTTTCCCCGACCTGTGCGACCATGTGCTGCCGCTTCTCTCCCCGATGGAGACGGCGGCGACGATCGCGAAGCAGCAGGCTATGGAAAAGACCGGGCTGCCCGAGGAACAGATCGGCTGCTTCTTCATCACGCCGTGCCCGGCGAAGGTCACGGATATCCGCATGCCGATCAGCGTGGAAAAATCCAAGGTGGACGGCGCCATCGCCATTAGCGAGATTTTCCCGCAGCTCTCAAACAAAATGGATAAGCTCAAAACGGAGGAGCTGGAGATGCTCTCGAATTCCGGTATCATCGGCGTGAGCTGGGCCTCCTCCGGCGGAGAATCCTCCGCGCTTTTGAAGGAGAAATATCTGGCGGCGGACGGCATTGAGAACGTCATCCGCGTGCTGGAGGAGATTGAGGACGAGCGCATCGGAGAGCTGGACTTCATCGAGCTGAACGCCTGCTCCGGCGGCTGCGTCGGCGGCGTGCTCTGCGTGGAAAACCCCTATGTGGCGATCGCTCGGCTGCAGCGCCTGCGCAAATACCTGCCGGTGTCCCAGAACCATCTGGAGCAGAATGCGCCGGTGCCGGAGGAAATGAATTGGGGCACGGATTTGGAGTTTTCCAATGTGCTTACCCTTTCGGACGACCTGAGCCGCGCCATGCAGATGATGGTGGAGATCGACGATGTGACGGCCTCTCTGCCGGGGCTGGACTGCGGCGCGTGCGGCGCGCCGACCTGCCGCGCGTTTGCGGAGGACGTGGTGCGCGGGAACTGCAAGAAAGAGGACTGCATTTTTATCCTGCGCAAGGAGATTCAGCGCTTTGCGGATACGATTTCAAATTTGGACGGCGGCATCTGCCCGAAGGATCCGGACTGAATGCCTGTGCCGTAGATAAGGAGCCGGTATGCAAATCAACACTTTGGCCGGGAAGCTCGGCTGGAAAAAACTGACGGAGTGCGACGGTGCGGACCGCGAAGCGCTGGGCTGCTATTGCGGCGACCTGCTTAGCTGGGTTATGGGCCGCGCAAAGGCCGATGATGTCTGGCTGACCGTCATGGGCAACATCAATGCGATCGCCGTCGCCACACTGGCGGACGTTTCGGCAATTGTGCTGGTGGAGGACGCCGTGCTGGACGCGGAAGCGCTTGCGCGGGCGAACCAGCAGGAGGTCGCGATTTACGCGACGGAGCTGCCGGCCTATGAGACGGCGCTGCGGATTGCCGCGGCGCTCGAAGCGTGACCGCGATGCAGTATTACCGATACGACCTGCACACGCATTCGTGCCTGTCGCCCTGCGGCGACAACGATATGACGCCGAACAACCTCGTCCATATGGCGGCGCTGCTCGGCTGCGAGATTTTGGCGCTCACGGATCACAATACCTGCCGCAACACGCCGGCCGCCGTGCGTGTCGGCGAGCAGGCGGGGATTCTGGTGGTGCCCGGCATGGAGCTGTGCACCGCTGAGGAGGCGCATGTCGTCTGCCTGTTTGAGACGGTGGAGGGCGCCCTCGGCTTTGATGAATACGTCACGGCGCATACGATGCAGATCCCGAACCGCCCGGAAATCTTCGGCGAACAGCTCATTTTGAATGAGACGGACGAGACGGTCGGCACGTTGGAGCATCTGCTGATCACGGCCTCGGAGATCAGTGTCAACGATGTGCAGGCGCTCGTGCGGGAATACGGCGGCGTGGCTTTTCCGGCGCATGTGGATAAGGATGCGTACAGCGTCATCGCCTCTCTCGGCGCAATCCCTCCGGAGGCAGGCTTCCTTGCAGCGGAGCTTTCGGCGGACGCCGATCCCGCGGCGCAGCTTTTGCTGCACCCGGAGCTGCAGGGGATGACGCTGCTGCGGGATTCCGACGCGCATTATCTGCATCTGCTGCGGGAGGACATGGCGCAGGTGGAGCTGCCGGAACGCTCGGCCAAGGCGCTTCTGGACACGATTCGCAGCTGTGGAGCAGGCAATTTTTTGAAATACGGCGTATGATGGGCATTATGCAGATTTTGCATAATGCCTGTTTTTGGAAATACCGTGATTTTAACAGGCTCTGCGCGGCGGCTCAATTTGCGGGCAAAATATTGATATTCTGGTATCGATATATAATATCGATAAAAATGGGGCCAAAATAAAAGGCGAATTTTGGAATGTATACCAAAATTGTATGCTTTTTTGACAGACGGAAATCGCGGATTTTGTGTTTTAAGCCAAAAAAATACGCAAAAAATTCGTTGAACGATGACCAAAGATTCCTTTATAATTCTTTTAAAGAATTATATTGTATGTCGATTTTGATATAATGCAATGAGACGTGTTGCGCCTTGTGGGAAAGGTATGCCCGCAGCGGCACGAACCATTCACTTAACCTATATTATTCAGGGAGGAAATAAAATGCAAAAGCGTATCAGTTCAATACCGTTTACCGATACTCCCGAGCAGCATCAGAGGCTTCTTGACCTGATCGAGCAGCTGAAGGACGAGAAGGGCGCCGTTATGCCCGCTCTGCAGGGTGCTCAGGAGATCTACGGCTATCTGCCGATCGAGGTACAGAAGGAGATCGCGCGCGGCCTCAATGTTTCTCTGGAAGAGGTTTACGGCGTTTCCACCTTCTATTCGCAGTTCTCGCTGACGCCGAAGGGCAAGTACAACGTTTCCATCTGCCTTGGCACGGCATGCTATGTCAAGGGCGCGGATAAGGTTCTGGACAGACTCGTTGCGAAGCTCGGCATCCAGCCGGAGGAATGTACGCCGGACGGCATGTTCTCGCTGACGGCCTGCCGCTGCATCGGCGCCTGCGGTCTGGCTCCGGTGCTCACGGTGAACGAGGACGTTTACGGACGTCTTGTTCCGGAGGACGTAGACAAGATCCTCGCAAAGTACACGGCGTAAGGCGATGCGTGAGCTTTCGCTGAACGTGATGGATGTGGCGCAGAACTCGATTACCGCCGGCGCT
>JAHZCM010000006.1 GCA_019422905.1 Oscillospiraceae bacterium
GTCGCCGTAATAATACAGCATGGAAAATGTCAGCTTGTGGTATTCGCGGCTGCGGTATTCGGGCGCGGTGCGAAGGAAATTCAGCGTATCGTTCATCCAGCCCATGTCCCACTTGTAGTCAAAGCCGAGGCCGTCCTCCTCCACCGGCCTTGTGACGCCGGGATACGCGGTGGAATCCTCCGCACAGAGCAGCGCCGTGGGGTGCAGCGCCTTCAAGCCGCGGTTCATCTCCCGCAGAAAATCGACCGCCGCGCCGTTCACGCCCCGGGCCGGTTCGCCCTGCCAGTAGATGATGCGGCTGATCGCGTCCATCCGCAGGCCGTCCATATGGAACTCCTCGAGCCAGTAGTGGGCGGCGGACTGCAAAAAGCTGCGCACCTCTCCGCGCGAGTGCATGAAATTGCGGCTCCCCCACTCGCTGTAGCCCACGTCCGTATGCGGGTATTCGTAGAGCGCGGTGCCGTCGTAATTCGCGAGCGCGTAGCCGTCCACCGCGAAATGCACGGGGACAAAATCGAGAAGCACGCCGATTCCGCCTTGGTGGCACGCATCGACAAAGCGCTTGAGTCCGTCCATCGTGCCGTAGCGCGCGGTGGGGCTGAAAAAGCCGGTGCTCTGGTAGCCCCACGATTCATCGCTCGGATATTCATTCAGCGGCATAATCTCGATATAGTTGTAGCCCTGCTCCCGTACATACGGAATCAGGATATCCGCCATCTCTTCATAGGTATACCACGCGTCCGGCTCGTCCGAGGGCTTTCTGAACGAGCCGAAATGCACCTCGTAAATATTGAGCGGCCCTGTTTTGCAGTCCGTCCGCGCGCGCATCCAGTCCTCGTCCTGAAACGTGTAGCCGTGCAGATCCCGCACATAGGAGGCTGAGCTCGGCCGCAGCTCCATGCCGAAGCCGTACGGGTCGCAGTGGTCCACGAAATCCCTATCCGAGCTGTAGATTCTGTATTTGTACATCATGCCCGGCGCGGCGTCCTGCGCCCAGCATTCCCAGAAATTCCCGTCTCCCGCTTTGTGCATTTCATATTCCTGCCATCCGGTGCATTCGCCGATCAGCGCGACGCGCTTCGCCGCAGGCGCAAAGGTGCGGAACACAACGCCGCATTCCGCCGTATGCGCGCCCAAATAGGTGTAGGCGTCAAACGCCTTTCCCGTATAAAAGCTGTAAAAATCCAATTATGTTGCCCCTTTCCAACCTGCAAAGCACGTGCCCGAAAAGCCTGACCCCGCGGCGCGTCTCTCCTATTGGAAAAAGATAATAGACACGCGTCGGTTTTTGTCTTATAATGATTTTATCACAAGGGTTATATGCCGTCCACCGACTATGCGGCGAAAAAGGCGGAAAACCGACTATTTTAATAAAACGTCGGTTTTTCCAGAACTGCAAAACATATTCTGCACGGAAAGGCAAAGGAGCATCACCATGGACATACGCATTGAAAAGACGGAGAACGCCATCAAAGGCGCATTCCTCACGCTGCGCGCACGCAAAGCGCTTGAAAAGATCACGGTAAAGGAGCTTTGCGCCGAGGCCTACATCAACAAATCCACCTTTTACGCCCACTACGCGGACATCTACGCACTTTCGGAAGCGCTGGAGGAGGAAACCGTCCGTTCCATCCTGCACAGCCTTTCCCAGCAGGAGGCCTACGACCGGGAGCACCCCGAAATTTTCACGCGCGGGCTTTGCATGGCGTTTCTCTCACACCTTCCCCGGATCTCCGTCCTGTTTTCCGGAAAAGAGCAAAGCGGCCTTGCCGACCGCATTGAAAAAGGCATTAAAGAGATGATTTTCGAGCGATATCCGGAAAGCCGGGACAACATCGTCCACAATATCCGGCTTTCCTACTGCATTCAGGGCGGCTACCATGCCTTTCTGAACAACCAAAACGCCGATACGGAAACGCTGCTGCATACCATTTCAAACATTTCGAAAGCGCTGAAGGTCCTGTATTGACCGCGTCTCCGCGCCGGCTGCCGCAGGCCCGGCCGCCCCTTGCCCGTGTCAAAACATTCCGGAATAACGCACAGATATTCACATTTTGTTTATGGACAACGGCTCGTTTTCTTCTTATACTTATTTCAGATATAACTTGAGAATGCGGGGGAAATGATTTGGACGCATTTGTACATTTCAGGGATGTGACAAAAATTTACAAGACCGGCGACGTGGAGGTCAGGGCCCTTTCGGGCGTGAGCTTTGACATTGAAAAAGGCGAATTTTGCGTGATCGTCGGCGAATCCGGCGCAGGCAAAACGACGCTGCTGAACATTCTCGGCGGCATGGATACGCTGACAAGCGGCCGCGTGATGATGGACGGCGTGGACATCAGCGGCTTCAGCCGCACGCAGCTTGAAAACTACCGGCGGTTTGACATCGGCTTTGTCTTTCAGTTTTACAACCTGATTCCGAATCTGACGGCGCTTGAAAACGTGGAAATCGCGGCGCAGCTCTGCCCGGACCCGATTCCCGCCGAGGAGATTCTGAAGGCCGTGGGCCTGGGGCACCGCATGAGCAACTTCCCGGCCCAGCTTTCCGGCGGCGAGCAGCAGCGCGTTTCCATTGCCCGCGCACTCGCCAAGCGGCCGAAGCTGCTCCTGTGCGACGAACCGACCGGCGCGCTCGATTACGAAACGGGCAAATCCATTTTAAAGCTGCTGCAGGACACCTGCCGCCGCGACGGCATGACCGTCGTCATCATCACGCACAATGCGGCGCTTTCCGCCATGGCGGACCGCATCATCCGCGTCAAGAGCGGCACGATTCACTCCACCCGTATGAACGACCACATCGTGCCGGTGGAGCAGATCGAATGGTAAGCGGAAAGGAGAGATGCCCTTCCTATGACTAAAGCATTGAAGAAAAACATCCGGCGCAGCGTGACCGGAAGCCTTGGCCGCTATATTGCGATTCTGCTCATCATCACGCTGGGCGTTGCGTTTCTGGCCGGCCTCAAGCTGACCCGCCCCGCCATGACGGCGACGGCGGCGCAGTATATCGAGGATTCCGCGCTCTACGACCTGCGCCTGCTCTCGACGATCGGTTTTGACGACGCGGACGTGCAGGCCGTTTCCGAAAGCGAAAACGTTCTTGCCGCAGAGGGTTCGGCAAACGCCGATTTCATCTGGCTTCGGGACGGCGAGGAGTTTGTCTACCGCGCGCATATGCTGACCGATACGATCAATCAGCCGACTTTGGCCGCCGGCAGCCTGCCTACGCGCGGCGATGAATGCGTGGTGGACGCGAAGCGCTTTTCCGAGGATATGATCGGACAGAAAGTCCGGATTTCCGACACCGGCGACGGGGACAGCCCCTTCGCCTACACCGAATATACGATTACCGGCCTTGTTTATTCGCCGCTTTACCTGAGCGTGGAGCGCGGCACCTCCTCGCTCGGCAACGGAAGCCTCAACGGGTTTGTGCTCATTCCGCCGGAGGGCTTCGACCTCGAATATTACACCGAGCTTTACGTAAAGTGCCGCGATGACTTCGAGCTGTACAGCGACGAATACGAGGATTTCGTCGACGCGCTCGCCGATACAGTGGAAGCTGACGCAACGCTGTCCGTACAGACGCGCTTCGACGACCTCGTCGCGGAGGGCGATACGGAGATCGCCGATGCCGAGCAGGAGCTTTCGGAAAAGAAGGCGGAGGCGCAGGCCGAGCTGGACGATGCAAAACGGCAGCTCGACGATGCGCAGAAGGAGCTTGCGGACGGCGAAGCGGAGCTGCTGGACGCAAAAGCGCAGCTCGACGACGCAAAAACGCAGCTTGACGAGGGCGCCGAGCAGCTCCAGCCGGGCTTTTCCTCCTGGCAGAGCGCGCTGGACACGGGCTGGGCGCAGTATTACGACGGGCAGTCGGCGCTCAGCAGCGCCATTGCAGACGGGAAACGGCAGCTTGAGGAAAGCCGCCTGACGCTCGAAAGCGGTGAATCCGATTATGCCGCCGGCAAAGCCGAATTCGATGAAAGCAAAGCCCGGTACGACGAATCTGCCGCTCTGTGGGAACAGGGCTGGGCACAGTACAGCGCAGCCCTCGATACATATGACGAAAATTACGCGGCCTATACCGCCGGCTGGCAGCAGTATGAGACAGCGCGCGCGGCGTTCGACGCCATAAAGGATACGCTTCCGCCGGAGGAAGCCGCCGCACAGGAAGCCGCATTGGAGACGACGCGCGCCACGCTGGAGCAGACCGCTGCGGCGCTTGCCGCAGGCAAGGCGGAGCTGGACGAGACCGGCGCGGCGCTCACAGCGCAGAAGGAGCCTCTGGACGCCGCAAAGGCACAGCTCGACGAAGCGGAAAAGCAGCTTTCACAGTCGCGCACTCTGCTGGACGTCGGTTGGAACGACTACAACGACGGCGCAGCTTTGCTCGAACAGCAGCAGGCCGAACAGCAGGCCAAGCTGGATTCCGCTTACAGCGCGCTCGTTCAGTTCGAAAGCGGCATAGAGAGCTATTCCAGCGGCCTTGCCGAGTACGAGGACGGCATGCAGACGCTCGCGGACGGCCGCGCAGAATATGAAGACGGCCTAGCCGAATACGAAGACGCTCTCGCGGAATTTGAAGCCGAAATCGCGGATGCCGAAGCGGAGATCGCAGACGCAAGAGCCGAGCTGCTGGATCTGGACGATCCGGAGCTTTATGTGCTCACCCGCAGCTCCAACACCGGCTATGTTTCCTTTGAAAGCGATTCCCAGATTGTCGATAAGCTCTCCACGATCTTCCCGATTTTCTTCTTTCTGATCGCCGCGCTTGTCTGCTCCACAACCATGACACGCATGGTGGACGACGAGCGGACGCAGATCGGCACGCTGCGCGCGCTGGGCTACAGCCGCGCTTCTATCCTCTCCAAATACATGCTGTATGCGGGCAGCGCCGCCACCATCGGCTGTCTGCTCGGCTATTTCGGCGGCGGCTACCTGTTCCCGTGGGTCATCTGGATTGCATACGGCATGCTGTACCAGATTCCCGGCTTTGTCAGCCTTTACGACCCGGCGCTCTTTATTATATCCCTGCTCGCCTCTCTGCTGTGCTCGGCCGGCGTGACCTTCTTCACCTGCCGCCACGAAATGATCAGCACGCCCGCCGACCTGATCCGGCCAAAAGCGCCGGAGGCCGGCAAGCGAATCTTTCTGGAGCGTGTCACGCCGCTTTGGAAGCGCCTCAAATTCCTGCACAAGGTCTCCCTGCGCAATATTTTCCGCTTTAAAAAGCGCATGATCATGATGATTCTGGGTATCGCGGGATGCACCGCGCTGGTGCTCACAGGCTTCGGTATTCACGATTCCGTCGCGAACATCGCAAACTATCAGTTCGACGACATCCAGAAATACGATATCATCGCGACATTCAGCGAATCCCTGACCGACGAACGGCTGGAAGCGCTGGAAAGCGAATACGGCAGTCTGACGGAGGCCGACGCCGTTTCCCTGATGTGCTCCGGCGAGCTGACCGGCAGCAAGGCGAAAAAATCGGTTTATTTCATCGCCGCAGACGACCCGGATGTCACCGAAATCATCGACCTGCACTTAAACGACACCGCCGTACCGTTTCCGGGCAAGGATGAAATCGTCATTTCGGAGAAGCTCGCGTCGATCGCCGGCGTGCAGATCGGCGACACCGTGACGGTATCCGTATCCGACACGGACACCGCGCAGCTCAAGGTCGTCGGTCTTGTCGAGAACTACGTGCAGAATTATGTCTACATGACCGGCGAAACGTACGACGATGCCTTTGACGACGCCTTTTCACCAAAAACACTCCTAATCCGAACCACGGAGGATGCCGACGAATACAGCCTTGCGGCCTCGCTCTCCAAGGAGAGCGGCGTCTCCTCGGTCTCCGTCGTTTCCGATACCCGCCGCATGATCGACAACATGATGCAGAGCCTGAACTACGTTGTGGCGCTCGTGCTGGCCTCCGCCGGCGCGCTGGCGTTCGTCGTGCTCTTCAACCTCGGCAACATCCATATCTCCGAGCGCGTGCGTGAAATGGCGACGATCAAGGTGCTTGGCTTCCACACCCGCGAAACCGGCGCTTACGTTTTCCGTGAAAACGTCATCCTCTCGCTGATGGGCATCATTGTGGGCCTCCCGCTGGGCGTCCTGCTGCATGCTTTCGTCATGGATCAGATCAAGGTGGATATGGTTTCGTTCAAATACGTGATCGCCCCGGTCAGCTACCTGCTGACGGTGCTGCTCGTCCTTTTATTTACGGTCATCACGGATTTGATCATGCGGCGCAAAATCGCGCGCATTGACATGGCGGAATCGCTCAAATCCATCGAATAATTACGGAGCGGAAAGCAGCGAATCGACGCGACCCTTCACGCCCGGAATAATCGCTGCGCCATAACCGACTGACGCCCCGCGGAGTTCTTTCCGCAGGGCGTCTTTTTACCTGTCCCGCCACACCCGGATGAATCCGGCTGCACGGGGCAATCTCATTTTTGCTGAATGTCTGCTCCACCGTTTTTCATTTGCTGCGAATCCCTCCGGCCGTTACGGCAAAAGCGCCGCCAAAACCGAGTTGGAAACGAGGAAGCCCTCAGCGGTCAGCGCAATTTTTTCATGGCCGGCGCGAAGCAGGCGCTTTGGCAGCCGCCCGGCGCGGGCACAGACCGCTTCAAACTGCGCTTCGCCGTCCGGAAAGCGCCGCGCGCATTCCACGCGGGACAGGCCCTCGGAAAGCCGCAGGGTGAGCATCGCGTACTCGGAAAAATCGCCGCCCGCGCCGTCGTCAACCGGTTCATTCCCGGCAAGGAAGCCCGCGAGGTCGCGCGGGAAATAGAATCTGCGCCCATCGACGAACGAGTGCGCCGCCGGGCCGAGGCCGAGATACTCCCCGCAGCGCCAATACTGCAGATTGTGGCGGCTCTCCCTGCCCGGCCGCGCGAAATTGCTGATCTCATACTGCCGGTATCCGAGAGACGCGAGCCGCTCCACCGCAAAAAGATACTGGTCCGCCGCGCCGTCCTCATCGGGAAGCGCAAGCGCATCGGCGCGCCTTGCGAAGTCCGTGCCCGGCTCGATCTTGAGGATGTACGCCGAAACATGATCCGCACCGAGCGCAGCGCAGAAGTCGACCGAGCGCGCAAGCGTCTCACAGTCCGAATGCGGCAGCGCAAGCATCAGATCGACCGAGATATTGTCAAAGCCTGCCGCGCGCGCCGCCTCCACCGCCTCCTCCACGGCTTTCGCCGTGTGCCGGCGGCCCAAAACGCACAGCTCGTCTGCATTTGCGGACTGCATCCCCATCGAAATGCGGTTGAACCCGCCTGCGCGGAGCGTCTCGAAAAACGCCGTGTCCACGTCGGCGGGATTACACTCGGCGGTGATCTCCGCATCCGGCTGCACGTCAAACGACGACCGCAGCGCGTCCAGCACGGCACAGAGCCGCCCGGCGCCGAAAACGCTCGGCGTGCCGCCGCCGAAATACACGGTACCCACCGCGCGGCGCCCGTATTTTTCTCCATACGAAAAAAGCCGTGCGCAGACGGCTTCCTTATACTGCTCCAGCGCGCTTTCCTCCCGCGGGCGCGCGGAATAGAAATCGCAGTAGGGACATTTGGATTTACAGAATGGAATGTGTATATAAACGGAAAGCATATATGCCTCTCTTATCCCGATAACCGTGCAGCGCTCTGCACGGCGTGCATTGTATGCGCTCTGCGCCGGCTGAATACCCGCCCGCAGGCACGACCGGCAGCCGGGCGGGTCCGCACCCGAAAGTGCCGCCCTTCAGGCCTCGATTTCCGCGAGAACCTCGTCGATATCCCACACCTGCGCATAGCGGCCCTGCCAGATTTTGTCCTCAAACCAGCGCGTCAAATCCCCGCCGCCCGCAAACGCGCTGTCAAAGGTCGTCACAGTGCCACGCGCAACCGTGCTGGTGTACCCAAGCTCAAACGCCGCCTTGCAGGTCGCGTCAAAGCAGTATTCCGTCTGCATCCCGCACAGAATCAGATTTTTCGCATGCATCGCCTGTAAATACCCGTGCAGGCCCGTCTGCCGGAAAGCGCTGTTAAAACGCTTGTCGAAAACCTTTTCCCCGCTCTGCGGCGCAATCGCGGGGTGTATCTGCCAGCCGTCCGTATTTTCCGGCAAATCCGCATCCGTATGCCGCACATAAACGACCGGAATCCCCCTTGCGCGGCAGGCCGCGATCAGTCCTTGGATTCTCTCCAAAACGCCCGCTTCGTCCCACGGATGGGCCTCCAGAAGCGCAGTCTGCATATCCACAACAATCAGTGCGTCGTAAAGCATGGTTTTCCTCCGTGTTCAGCAAACCTTTTCGGCGGCGCGTTTTCTTTGCCGCATGCCTTCACAGGCAAAGAAAGGCTTGGCGCGGGATTCCGCGCCTTCGCTGCGGCGCCGCTTATTCGTCCAATTTCAGGACCGCCATAAACGCCTCCTGCGGCACCTCTACGGTGCCGAGCTGGCGCATGCGCTTCTTGCCTTCCTTCTGCTTTTCGAGCAGCTTCTTTTTACGGGTGATATCGCCGCCGTAGCACTTCGCGAGCACGTCCTTGCGCATGGCCTTGACCGTCTCGCGCGCGATGATCTTGCCCCCGATGCAGGCCTGCACCGGCACCTCAAAGAGCTGGCGCGGGATCTTTTCCTTGAGCTTTTCCACCATCTTGCGTGCTCTGGGATACGCCTTATCGGCATGGATGATGAACGACAGCGCGTCCACCACCTCGCCGTTGAGCATGATGTCGAGCTTGACAAGGCTGCTCTTCGCGTAGCCCATCAGCTCATAGTCGAACGACGCATAGCCGCGCGTGCGGGATTTCAGCGCGTCGAAGAAGTCATAGACAATCTCGTTCAGGGGCAGCTCATAATGGATATCTACGCGGTCGGTGTCGAGATACTTCATATCCTTGAACACGCCGCGGCGCTCCTGGCAGAGCTCCATGATGTTGGCGACAAATTCGCTTGGCGAGTAAATATGCGCGTTCGTAATCGGCTCCTCGGCAAGCTGGATCAGCGCGGGATCCGGATAGTTCGTCGGGTTATCAATGGAAAGCACCGTGCCGTCCGTCTTTGTGATGTGATAGACGACGCTCGGCGCGGTCGTGATCAGATCGAGATTATATTCGCGCTCCAGCCGCTCCTGAATGATCTCCATGTGCAGAAGCCCCAGAAAGCCGCAGCGGAAGCCAAAGCCCAGCGCCACGGAGGTTTCCGGCTCAAAGGTCAGGGAGGCGTCGTTGAGCTGCAGCTTTTCGAGCGCGTCCCGAAGGTCGGTATAGTGCGCGCCGTCCGCCGGATAGATGCCGCAGAAAACCATCGGCTGCACCGCGCGGTAGCCCGGCAGCGGCTCCTTCGCGGGGTTATCCGCGCGCGTGACCGTATCGCCGACGCGCGCATCCCGCACGTTTTTGATCGACGCGGTGATATAGCCGACCTGCCCGGCGGATAGGCAGTCCGCCGGCTCCAGAGACGTAGCGCGCAGATAGCCGCACTCGACAACCGTGAATTCGCTGCCTACCGCCATCATGCGGATTGTGTCGCCCGGATGCACGCTGCCCTCCTTAATGCGTACATAGGCGATCACGCCCTTATATGCGTCGTAGTAGGAGTCAAAGATCAGCGCCTGCAACGGCGCGTCCGGATCGCCCTCCGGCGCAGGGATATCGGTGACGATTTTTTCCATGACCGCCTTGATGTTCACGCCGGTCTTTGCGCTGATACGCGGCGCGTCCTCGGCGGGGATGCCGATCACGTCCTCGATCTCCGCCGCCACGCGGTCGGGGTCCGCGGAAATCAGATCAATTTTATTCAAAACCGGCACAATCTCCAGCCCGGCGTCCACCGCGAGATAGGTGTTCGCAAGCGTCTGCGCCTCGATGCCCTGCGAGGCGTCGACAACGAGTACCGCGCCCTCACAGGCCGCGAGTGAGCGGGAGACCTCGTAGTTGAAATCCACATGGCCGGGTGTATCGATCAGGTTAAACGTATAGTCCTCGCCGTCGGCGGCGCGGTAAACGAGCGTCACAGCGTGCGCCTTAATCGTGATGCCGCGCTCGCGTTCAAGCTCCATATTGTCGAGCAGCTGGTCCTCCATGTCGCGCAGGGCAACCGTCTGCGTCTGCTCCAAAATACGGTCGGCCAGCGTGCTCTTGCCGTGGTCGATATGCGCAATGATGCTGAAATTCCGGATTTTGCTCTGTTCCAATGTAAACCATCCTCTTTGCAAGTATACATAGTTTAGTATACCATTTTCCGTCCCCTTCCGCAAGATAAGATTCGCGCCGTTTATGTCGGGAAATGCCCGCGCGGTTGACCGGAGCAAAACCGCTGTGGTATAATTTCAGCACACATGAAAAACAGCCGGACGGAAAGGACTTGCCGCTATGCGCAAAGACAAAGCATGGGAAAAGGACGGGTATGTCATACGGCCCGTGCAGCCAAAAGACGCAGAACCCTACTACGATCAAAACTACAACCCGCTGGACCGGGAAGTTGCCCGCATGACCGGCTCCAGGACCTCGTTCACACGAGACGAGGTGCTTTCCTTTTTTCAACAATGTCTGGACGACGAGGACCGGTACTTCTTTCTGATTCTCGCGCCGGACGGCCGCATTATCGGGGAAAGCGTGATCAATGAAATCGATTGGACCGCGCGCTGCGCGAATTTCCGCATCGGCCTTTTCCATCCTGCCGAACGGGGAAAAGGCATCGGCACGTGGGCTGTGGAAACGGCCCGTGACTTTGCATTTGAAGCCTTGAAGCTGCACCGGTTGGAGCTCGACGTATATTCCTTCAATCCGCGGGCGGAAAACGTGTATTTGAAGGCCGGGTTCCGGCGCGAGGGCATACGCCGGGAGGCCGTTTTTCTCGACGGGCAATACGCCGACGATATTCTCATGTCTATTTTGGAAGACGAGTGGAAAGCCATTAAAAGACCCGGATAACCGCATCGCCCGCCATCAGCGGCCTGCCGGACAACCGGCACACAGCAGGCCAAAAAGGGATTGCGCGAAACGGCCCCGACGTGGTATCATATGAAAACAGAGTATTGGGAAAGGAGAGCCTTTATGCCGAGATTTTTTACGGCCGCCGTACAATTCGATGACGCGCGGCAAAACGGCTCCGCCGTTCTGGGCGGCGAGGACGGCCGCCATATCGCCCGCGCGCTGCGCATGCGGCCCGGCGAAGCGCTGACGCTCTGCGACGGCGCAGGCTTTGACTACGACGGGGAAATCGAGCGCATTGAGGGGGACACGGTGACGGTGCGCGTCCTGCAAAAAAGGCGGAATGCAAGCGAGCCCTCCCTGCGCGTGACGCTGTATCCCGGCGTGCCGAAGGGAGACAAGCTGGAGCTTGTGGTGCAAAAGGCGACGGAGCTCGGCGCGGCGGAAATCACGCCGGTGCTGACCGCCCGCAGCGTCTCCCGGCCCGATACGAAATCCGCGGCAAAGAAGCAGGAGCGCCTGCAGCGCATCGCGCTGGAGGCCGCAAAGCAAAGCGGCCGCGGCGCGGTACCGCAAATCGGCGCAATGACCGGCTTCCGCGACGCCGTCCGTGCGGCTAAGGGCACAAAAATCCTGTTTTACGAGGGCGGCGGCGCGCCGCTCGCCGCCTGCCTGCCCGAAGGCCAAAACGAGGTTTCCGTTTTTATCGGCCCGGAGGGTGGTTTTGACGCGGAAGAAGTGGAATTTGCCAAGGCAAACGGTGTACAGACGGCGACGCTCGGGCCGCGCATCCTGCGCACCGAGACCGCCCCGCTCGCCGCGCTTGCTGTTTTGATGTTTATGACGGGGAACATGGAATGAAAACTGCACTCATCACGGGCGCTTCCGGCGAAATCGGCGCGGCGGTCGCCCAAAAATTTGCCGCGGCAGGCTGCGGCGTCGCCGTACACGGCGCAGCGCATTTTGAAAACGCGCGGTCCCTCGCCGCGGAGCTTCGCTCTGCCGGACACAACGCCTATGCGGTGCAGGGCGACCTTTCCGATCCGCTCTCCTGCGAGCGCGTCTGGAAGGAAAGCGAGGCGGCACTCGGGCATATCGACGTGCTCGTAAACGGCGCGGGCGCTTCGCTCGTCTGCTTTTTCGACGCGATGACGCCCGACGAATGGAACCGGATCGTGAGCACGAACCTTTCCTCCGCCGTATACCTCTCCCAGCATGCGGCGCGCGCCATGCTCCGCCGCAAATCGGGCGCGATCGTCAATATCTCCTCCATTTGGGGCGTGAGCGGCGCGGCAATGGAGGTCGCGTATTCGGCGGTGAAGGCCGGTATGCTCGGCATGACCCGCGCACTTGCGCTGGAGCTCGCGCCGTCCAACATCACGGTAAACGCCGTGGCGCCCGGATACATCGACACAAAGATGAACGCCCATCTCTCCGAAGCGGACAAGGCCGACCTGTGCCGGGATATCCCGCTTGGACGGGCCGGCACGCCGCAGGAGGTGGCCGCCGCCGTATGGTTTCTCGCGGAAAGCCCGTATATCACCGGCGAGACGCTCGTTGTCTCCGGCGGCTGGCGCTGACGCATATTTTGCCCGCATCTGCAAAAGCTATTTCCATAAAATGCAGAAAGGATGGCTTTTTATGGATTTATCCAAGCTCGATGCCGCGGCGCTCGCTTATTTTGAGTCTCTGACGCCGGCGATGAAGGAAAACATCATGCAGACCAGCGCGCAGCTCACCACAAAGAACGATCTGGAGCGCTACGTGCAGAATTCGCTTTCCGGCCTGCCGGGTGTTACGGTCGAAACCGAATAACAGAGGATTCAGCCGCTTTTGCGGCCTACATAAAGAGGAAAACACTATGGAGCAAAACCGAAAAATCGACGCATATTCCTTCGCGCTCGGCGTATGCGACGCCTTCTGCGAGGTCGTCCGTGCCGGCGTGAAGCGCATTGCCCTGAGCCACCCGTTCACCCCCAATGAGCTGGAAACGGTACTCGGCGGCGCGGATTTTCTCAATGCCTGCGCGGATATTGCCGAAAAATACGGCTGCAAGGCGTATTTTCTCAGGGAACCCGTGCTGACCGACCTTTTTCCCCTTTCCCTGAACCGGGGAAAGCAGAACGTCGTCTTTTACCGCGACCCCGCCGACCTCGCGGAGCTGCTTTCGATTCAGGCGGATAAAAACGCGCTGCAAGGCGCGGGTAAGTACCGCAGGGGAGCCCGGCGCGAAATCGCCGTCCGCTTCGGCCGCCTGCTCTCCTACAGCGAAGAGGCCATCGGGCGATACCTCGAACAGAATACGGAGCGCGAATAAGGCGCAGGAGGAAACACAAAATGGATATCCGTCAATTCTGGGACGTCACACTCCGGCAAGACGCCGACCGTATGCGGCCCTTTTTCAGCAGCTCGGCACACATCAACTGGCACTGCACCAACGAGCGCTTCACCGTGGAGGAATATATACGGGCAAACTGCGAATATCCCGGCGAATGGACCGGCGCCGTCGAGCGGATTGAACAGGCCGGCAATACGCTTATCACGGCGGTGCGCGTCCATCCGGCGGACCGCGCGCAATCCTTCCATGTCGTATTCTTTTTCACACTTGTAAACGATAAAATCGCCGCGCTGGACGAATACTGGAGCGACGACAGTCCTGCGCCCCAGTGGCGGCAGGCTATGAAAATCGGAACACAAATCAAAAATCTATAATTTATCTGCCCTAAAGGAGTCTTATCCCATGTCCATGACCATTCAAAAAGAACTGCCAAATCCCGCCGCGCTCAAGGCGCAGTTTCCGCTTCCCGAAGCGCTCCGGCGCATCAAGGAAAAGCGCGACCAGGAGATCGCGGCGGCTTTTCGCGGCGAATCCGATAAATTTCTCGTCATTGTCGGCCCCTGCTCCGCCGACAACGAGGACGCCGTCTGCGAATACCTGCACCGTCTCGCGCGCGTCAACGAGCAGGTCAAGGACAGGCTGATCGTGATTCCGCGCGTTTATACGAATAAGCCCCGCACCACCGGCGAGGGCTATAAGGGCATGCTGCACCAGCCCGATCCCGACAAAGCGCCGGATCTGCTTGCCGGCATCATCGCCATCCGCAAGATGCACATGCGGGCCATTCTGGAAACCGGCCTCACCTGCGCGGACGAGATGCTCTACCCCGAAAACCGCAGCTATCTTGACGATCTGCTTTCCTATGAGGCCATCGGCGCGCGGTCCGTGGAAAACCAGCAGCACCGTCTGACCGCCAGCGGCATGGACATTCCGGCCGGTATGAAAAACCCCACCTCCGGCGATCTCTCCGTCATGATGAATTCGATCCGGGCCGCCCAGAGCGCGCACAACTTCATCTACCGCGGCTGCGATGTGATAACCACCGGCAATCCGCTCGCCCACGCAATCCTGCGCGGCGGCGTGGACAAATATGGCACAAATATCCCGAACTACCACTACGAGGACCTCACGCGTCTCTGCGCGCTGTATGAAAAAAGCGGTCTCCAAAATGCCGCCTGCGTTGTGGATGCAAACCACTCGAATTCGGGCAAGCAGTTCAAAGAGCAGATCCGCATCGTCAGCGAGATCCTGCACAGCCGCGCGCACAACGACGGCGTGCACAGACTCGTCAAGGGCGTGATGATCGAGAGCTATCTGATCGAGGGCGCCCAGAAAATCAGCGACCACATGGTGCGCGGACAGTCCATCACCGATCCCTGCCTCGGCTGGGCGGACACGGAGCGGCTTCTGCTGACCATCGCAGACCGCGTTTGATACCGATCGCTTCCCCAAAATCAGGCGCAGGCACGCGCAGCGCCGAACCGCGCCAACCACCGCTATGCTTTGCAGAAAGGAAGTTTCTACAGCATGAAATTATACGTCACACGGCACGGCGAAACACCGATGAACGCCGCGCGCCGCGTTTGCGGACGCACCGATCTGGATCTCACCGAAAAAGGCGTGCAGCAGGCCGTTGAAGCCGGCAAAAGCCTCGCGGGCTGCGGTATCCGGCGGATCATCGCCTCGCCCATGATCCGTGCGCAGCACACCGCCCGCCTGATTGCCGGGCAGATCGGCGTAGAGACGATTGAAACGGAAAACCGGCTGATCGAGCAGGATTACGGCATTTATGAAAACACCGACTGGGACGGCGCGGAGTTCAACGCGAACAAGCGGCAGTTTGCCGTGCGGTATCCGGGCGGCGAATCGATGCTTGACCTCGCCGGGCGGCTCTACCCCATGCTCGACGAGCTGAAAGCGCAGGGCGGCGCGCCGACGCTGCTCGTGTGCCACGGCGGCATCTGCCGCATGATCCGCACCTATTTCCTGGACGTGCCGAATGAGGACTACGCCGCATTCAAGCTCTCAAACTGCGCCGTGATGGAATTTGAGCTGTGACGCGGCTTTCACAGGAATCGTGTGCAGCCTTTCAAATCAGCGGCCTTGGATGTCAGCGTTTTTTAGCTTATTAAAAATAATAATTATTCTTATTTTCTCTTGCAAATTTCCATTTATAGGCGTATAATGAGATTAGCAAATCGGGGTTGCGTATAAGGCAGCCCAAAAATGGAAAGAATGAAAGCAGAACGCAAGGAGGAAAATTGGTATGAAAGACTTAAAGGGCACAAAAACCGAAGCGAACCTGATGGCGGCCTTTGCCGGTGAATCGCAGGCCAGAAACAAGTACACCTACTACGCCTCGAAGGCCAAGAAAGACGGCTACGAGCAGATTGCGGAGCTTTTTACCGAGACCGCAAACAACGAGAAGGAGCACGCGAAGATCTGGTTTAAGCTCCTGCACGGCGGCACCATCGCGGACACCACGGAGAAGATGCAGCCGAGGGCGAGAATTACGAATGGACCGACATGTATAAGCATTTTGCCGAGGATGCAAAAGCCGAGGGCTTTGACTACATCGCGATGCTGTTCGAGAAGGTTGCGGCGATTGAGAAGGAGCACGAAGAGCGCTACAGAAAGCTGCTCTCGAATATCGAAGAGGGTGTCGTTTTCTCCAGAGACGGCGATATGGTTTGGATTTGCAGGAACTGCGGCCATATCCACATCGGCAAGGACGCGCCGGAGGTATGCCCGGTATGCGCGCACCCGAAGGCTTATTTTGAGCTTCGCGCGCAGAATTACTGAGCCTCGCACAAAAATTCACACGGAAAACACACACGCAAAAAGGGAACGCCGCGGCGTTCCCTTTTTCATTTTGTGCTGGCGGCGGGCTTTCTCCCCGCCGGTTTTTATGCCTTTTTCGTTTTCAGCGTCGTGTGCGACGGGTCATGCTCCCGGCGGATACAGCGGTCCAGCCAGTTCATCCGGGCATAGTAAACAATGAATACAACGGCGGTGATCACCCATGTAACCGGGTAATTTGCCGCGACCATCTCCATCGTGTGCCAGATCGGCACTGCGATCAGAAGCCAAGCGATGCGCAGGCCGCACACGCCGAAGCAGGTGATGAGCATCGGCTGCAGCGCTTCGCCCGCGCCGCGGATCGCGCCGGAAAAAATCTCAATAAACACGAACGTGAAATACGAGGGCGCAAGGATCGTGAAAAAGTTTGCGCCGATCCGCACAACCTCGTCGTCTCCGGTGAAAAAGCTGAGCAGCGGCTCGCGGAAAATATACAGCAGCGCGCTCAGCGCAATCGTTGTGCCCAGCGCCATCAAAAGCCCCACGCGCGTGCAGCGCTTGACGCGGTCATACCGGCGCGCGCCGAAATTCTGCCCGACAAAGGTCGTAACCGCAATGCCGAACGCATTCATGACCATCCAGATGAAGCCGTCAATCTTGCCGATAGCCGCCCACGACGCGATTGCATCCGTGCCAAAGCCGTTGATGCTCGCCTGAATCAGCAGGTTCGAAAACGAATACATCATGGACTGCAAGCCCCCCGGCAGGCCGATACGGATGACGTTCTTCAGGATTCCCGCGTCAAAGCGAATCTTTTTCAGCTCCACCCGGTAGGAGTCATGGGTCAGCATCAGGCGCGCCATAATGAGCGCCGCACTGACGACCTGCGAAAGCACGGTTGCAAGCGCAACGCCGAACACCGCCCACCGGAATGCGACGACAAACAGCAGGTCAAGCACGACGTTCACGAGGCAGCAGACGATGAGAATATACAGCGGCATGCGCGAATCGCCGATCGCGCGCAGAATGCCGGTACCGATATTATAGATCATATTGGCGATAATGCCCGCATAATAGACATTCATATACAATACGGCATCGTCGAGAATCCCCGCCGGCACACTCATCAGGACGAGCACCGGGTGTGCGGAAAGAAAGCCGACCACCATGATGATCACGCCGCCGGCAATGGCCAGCGCAACCGAGGTGTGCACGGCCTTCGAGATGTTGTCCCGATCGTCCGCGCCAAAATACTGCGAGATGATGACCGTTGCGCCGGAGGAAACGCCGACGAAAAAGCCCACGAGCAGGTTAATGACCGTACCCGTCGTGCCGACGGCGGCCAGCGCCTCTTTGCCCACATACTGGCCGACGATCACCGTATCGACCGTGTTGTAAAGCTGCTGAAAAAACGTACCGATCAGGATCGGGAAAAAGAACAGCAGAAGCTGCTTCCAAATCACGCCCTCTACAATCGAATTCTCTGTTTTGACCATTCCGCTTTCTCCTCGTAAAAATAAAAAATAGCCGCAATGCCGGTTTTAAAGGCATTGCGGCTATTCTATCATACTTCCGGCTGAATTTCAACCATCCGCAGATTCAGGGAGACAAAGTTTAAGCAATTTTTTCCGTTTTTTTGCGGACACAGAACAGCAGGACGACCGTGCAGAGCACCAGCACGACGGGAATGACGTAAATCGCCGTGCGGAAAGAGGTCCGTTCTGCAATCCAGCCGACCAACGGCGGGAAAATCATGCCACCGATGCTGGAGCCGAGGCACACAACGGAGGTTGCCGCGCCGGCCTGCTCCGGGCAGCATGCGCAGCCCATCGCCATCATGGAGGGGAACGCCGCGCCCGTCAGAATCGTGCCGATGCAGAGCGCAGCCGAGAGGACAACCGGGTTCCCGATCTGAACCGCGGCCGTAAACAGAATGGCAGACACCGTGCAGCAGACACACAGCCATCTGCCGGAATCCACGCGGCGGCTCAGGGCAGACTGCAAGAAGCGGCCGAGCATAACGCCGGTCCAGTACAGCGTAAGCGCCACACTGGCCATTTCCGCGCTGTGCATCTCCGTTTCCACATAGGATGCGATCCAGAGATTCACCGCGCTCTGCTGGCCCATATACAAAAGGCAGGCAAGACTCATAAGCAGCAGGCCGCGGTTTTTAAGCAGGCCGCGCATGGAGCCCTTTGTCTCGCCCTGCTGTGCGCCGCCCTTATCGGTGCGGCAGACAAAAACCAGCAGCAGCGTGACTGCCGTACAGAAAACGCCGAACCACAAAAATGTGTGGTTCCACACAATGCCGGTTTGCAGCAGAATCGAAGCATACACCGGTCCCGCAAGCGAACCGAGCCCATAGAACGCATGGCAGAGATTTAAATACGACGTACGCTTTTCCGGGCAGCGCTCGGAAATGTACGCACTGATCAGCAGATTCAGAAGGCTGTTCGTCATGCCGAGAATCAGGAAGCAGGCAATCAGCAGACCATATGGCGGCACAAAGCCGAGGCCGTAAAGCGCCAGCGTGTAAACGGCAAACATGATGCAGATCAGCCGCAGCTTCGGGAAGCGGTCGGAAAGCACGCCGCCGAGCAGCGTGGCCACAAATCCGCCGATGCTCTGCACCGAGCCGATCCAGCCGGCCTGTCCATAAGTGAGCGCATAGGACTCCGTGATGTCGGAAATCAGAAGCCCGGTCATCGTCGCCGAAATAGAAAAGAAAAACATGAGTCCGAACAGACAGAAAATAATAAGCTGTCCGCGCCCGACAGAAGCGCCGGATGTTTTTTTCATAAGCATTTCCCCCAAAGAAAATTTCGCGCAGCCTTTTGCTGCGCATATATTTGCTTTTTTATTGTACCAGAACCCGAAAAAATTCCAAGAGAAAAAAACATTGAAATGAGGAATTTTTTCTGTTCTCCGAATAAACAGCCGCAATCGCAATATACCTTTGCGCCGAAGTCGCGTCCCGGTCTCCCGCATGAAAAAGAGGGGCGTCCTCTCCGGACGTCCCTCTTCGCTCTGAATATCAGTCCTCAATAATCGTGACCGGATACTTCTTTTCCACGGGCTTCGGCTCCGCCGCCGCGTAACCGAGCACCGCTATGCCGTATACCTTGTAGTCCTCCGGCACGCCGAATTCCGTCAGAACCGCGCGCACGCCGGGATCATCACAGGTATCGCGGAGCTGATCGACCCACACGGACGAGACGCCCATCGAATGCGCGGCCAGCATGATGTTTTCCATCGCGCAGGCGTTGTCGTCCGGGCCGCCGGAATTGGAGGGAATGATGATCGCCGCCGGGCAATACAGGTTATACTTCGGATTGCCAAGCGCCGCACCCATCGCCGCCGCGAGCTTCTTGATTTTCTGCGCACTCAGAACCGCGGAGAAATGCCAGGTCTGGCGGTTCATCGCACTGGGTGCGTATGTGGCGCACTTCAAAAGTGTCTCGATCTTCTCACGCTCCACCGGCTTCTCCTGAAACGCGCGCACGCTGCGGCGGGTCAAAATGTTTTGAATTACTTCGTTTGTCATACAACTCTTCCTTTCTTTGGGCATCGCCCTGCATTTCTATAGGAATCCGGCGGTCAGAATTTTTCCGCCAGAATTGCCGCGATTTTTTCGAGGAACGCCGCTTCCCGCCCGGAAAAGCGGTCTTTGATCGGGCTGTCGAGATCCAGAACGGCGTAAACCCGGCCTTCCCGCATGACCGGCACGACGATTTCCGACCGGCTCGCGCTGTCGCAGGCAATGTGCCCCGGAAACGCATGCACGTCCGGCACGAGCTGCGTGCGGCGTTCCCTGAGCGCCGCACCGCATACGCCGCGCCCGTTTTGGATGCGGATGCACGCGGACCTGCCCTGAAACGGGCCGAGCAGCAGATTGCCGTCCGGCTGTACAGTGTAAAAGCCGGCCCAGTTGACGCGGTCAAGCGTCTCCTTCAAAAGCGCGGCGAGATTCGCCATATTCGGCACAGGCTCCGGCTCGCCCGCAACGAGCGCCCGCGCCTGCAAAAGTGCTTCACCGTATTTCGCTTCCAGACGCGCATCCTCCTGCGCCTGCGGCGTCAGCAGCAGATACGGATATGTATGGCTGAACCGGTAGCCGAGCTGCTGGGCAAGCGAAATGCTCATCAGATTCGCTGCGTCCCACGACGGGTAGAGCCCGCGGTCCAGGCAGTCCAGAATGAGCCGGGCGCCGCACGCGCGCGCCAAATGGCGGCGGCGGTGCGCCTCATGCGTGCCGATCTCGATCTCAATCCCGCCGTCAAAAGCGGAATAGGAGGACGCGCCGCAGACGATCTCGCCGTCTTTCAGCGCAAATACGCCGAGCGCTTTTTCCATGAAGGCCGCGTAATCCGGAAAATTCGAGGTGAAGTCGCGCATCCAGCCGCCTTTTTCGACGATTTGCTCCCAGATTTCGCGCGTCATACCCGAAAGCACGTAGCCCGCCGGAACGTCCACCGCAAACCGCCGGAGCTTTTCCGGCTGAAACACGCCGCGCTCCTTCCTGACCGCATAGCGTATACCGGTTTCCGCGTCGCCGACAAGCGATTTGCACAGCGCGAACAGCGCCTCATTCTCCGCGACAAGAATCAGCGCGTGGCCGGTCCGCGCTCTGAGCGCACGCAGCAGGCACTGCACCGCATCCACATCCATTTCCGGCGACGCGACAAACGCAAAATCCCCCAATACGGCGGCCGCTGCGGTCAGCGCTTCGTTCGCATAAATATCGCCCATCACGCCGTCAAGCGCCGACCAGACAACGGTTTCATCCCAGCCGTCAAAGAGGCTGAGCGCCGCCGAAGGATCCTCCAGTCTAAAGATATCAGAATTCATTTTTTATACTCCTCGTAAACAGCGCGTTGAGCGCGTCCTGCGGATCTTCATTTTTATACAATACGTTGTACACCGCGCGGCAGATCGGCAGATCAGCCCCGACGGCTTCCCCGAGCCGCAGCAGCGCGTCCACCGCATAATAGCCCTCCGCAAGCGCGGAAAACGGTTCGTGCTTCACAAATTTCTCGCCGAACATGCGGTTATGCGAATACGGCGAGAAAAGCGTCGCCTCGTAATCGCCGAGGTGGCACAGGCCGTAAGCGGAAAGCTCGTTGCCGCCGAGCGCATCGATCAGCCGGGCGATCTCCCGCGTGCCGCGTGCCATCAGCGCGCCCTTGAGCGTGGAGAGCTTCAGCCCGTCGAGCATGCCGGCGGCGATACCGACGATGTTCTTCGCCGCCGCCCCGATCTCGCTGCCGATCAGATCCTGTCCGTAATAAAAGCGGATCAGATCGCTGGAAAACGCCTCCACCAGCGTGCGCTTCGCGTCCTCGTCTGCGCTGTCGATCACCATGCAGTTCGGCACGCCTGCGGCAAACTCCTGCACATGGCCGGGGCCGACCCACACCGCTACGCGGTTTGTGGGGCCGCATTCCGCGGCGCAGACCTCGGAAAGCCGCATACCGGTTTCAATTTCCACGCCCTTCATGCAGAGCACGAAGATTTTGTTTTGAAGCTCCAGCGGGGCAAGCTCACGCATCAGGCCGCGCAGCCCCTGCGAATCGACGGAAATCACAACAACCTCGCTGTCCGCCGCGCTGCGGAGCGCAGTCGTCAGCGTGAGGGATTCGGGCATTGTGACAAGCCCGTTCGAGCGCGTTTCGAGCAGCGCGCGCATGCGCGCAGAGCTTTCGCGCCCGTAAAGGGAAACGCTGTGGCCGATTTTATTGAGATACCAGGCAATGAACGAGCCCCAGCGGCCGCAGCCGATAACGGTAATTTTCATATAAGGATTTTGCCTTTCTTTTTGCAACGGTCTGCTCCGTCTGTGTGCGGCAGCCGACGCTTTCTTATCTCCTGCATTCCGCCGCGCCCAGCTTATTGCGCACCAACGTCAGCGCATCCTGCAAATGCTCCGGACGCAGAGCGCGGTAATGTAGCCAGCCGCCATCTCCGCAGGGATACTTGTGGTCTATACAATCCTGCGTATAGGGAAGCACTTGATCGTATACCGCCGCAAGCTGCGCGCCGGAAAGCCGCAGCATCACGCTGAACGCCTCCGCTTCCGGAAAGACATCGCAGAGCAGCCTTTTCTTTCTGCGGTACGTAACGCTCCAGCCATAATGATTGCCGTACGGAAAACGGACCTCGCGCTGCACATCCGGCAGCCGCTCCAAGCCGCTCAGAAAATCGCTGAACAGCGCGGCACGCGCGCCGCAGCAGGCGATCATTTCCTCAAGCGCCGGTTTTTTTCGCTTATCCAGCATCCTTTCATACATACGGTTTCCTCTGTTACATGTTATTTGTCGCGGAACAACGCCGCGCTGTCCTTCGCGTAGATCACGCCGGAAACTGCGGCGAGCAGCGCCGCAATGCCCATCAGCGCAAAGCCGATCCAGTCGAACACCGTCTGCACGGTTCCAACAGCGGACAGCGTGATAACGCCGAGCGCGTGCAGCTCCAGCACATACTGCAGCGCAAAAATTACGCAGATCGCAATAATCTGCGATACGGTTTTCGCCTTGCCCCAGTTGTTTGCCGGGATCACCCTGCCGTTTTCCACCGCGATCAGGCGGATGGAGGTCACCGCAAACTCGCGGATCATGATGAGCAGCACGAACCACACATTTGTGAAGTCCGTTGCGACAAAGCAGACGAGCGCCGACATGACCATGATCTTATCGGCCAGCGGGTCCATCAGCTTGCCGAAGTTTGTGATCAGATGATCGCGCCGGGCAATTTTGCCGTCGAGGTGGTCGGTATAGGAAGCCGCGCCGAAAATCAGGCCGGCAATCAGCAGATGATGCGGGATCGAATCCGCCAGCGTGAAAAACACGAAAAACGGCACCATGATAATCCGCAGCATCGTCAGTTTATTCGGTAAATTCATTCTATCTGTCCCATCTTTTCTTTGCGCGGGGCAAAGGCAGTCCTTTTCTTTTAAAAGCCGGACCGGTTCTGCCGGGCGGCCGCGTCCCATCTGCGTCTCCCAGAGATTAAACCCGCAGAGCGCAGGCGGATTCCCGGCTTAAACGCGCACGCCGAACAGATCGCAGTCAATGGCCTCATCCACGCGCACGGTGACAAGCTGACCGAGACGCGGCTTCTTCTCCGCCGAGAAAAACACCTTGCCGTCAATATCCGGCGCGTCCATCGCGCTGCGCCCAAACCAGCATTCCGCATAGCGGTCAAAGCCCTCGGTGAGCACCTCGATCTCCCTGCCCACCTGCTTTTCGCCGAGACGGTCCATAATATTCATCTGGGAATCCATAATCAACTCGGCGCGGTGATTCTTCACTTCCTCGTCGATCTGATCCGGCAGCTCTGCGGCAGGCGTGTTTTCCTCCTGCGAGTAGGCAAAGCAGCCGAGACGCTCAAACTGCACCTCCTTGACGAATTCCGCAAGCTCGGTGAAATCCTCCTCGGTTTCGCCCGGGAATCCCGTGATCAGCGTGGTGCGCAGCGTGACATTCGGAATTTTCTCCCGAATCTTACGCACCAGCGCTGTCAGGCTTTCCCGGTCGCCGCGGCGGTTCATCGCCTTCAGAATCTTCCCGGAAGCGTGCTGGAGCGGCAGATCCATGTATTTAACGATCTTCTCTTCCTCCGCGATCGTTTCGAGCAGCTCGTCCGTGATGGCGTCCGGATAGCAGTAGAGCACGCGGAGCCAGTGCAGGTTTTCGATCCTGCACAGGCGGCGCAGCAGCTTCGCGAGCGAATATTCGCCGTAAAGGTCGATGCCGTAGCGCGTCGTATCCTGCGCGATGAGAATCAGCTCCTTCGCGCCGTTTTCCACAAGCGCGCGGGCTTCCTCCTCGATGCTTTCCATCGTGCGGCTGCGGTAGCCGCCGCGGATCATCGGGATCGCGCAGTATGTGCAGCGGTTGTCGCAGCCCTCGGCGATCTTGAGATACGCAAAATAGCTCGGCGTGGAAAGCTCGCGGTCGCCACACAGGGGCATCCTTCCCTTATCCGGAAAGCTCTGCACAAAGCCGTCCATCACGCCTTTGATACACGCGGCGATGTCGCCGTTCGCGCCGATGCCGAACACGCCGTCCACCTCGGGCAGCTCCTTATGGATTTCCTCCCGGTAACGCTCGGCAAGACATCCCGTGACGACGAGCTTTTTAATGCGGCCCTCCTTTTTAAGCGTTGCAAGCTCCAGAATCTCGTCGATGGATTCCTGCTTTGCGCTCGCGATAAAGCCGCAGGTATTGACAATCGCAACGTCGGCCAGCGCCGCGTCGTCGCTCAATTCAAAGCCCGCATTCTTGAGGCTCGCCATCAGCATTTCGCCGTCCACCTGATTTTTGGCGCAGCCAAGGCTGACCATTCCCACCTTCACAGCCATATGTAAAACGTCCTTTCCGTTGCTTCTTTCCTGACTTTGTTTCTATTTTAGCAGAAAACAGACTGCTTTTCAATCGAAATGCAGTCTGTTCATAAAAAACGTACAATTTATACGTCCAGCGCGCCGGCTATATACCGTCTTGCCGCCCGCATGCGGACTTTATTCCCGCGGTACGTGCGGATTCCTTCTTCGAGCTGTTCAATCCATGACGCCTCCGCCGGACAAACCGCGCGCAGAAAGCGCAGCGCTTTCGAGCCAATCCAGCTCCGCGTCTGAAAGCGTTTCACCCGTTTCGCATGCGCTGAGAATTTGATTCAGCCTACCTATATCAAGCATGCTCCAATTCCTTCCACCCAAATTCGCTGTATGGAATTCCACGGCGGAAATTTTCCAGCGCCGCTCTGCGGTCCTCCAACAGGTTTTCCGGCAGCGCATCCAACGAAAACCAGCGAAGCTCCGCGCATTTCTCCGGTTCGCAGATACGCGGCTCCGCTTCTCCGCACTCCGCGCAGAAAAATACATTGACATAGGCCGTACCGTCCGGCGAGGTTTTATGCGTGAGCGTTGCAAACCACACGTCAGCAGGAGAAAGCGTTACGCCAAGCTCCTCAGCCGCTTCCCGGATCATGGCCATCCTCATCGTTTCGCCCATCTCTACATGGCCGGCAGCACCGCAGTCCCACATGCCGTCTGCATAACCGGTGTTCTGTCTCTTTTGCAACAGGATCTCCCGTTTTCCGTTTTGCTCCCGCACAAGGAACAGCATTACCGCGCTCGCCGTCTTATATCGTTCGCGCACGATTTACCGCCTCCCATTTTTCTTTCTAGCCAAAATTCCTTTGGCAAAAACCAAAGGAAGCCGCAATTTATTCCTCCGGGGCTTCCCCGTTCAAAACGCTGAAAATTTCCTCAAAGCCGTAGCCATACCGCTGTAAGGCGGCGATGGCGCGGCGGCGGGCCTTTTCATCCGTCCACGCGGCGGGATATTTCCGCTCCAAAATCGCGCGGATCTGCTCCGCCGTCTCATCGCGGTCCATGGAAAATTCCTCGAGCACCGCTTCGATCAAATCGTCCGCGATGCCCTTCTGCCGCAGCTCCTGCTTTACGCGGCGGACGCCAAACTTTTTGCGCGTGAAAAGCTCCTGCGCATAGCGGCGGGCATACTGCTCGTCATCGACCAGCCCGAGCTCTTCCATATACTCCACAGCGCGGCGCGCGGCCTCGCGGTCAAACTCCGAGCGGGTGATCTTGTCCTCCAGCTCCTTTTTCGAGTGTGCGCGGTGCTCCAGCAGATAAAGCGCCTTTTCGTTCGCACGGTGCGCGGCGGATTCCTGCAGCAGCTGATGCAGGGTCTCGTCGTCGATCTCATCGCCCGGCGCAAGGCCGCTTTTGAGCAGCGTCTCCGTATCGACCTTCACGGCCGCCTCGCCGTCGATATAGAGCTGCGAAAGGCGGTGGCGGCGCTGCTGCACATCGGTTATCCTCATTCGTCGTCATCGACGGTGATGTCGATATCCGCCTTCACGTTTTTATTCCCGGCAGGCCGCTCCTCCGGCGCAGCGGCTTCTTCAACCGGCGTTGCGACCGCCTTCACGTCGCCGCCGGCTTTGGCGGACTTCACATACAGCTTATCCGCGTTTTCCTTCACCTTCCCGGCGATCTCCTCGAAAACGTCCGGGTTATCCTGCAAAAACTTCTTCGCATTTTCGCGTCCCTGCCCGATGCGCGAACCGTTATAGGAGAACCACGCGCCGCTCTTCTGCACGATATCCAGCTTTTCCGCCAGATCTACAAGCTCGCCGACGCGGGAAATCCCCTGCCCGTACATGATGTCAAACTCCACCTCGCGGAACGGCGGGGCCACCTTGTTCTTGACGACCTTGACCTTCGTATGCGAGCCGATGATATCCGAGCCGTTCTTGATGACCTCTTTCTTGCGCACGTCAAGCCGCACGGAGGAATAGAATTTCAGCGCGCGGCCGCCCGGCGTGACCTCCGGGTTCCCGTAAACAACGCCCACCTTTTCGCGTAGCTGATTGATAAAGATCGCGACGCAGTTCGACTTTGAAATTGCGCCCGCGAGCTTTCTGAGCGCCTGCGACATCAGGCGCGCCTGCAGGCCCACATGGCTGTCGCCCATCTCGCCCTCAATTTCCGCGCGCGGCACCAGCGCCGCAACGGAGTCCACAACGATGACGTCGATTGCGTTGGAGCGGACCAGCGCCTCCGTAATCTCCAGCGCCTGCTCGCCGGTGTCCGGCTGCGAAACCAGCAGGGAATCCACGTCTACGCCGAGCGCGGAAGCATAGACCGGGTCCAGCGCGTGCTCCACATCGATAAACGCGGCGTTGCCGCCCATTTTCTGCCCTTCCGCGACGCAGTGGAGCGCGAGCGTCGTCTTGCCGGACGACTCCGGCCCATAAATCTCGACGATTCTGCCGCGCGGCAGTCCGCCGATGCCAAGCGCCAGATCGAGAGAAAGCGAGCCGGTCGGAATCGATTCCACCTGCAGGGTATTGTTCTGGCCGAGGCGCATGACGGCACCCTCGCCAAACTGCTTTTTAATCTGCGTCAGCGCGGTTTCCAGCGCTTTGATTTTATCCTCCGGCTTAATCTTGTCGTTCGCCTTTACCTTTTCGGATACCTTGCTATTCTTTTCGCTTGCCATCTTTATAACCACTTACCTTTCTTTCACAGCGCGTATTCGCCCTTTTCCAAGGACGGCCTCGCGGCAGGCGCAAACCCGAAAGACAAACGCTCAGGATTTATCCCCCGCCCGCCCAAAACGGCCCCTTGGAATTCCCGTTTTTGATATCTCTATTATACTAAATCCGCCGCGAAAAAGCAATGGATTTCGCAAATTTTTCGAACGTATTTTCTTATTTGATGTGTCGAGAGAACCGTCTGCGGCCGGGGCCTTGCCTCATGCACGCCCGGAATCCGCAGCTCAGCGTTCCAGGTGAACCAGATACTCCGCCGTGCCCTCCTCAAATTTTTTGCCGCCGGTTTGGTGAAATCCGTTTCTCTGATAAAATTTTATCGCCCGCTCGTTCTTTTCCAAAGCCCACAGGAAATCCGCGCGGCAGTTTTCCACCGCATACCGCAGGAGCTTTTCGCCGATGCCGCAGCCCTGCAGGGCAGGCTCCACAAAGAGCTTTTGAACTTCCCTGCCGGATATTTGCAGCACTCCCTTTACCGTCCCGTCGTCATAAACATACACATTGCGAAGCGTCCCTTTATCCGCAAGGTATTTTTCCGCGACGGACATCACCTGTATTTCGTCAAAGTAAAACGCGTCGTTTTTGAAAATGGGATAAAAATTAAGCCGGTAATTAAATACAAGGATCTCCGCAATCCTGCCGGCATCCCGCTCCTCCGCCTGCCTTATATGCCGCATACCATTCCTCCAAATTCCGAAATTAAAAGGGGATCAGCCGCAGCGCAGCCGATCCCCACTTTGATTGACTTCTGTATTTTACAGGCCGAGCAGCGCCGTAGCCGCTTCCTTCATCTTCGCGATAATCGCCTCGGACTCCTCGCGCGTCTTGCCCTTGCCGGAAAGATAGATCTTGATCTTCGGCTCGGTGCCGGAGGGGCGGACAATCAGCTTGCTGCCGTTCTCCAGACGGTACTCCAGCACATTGGATTTCGGCAGCGTAATCGCCGTTTTCTCCTCGCCATCCGTGCGCACGGAGAGCTTGTAATCGCTGCGGCCGATGACCTTATAGCCCGCGATGACCTGCGGCGGATCCATGCGCAGGCCGTCCATGATGGCGTTCATCTGCTTCATGCCGTCCTCGCCCTCGAAGGTGAAGTTGCACAGGTCGTTCTTATAATAACCGTATTTCTCATACAGCGCGTTGATCGCATCGACGAGCGTCATGCCCTTATCCTTGTAGAAGGAAGCCATCTCGCAGATGAGCATGCTGCCGTTGACCGCATCCTTATCGCGCACATAGCCGCCGGAGAGGTAGCCGTAGCTTTCCTCAAAGCCGAGCAGATAGCGCTCCGGATGGCCCTCGCCCTCCAGCAGGGCAATCTGGTCGCCGATGTATTTGAAGCCGGTCAGCACGCGGCGGATCTCAATGCCGTAATCCTTCGCGATGTCGTTGACCATATCCGTGGAGACGATCGTCGTGACCGCGACCGGATCCTTCGGCAGGTTGCCAAGCTCCGTCTTGCACTGCGCGATGAAGTTCAAAAGCAGGATGCCGACCTCATTGCCGGTCATCAGGCGATACTCGCCGTGCTGGTTGACGGCGATGCCCACGCGGTCGCAGTCCGGGTCGGTCGCAAGCAGCAGGTCGGGCTTCACGGTCTCGCAAAGCTCAAGGCCCTTCTGCAGCGCCTCGCGGATCTCCGGGTTCGGGTACGGGCAGGTCGGGAAGTTGCCGTCCGGCTCGCTCTGCTCGGGAACGACCGTAACGTCCTTCACGCCGATTTTATCCAGAATGCGCAGCACGCACATTTTACCGCTGCCGTTGAGCGGCGTATAGACGAGCTTTAGGTTATCGGCCGGCTTGCCGAGGATGCTCTCCTTATAAACGTCCTCGATAAACGCGCTGACGGTTTCCTCGCCGATGTATTCGATGGTTCCCGCCGCGAGCGCCTCGTCAAACGGGATCTTCCTGACGTCCTTGAAAATATCCAGCGCCTCGATTGCGGCCATGATGCCGTCCGCCATACCCTCGGTCACCTGGCAGCCGTCGCTGCCGTAGGCCTTATAGCCGTTGTACTTCGCGGGGTTGTGGCTGGCCGTAACGCAGATGCCCGCGTCGCACTGTAAATGGCGCACCGCGTAGGACAGCGCCGGGGTCGGCATAAGCTGCGGGTAAAGATAGGCCTTGATGCCGTTCGCCGCGAGAACCGCAGCGGATTCCTTCGCGAAGAGCACGCCCTTATTGCGGCTGTCATGCGCGATTGCAACGGAAAGCGGCTTGCCCATGCCGGTCTTGATCAGATAATTTGCAAGACCCTGCGTCGCCTTTCTGACGGTGTAGACGTTCATGCGGTTCGTGCCAGCGCCAATCACGCCGCGCAGGCCGCCCGTGCCAAACTCCAGATTTCTGTAAAAGCGGTCGTTAATCTCCTCCGGCTTGTCCTTTACGGAAAGCAGCTCTTCTGTCAGATCCTTATCGTCCAGCTCGACGCTCAGCCATCTCTCGTATTCGGTCATATTCCTCGTCCTTCCATGATATTATTTTCACATGTGCAACCGAAAGCGCGCATGCAAAGGTCTATAGCATAAGATTACCATTTTCTATGTACAATGTCAATGATGAATTCTGTAAAAGCGGGTCAGTTTCTGTATATAATGTTTGTAAGTATTCCGGCCGGAGAAACATCCGCCATCGCATAGGAGGCCCTGTATCCGGAGGCGGAACCTGGATTTAAAATATAAAGACCGTCGTCATACATTTCGAGCGGCTGATGCGTGTGCCCGAAAAGCAGCAGGTTCGCCTTTCTCGCCCGCGCCGCGCAGACCGCCCTGTAATAATCGTACTTCACGCCGTAGTTGTGGCCGTGCGTGCAGAATATCCGTGCGCCGTCGAGGTCAAGCACCAGCTCGTCGGGCGCCGCGGAGCCGAAATCGCAATTGCCGCGCACGATATAAAAGGCTGTTTCCGGGTAAAGCGCGCGCAGGCCCTCGGCGTCCCGCTCCCCGTCGCCGAGAAAGATCACCGCGTCCGCCGTGCGATGCCGGGCCATCGCCTCCTGCATATAGCCGGGGCTGCCGTGGGAATCCGAAAAAACGAGAATTTTCATATTCTTCCTTTCCGCTTCCGCTGCGGAAACCGTACGCCGCAAACCGGAAGCTGTCCGCGTAATCCGCAAATAAAGGCCCTTGCCTTTTCAGGCTTTGGCATCGAATTCCCCTTTTCTGCATATTCTGGTAAGGAAACAAAATGAAAAGGGGAGAATACCATTGAACGAAAATCAGATGCAGGCGCTTCTGAAGCTGGCCGCCGAGCGCCTGCACACAACGCCGGAGCAGCTCCGCACGGCAGCCGAAAACGGGAGCCTGCAGGGCATTACCGCCGGCGCCAACAACGCGCAGGCGGAGCAGCTCCGCCGCGTGCTGAGCGACCCGGAGGCCGCAAAAAAGCTGCTTTCCACACCCGCCGCGCAAAAGCTGTTTGAAGCCTTTGGCGGACAAAAATAAACCGGAAGGGAGATCCGCGCCATGGACGATATTTCCTCCGCAATCCGCTCCGTGCTGAACGACCCGCAAAGCATGGCGCAGATCCAGAACATCATGCAGTCTCTCGGCACGGGAGACAACACCGCGCAAAGCGCGCCGCAAAACACGGCGACCACGCCTGCGCCCGCGCCCCAGAGCACCGGTACCGGCAGCAGCAACGCCCTGCAGGCGCTGCTGCCCGCTCTGGGCGGCCCGCAGGGCGATAATCCCATGATGTCCATGCTGCTGCGCGCCGCACCCCTGCTGACCGCGGCAAATCAGGAGGACGACACCACGCGCCTGCTCGCGGCGCTGCGCCCGCTGCTCGGCGAGGAGCGGCGCAAAAAGCTCGACGAAGCGAGCCGCATCTTAAAACTGCTGCGCCTTTTGCCGCTGCTGCGGGAAACCGGCATACTGCAAAATATTCTGTAGGAAAGGGCGGGAAACAACATGCCGAACAACATGCCGGACACGCGCGCGATCAATGAAGCGCTGCGCCGCGCACGGGAAATGCAGGCCCGCTCCGCACCCGCGCCGCAGGAGCCGCCCGCGCCGGAACCAAAACCTGATCCGGAGCCGGTCCCTGAACCCGCACAACACAGGGCTGAGCCCGCGGAAAAAACAGCCTCAGGGCAGGGCTCGCTGATCGATACGCTTCTGCGGGACAAAGAGCGCACCCTGATTCTGGCGCTTTTGATTCTGCTTTCCGGGGAGGGCGGCAACACGGAGCTGCTCTTCGCGCTGATGTACCTCCTGATTTAGTGCAGCGCCGGTCAGCCGCGCGGCCGGACCCACCGGCTTTGGCCGATCCATGTACGCGTAAAGCAAATCCCGATTTACATAACAGCCGCCTGCACACCGGAAAACCGGTTCCAGTGCTTGCGGCCGGATTCACCGGATCTGTCCGTCTCCCCGGATCACATATTTATACGAGACGATCTCGTTCAGCCCCATCGGGCCGCGGGCATGCAGCTTCTGCGTAGAAATGCCGATTTCCGCGCCAAGCCCCATTTCGCCGCCGTCCGTAAAGCGGGTGGAGGCGTTCACATATACCGCCGCCGAATCGACGCAGGCGGTGAAAATCTCCGCCGCCCGCAGATCCCGCGTGACGATGCACTCGCTGTGCCCGCTCGAATACCGCGCGATATGGGCGATCGCCGCGTCCAAGCCGGCGACCACGCGCACCGCGAGGATGTAGTCGAGGTACTCCGTCTCCCAGTCCGCCTCCGCCGCCGGCACGATATCCGTCAGGATCTCCCTCGCACGCGCGTCTCCGCGCAGCTCCACATGCTTTTCCGCGAGACGCGCCGCGATGACTGGCAGCGCTTTCTCCGCGATTTTCTCGTGAACCAGAATGGTCTCGATCGCGTTGCAGACCGAGGGGCGCGAGGTTTTGGCGTTGAAAATAATCTCCGCCGCCATATCGATATCTGCCGTTTCGTCCACGTACACATGGCAGTTGCCGACGCCCGTTTCAATCACCGGTACCTTCGCGTTTTCCACGACCGCGCGGATCAGCCCTGCGCCGCCGCGGGGGATTAAAAGGTCAAGATAGCCCGTCATACCCATCATCTCGATGCTGGACGCGCGGCTTGTATCGCGGACAAGCTGCACGCAGTCGCGCGGAAGCCCCGCACTTTCGCAGGCGCCGCGCAGCAGCTCCGCAACCGCCGTATTGGAGTGAAGCGCTTCCTTGCCGCCGCGCAGGATGACGGCGCTGCCCGCCATCAGGCAGAGGGAGGCCGCGTCGCTCGTCACATTCGGGCGCGCCTCAAAAATAATGCCGATTACGCCCATCGGCACCGTGATTTTCTCGATTTTCAGGCCGTTCGGCCGCGTCTCGCCGCTGAGGATCCGCCCCACCGGATCGCGTTGGGCGGCAACGTCCTCCATCCCCTTCGCCATCGATTCAATGCGCGCCGCATTGAGCGCGAGCCGGTCGAGCATAGCGGGGCTCATCCCGTTCGCGCGCGCCGCTTCGAGATCCCGCTCATTTGCGGCAAGGATCTCCGCTTGCCCGCCGCGCAGCGCCTCTGCCGCCGCCTGGAGGGCAAGGCGCTTTTTTTCTCCCGCCGTGCGCAGGACCGCTGCCGCCGCCTTCGCAGCCGCGCCCATTTTCTGAAGCTCCGTCATCTGGAATTCCCCTTTCTTCAAAACAAACCGAATACACCGGAATATGCTTTTTCCGCAGCAATGTATATCACCAGCACGCAAATACCGTGCCGACGTCCTCGCCATCAAAGATACGGTACAGGTTCTGCGGGTCGCCCGCGAGGATATACGTCGGGATACGCGCCGCAGCCGCCAGCTCCGCCGCGCGGATCTTCGTCGCCATGCCGCCGGTGCCGCGACTCGAGCCTGCGCCGCCCGCCAGCGCGCGGATCTCGTCGGTGATCGCGTGAATCACCGGAATGCGCTTCGCGTCCGCACAGGTCTTTGGATTTTTATCGTATACGCCGTCGATATCCGTCAGGATGATCAGCGCGTCCGCCTCCACGAGCGTCGCGACAATCGCGGAGAGCGTGTCGTTGTCGCCGAAATTGCGGCCCTCCAGCTCATCGACCGCCACGGTGTCGTTTTCGTTGACAATCGGGATGATGCCCATATCGAGCAGCTCCTGAAAGGTATTGACGACGTTCCGGCGGCTGCTCTCCCGCGCGGTCACGTCCGCCGTGAGCAGCACCTGCGCCACGGTCTGGTGGTATTCGCCGAAGAATTTGTCGTAAATGAACATCAGCTCGCACTGGCCGACCGCCGCAAGCGCCTGCTTTTTCGCGGTTTCGTCCGGGCGATGGGAAAGCCCCAGCTTCCCCACGCCGACGCCGATCGCGCCCGAGGACACCAAAACGACCTTTTTTCCGCTGTTCTGCAGGTCGCTCAGCGCGCGGCAGAGCAGCTCTACCCGGCGCAGATTGAGCTTTCCGTTTTCATAAGTCAGCGTCGAGGTGCCGATCTTCACCACGACGACTTCTGCTTTTTGTAAGTCCATTGTCCCTTTCCCTCATTTCTCCTTGCCGTTTCCCGCTTCCATGCGGTCAGGCCCCCTTCTTGTGGTCATTATACAGGGTTTTGCCGGAAAAGGAAAGGGCTTTTGCAGAAAAAGCTGTTTCCCGTTTATCCGGAGCAAAGAGAAAGGAACCCGCGCAGTTTAAAAATGCACGGGTTCCTCTTATACTTTTGCTTCAGCCTTTTATCTTCGCATATAACGCCGCCAGCGCCGTATCGTCGAAGGAAATATAGTGGATCCTGCCGCTCTCCGAATCAAACTGCACGCGCAGCCTGACCTCCACCGTACATTCCTCCGCCTGTGTCTGGACATGCACATCGGCCGTTACAACGCACAGCGTTTCATCCTCTATCTGCACCTGCATGCTTTCCGGGCGGACAGCCGCATCCTCCTCCACGCACATGCCGTCCAGAAGCCAGCTTGTCATCGACATGTTCACGGCTTCTTCCAGTCCGTCCTCCGTAAAATCCGCGGCCTGAAAGCGCCTGCGAATGAAGTCCTTGGGGCTTTCGTCCAATTCCCCATTCATATAGGCCGTCATTTCCTCCGTCGGGCAGGTCAGGAGCGCGCTTGCCGCCCGCTGCGCCCGTTCAGCCCGTTCATCTGCCGCACAGCCTGTAAGCAGGCAGATAATCAAAGCGGCGCAGAGCACAAAACCGTATTTCTTCATCTTGTAATGGTCCTTTTTTTCATGGTCATGGTCTATTTGTCCAATTAAATCCCTGCCAATATGAATTTTGGCTAGAGGTTACTCTTTCGCTCTCATAATAGAGAGGTGCCCCACAGGCATAAATTGGTGAATAAAACCATGCACCCGGATAATAATCATAATGCGACAGCATTGCGTAATATCCCAAGCCATTCGTATTGCTTGGTTCTCTTTGGGATACGCACATTAAATTACAATAATTGCATTGATAAATGAAGCCTGTACTAAGTAAAACTGATCCTTGATTAAAATCTCCATAACCTGAATACAACGGCTGAGCAATTCCATTCGCACACATGTTATGCTTTCCACCACTTGAGCATGTGATCTCATAATGGGGCTCAAGTTCGTCAACCTCAGGCTGAACTGTCATTGCTGATACCGGCATTAAAATCATAACCGCCAACATCACTAACGTGAGAAAAAAAGTTCCTAATCTCCTAGCATAAGTCTTTCTTGTTCTCGGTTTTTTCATCAAAATCACCCTTTCTGAAAAATAGTACTCTGACTTCTGTAATATAATAATAACAAATTATCAATTATTTGTCAATAATTTTTTAAAAATTATTTCATTTATTTGACTCAATTCTTAGTTTTAAAACTGTCTCACAAAAAGTAGTTATTCTTACCTGCTGAAAGAATCAGCTCTTATAGGTCATTTAGGGATAGAAAATTCCATGCAGGCATTCGGCGTACCCGTTCCCAGCAAAATAAGCTTTGTCTCCATATCAATCTGCCTCCTGTATGCAAAAGCCGCCCGGCAGAGCCGGACGGCCAATTCATGCGTTATGGTCTTCTGTCGCGTCTCGGACGATCCCCACGCGGGCGGTCGCTGCGCTCGCGGCGGGGCTTATCGGAGAGCGTGTTCTCCGGCACGGCGCCGTCGAGATCAATCAGCGCGTCGCGGCGGGAGAGGTTCAGGCGGCCCTTGTCGTCGATTTCGAGCACCTTGACCTTGATAATATCGCCGATGTTGACAACGTCAGTGACGTTCTCGGTGCGGCGGATATCGAGGTGGGAAACGTGCACGAGGCCTTCCTTGCCCGGGGCAATTTCAACGAACGCGCCGAAATCCATGATTCTCGTGACGCGGCCGCTGTAATAGGAGCCCGGCTCCGGATCGTTGACGATCGTATCGATGATATCCATCGCGCGGCGGCACTTCTCGATATCGATGCCCGCAACATAGCAATGGCCGTCGTCCTCGATGTCGATCGTGACCTCGCACTCGGCGCAGATCTTCTGGATGACCTTGCCGCCGGAGCCGATGACCTCGCGGATCT
>JAHZCM010000061.1:0-4118 GCA_019422905.1 Oscillospiraceae bacterium
CGATGGAGCCGCACACGCTTCCGCGCATCCGTGTCGGCCATGATGCGGAGCAGGCCGACGGCGCTTTCGCCTCGGCCAGTCTTGTGCGCCGCCTCAGCGCGGCGGGCGGGGATATCTCCGCCTTTGTGCCCGCGGAAACCGAAACCTGTATCCGCACGCTGCGGGAAGCCGGCCAATACCCGGCAGAGCTTCGGTATCTGGAGCGCGCCATACTCGGCTTTCTCTCCACCGTCCCGCCGGAACGACTGCGCGGCGTGCCGGATGTTTCCGAGGGGATCGAAAACCGCATCTGCACAGCGGCCAAAACCGCATCCACGCTCACGGAGCTGTACGATATGGTGAAAACCAAGCGTTACAGCCATGCGCGCATCCGGCGCATCGCGCTCGGTGCGTTTTTGGGGTTGACAGCGGATCTGCCTGAAAAGCTTCCATATATCCGCGTGCTCGGCATGACGGCGCGCGGTGCAGAGCTGATCCGCATCGCTTCACCGTCTTTGCCCTATGTTATGCGCCCGGCTGACTTAAAGCCGCTCTCTGCCGAAGCGCACCGCATTTTCGGGCTTGAAGCACGTGCGGACGACCTTTACGCCCTGTGCACCGAGCGGCGGCGGCCTGCCGGACTCGACTACACCGAGCGTCTCATCCGTTTATAAAAGCACACGGTCGCTATGGAGCGCGACGTGTTCGAGAATATGCCCGATGTTGCCCTCTCCGGCAAATTTGGAGGAATCGAAAAAAATGTGGTCAAAGTCTATCCATAAAAGCTCGTTTTCGTCGCCGCGCACCGCAACTTCTTGATTCAGGCGGCCGGCATATGCCTCCACATAGCAGTCGTCGAGATAATACGTCATATCCATCAGGTGCGTCAAAACGATACCCCGCGCGTGATGCCCGTCTCCTCCCACAGCTCGCGGTAGGCGGCGTCCATGCCGTCCTCGTCCGGCTCGATCTTCCCGCCGACGAAATTCAAAAGGCCCATGTATGGGTCATGAAACCTCCGGCACATTAAAAGCGTCTTTTGGTCCGCACTGTAGACGGCAATGATATTATATCCTTTCATATGGATACTGTATCCTCCTGCATATTCTGGAACGCATCCCCATTTTAAAAGGCCGGACAAATTGCTGTCCGGCCTTTTTGCTCTGTTGTTTTACTTTGTAACTTCAACCGTCCAGCCGAGCGTATCCTCGATTTTGCCGGTCTGAATGCCGGTGACGGTGTCGTACAGCTTCTGGCTGATCCCACCGATGCCGCCGTCCGCAATCTGCATAACCTCATTTTCAAAGCGGAGATGGCCGACCGGCGAAATGACCGCCGCCGTACCGCTGCCCCAGCACTCCTCCAGGGCGCCGGTGCGCGCCGCCTCCACAAGCTCGTCAACGGAGATTCTTCTCTCCTCCACCGGAAGGCCCCAGCGCTTGCACAGATCGATGCAGGAAGCGCGGGTAACGCCCGGCAGGATACTGCCGTTCAGCATCGGCGTGACGACGGTGCCGTTGATCTTGAAGAAGATATTCATCGCACCGACTTCCTCGATATACTTGCGCTCCACGCCGTCGAGCCACAGCACCTGCGAGTAGCCTTCGTCGTGCGCTTTCATCTGCGCTGCAAGGCTTGCGACGTAGTTGCCGCCGGTTTTAGCTTCGCCGATACCGCCGCGAACTGCACGGACGTAGTCGTCCTCAATCCAGATTTTCACCGGGTCGAGGCCGCTCTCATAGTAAGCGCCGACCGGCGAGAGAATCACAATGAATTTATACGTATCGGACGGACGGACGCCGAGGAACGGATCGGTCGCGATAACAAAGGGGCGGATATAAAGCGACGTGCCCGGCCTTGTCGGAATCCAGTCCGCATCAACGGCCACCAGCGTCTTGATCGCATTCAGAAAATCATCCTCCGGGATTTCCGGGATACAGAGTCTGCGGTTCGAATTATTCGCGCGCTCGATATTCTTATTCGGGCGGAACAGCAGGATACGGTTATCCTCCGTTCTGTAGGCCTTCATGCCCTCGAACATCTCCTGGCCATAATGGAAAACCATCGCGGAGGGCTCCAGAGAAATTTCCTGATACGGCATAATCTTCGGATCGTGCCAGCCCTTTTCCTTATTGTATTCCATCACATACATATGGTCGGTAAAAATCTTGCCGAAGCCCAGCTTGCTTTCGTCCTGCGGCTTCGCCTTGGGCGCCGTTGTGCGCTCAATTTTGATTTTCTGCATATCCAACACTTCTTTCTTCTCTGTTCTGTATGTATATTTTAGCACTTCAAGGGCATTTTTGCAAGTTTCCCATACCGACATTGCACAAAAAATGCCACAAAAAACATTACTGAAAAAAATCAGTTTTTATGTTTTTCTGATGAAACGCAGAGGTCGAACCGCAGCCCTTTCGGATATTTGTTCTTCAACACGCCGCCGGAGGCCTTTCCAAAGCCCGTCACAATACCCTCGACCGCCACCGCCGTATAGCCGGAAGCGCCCTCCGCCGGAATTTCCTCACCGCGAAAAAAAGCGCGGAGCGCCGGGGCGTCGTGGGAGAAGTGCAGCACACTGCGGCAATTCGCCGCTTTTTGCGCCATAAAAATGCCGTGGGCCGGCTCGATGCGGTTCTTCTTTACCTCGCCGAGCTCCATCCCCGCACGCAATACGCCAAGCCCGGCCATATCCGGAAGCTGTTCGGGCAGAAGCAGGACGCGGTCCCGCACGCGCGCAAAGCGGCCCGGATGATCTATAAACAGCGTTTCGTAAAGTGTGCGCGCCATCGCGTCCGTTTGCCTGTCCGGCTTTTCAGCATAGGGCTGCACCGCCGCCGGATTCGGCGCTGTGCGCTTGAAGCGCGCGGCGAAATGGCCCTCGCCGCCATCCATCGGAAAAATGCGCACGGCCTCCACCCCAAAAGCCGCGCGGCCGAAGGACACAGACGGCTTTTCCAGCGTAAACTCCGGATTTTCCTCCAAAAACCGCCGGACAACGCCTTCGTTTTCTTCCTCCGAAAACGTACAGGTCGAATACACCAATACGCCGCCTTCCCGTACACAGCGGGCGGCACTGTTCAAGATGGCCAACTGCCGCACCGCGCAGGCTCTCACATGCTCGGGGCTCCACGCCTCGACCGCCGCCGGATCGCGTCGGAACATCCCCTCGCCGGAGCAGGGTGCATCCACCAGCACGCGGTCAAAATAGCCGGCGAGCTTTTCCGCCAGCACATCGGGATAAACGGACGACACCACCGCGTTGCGCACGCCCATCCGCTCCAGGTTGGAAGCCAGAATCTGCGCGCGGCTGCGCACAACCTCATTCGACCAGAGCAGGCCGCTGTCTCCGGTCAGCGCGGCGATCTGCGTCGATTTTCCGCCGGGCGCGGCGCACAGATCCAGCACCTTTTCCCCGGGCTGCGGGTCCAAAAGCGTGACCGCCGAAGCCGCCGAAGGCTCCTGCGAATAAAACGTGCCCGCATGATATAAAGGAAGCGCCGCCATTTTGATATCCTCCGGCGCATAATAGGAGAGCGGAGAAAAAGGCGTCTGTTCAAGTGGAAAGGGCAGCGTTTTTTGGAGCGTCCGCAGATCGCATTTCAGCGGATTCAGGCGGATCCCGCGCCGGTGCGGCTGCGCATAGGCTGCATGAAAAGCCTCAAATTCCATACCGAGCATTTTTTGCATTCTGTTTTCAAATTCCAAGGGCAGGCATACCGCCATGTTCCATCTTCTCCTCAATTTTAATCATCGGATAAACGATATGCATAAACACCGGACATCGGGGGACAATACAAGCGGAAGGGGTGATATGCATGAACAACTTCAATTCCAACAACCAGAATTCCAACGGCAGCTCCAAAATCAACAATCAGAGCTCCAATAAGAATTCCAACAAACAGGGTTCCAATCAGAATTCTTCCAACCAGAGCACGCAGAACAAATCCGGCTCCAACAGCCAGAACTGCCGCTGAGCACAATCCGGAAAAGCAGACGGCTTATTCGCCGCCTGCTTTTTCATTTTCTGTCTCTTCCGTTTTCTGCTGCTCCTGATTTCCCTTCAGGGCGCGAAGGATCTCCCCCAGCGTGCGGTCGTCCGGACGCACGGGCTTGAAGCCTTCACCGGCAATCTCACCGGC
>JAHZCM010000061.1:4128-6799 GCA_019422905.1 Oscillospiraceae bacterium
GATAAACGCATCGGGGTCCACCTCACGGATGATCTCGCTGATTTTAAAAACCTCAAACCGGCACACGGCGCAGAACAGCATCTCGCCCTCCTGCTTCAGATATGCGCCCCGGGATTTCAGAAAGGTCACGCCGCGGTCCAGCTCCGTCAGGATACGCGCCGCGATCTCCTCGTTCTTTTGGGACAGCACAAAAAACATCTTGCCGTTGCCTGCATCCGTGCCGTAGAGAATCGCATCGATGATCTGCGTGGAAACGAAAATGACGATGCACGCATACACGGCGCTTTCCATGCTTTGGAACACAAAGGCAGAAACCAGCACGATGCAGCCGTCTACAGCCAGCATCAGCTTGCCCATGGAGAGATGGCGCAGGCGGTGATTCAGCAGCCGGGCGATCATATCCGTGCCGCCGGTTGTCGCGCCGCGCATAAAAACAAGGGACAAGCCGACGCCCTCGCACACGCCGGCAATTAGCGTGATGATCAGCGCGTCGCCATGGTAGACCGGCATAAAAAGCGCCACCACATCAACCGCGACCGAATTGAGCACAACCGCAAGCATTGTTTTGGCGACGAGCTTATAGCCGATTTCCACAACCGCCCAAATGATAATCGGGATATTGATCAATAAAATGACCGTGCCGATCGGCGTGTCAAACAAATAATTGAGCATCGTCGCAATACCCGTCACGCCGCCGGGCGCGATATTATTCGGCGCGGTGAAGCCGTTGACGCCCACCGCGTAGATAATCGAGCCGACCGTCATAAAGAGCACATCCAGAACGACGCCCTTTACCTTTTGCATCATATTCTTTTCACTCATGATCTGAAACACCTGCTTCAACCGAATCTATAATTTCAGCAAAGAGAAACCGGAGCCGCTCCATCCGCCCCGAAAGATACAGATAGCCGAACACGCATTCCAGCGCCGTCGCCGCATGGTAATCCGCCGTATTCGAATTCTTCGGCACATGCGAAACGTGCGCGTTCCGCCCGCGCATGCAAACGTCCCGCTCCTCCTGTGTGAACAGCGGATACAGGCGCTCCGCAAGCGCCTTGGCCTGAAATTCGCAGCGCACCAGCTCAACGGCGCGGCTGTGCAGCTTTTTGACCGGGCAGTTTCCCTTGGAGACAATATATTCCCGAACGAACAGCTCATAGACGCCGTCGCCGATATAGGCGAGCGTTAGGGGGCTCATCTGCTTCGGGTTTGTTTCCGTATCCAAAAATTTTTCCAAGCGCACACCTCTTACTCCACAAAGTCGAATTCGAGGTCGTACATACTGACCGTATCGCCCTCATGGATGCCCGCCTCGCGCAGCGCGTCGATGACACCGGTCTGGATGAGCACGCGCTGAAAATACTGCAGAGATTCGTAATCGTCAAAATTGACGGTTGAAATCAGCTTCAAGAGCCATTCGCCCTCCACGAAGTATACGCCGTCCTCTACGCGGATATCCACATGCGCCTTCTCAAATTCCTCGGCAGGCTTGGCAACGATCGGCTCCGGCTCAAACTGCGCCACCGGCGGCAGCGTGGAAAGCATTTCCGTGATCTTATTGAGCAGCGGGTCGACGCCGTAGCGGATTGCCGCCATGATCGGGAAGAATGCATAACCCTCCGCCTCAACAAACCTGCGGAAATCCTCCACCTGCTCGTCGGTCGTGAGGTCGCACTTGTTGCCGGCCACAAGCATCGGGCGCTCCGCAAGCTCCGGATTAAATTTTTTCAGCTCCTCGTTGATGATGCGAAAATCTTCCTTGGGATCGCGGCCCTCGCTGCCGGAAACATCCACGATGTGGACCAGCATGCGGCAGCGCTCCACATGGCGCAGAAACTGGTGCCCAAGGCCGACGCCCTGCCACGCGCCCTCGATCAGACCGGGGATATCCGCCATCACGAAAGAAACACCCGGCTGCATGCGCACAACGCCGAGCACCGGCGAAAGCGTTGTAAAATGATAATCCGCGATCTCCGGCTTCGCCTCGCTGACGACGGAAACCAGCGTGGACTTTCCCACGTTCGGAAAGCCGACAAGCCCCACGTCCGCAAGCAGCTTTAACTCCAGCCGAAGCTCATACGATTCTCCGGGCGTTCCGGGCTTCGCAAAGCGCGGGGTCTGGCGCGTCGGAGTGGCAAAATGCGTATTTCCCCAGCCGCCGCGCCCGCCCTTCGCGATCACCACGTCCTCATCCGAGGACATATCCGCCATAATCCGCCCGGTCTCCGCATCGCGCACAAGGGTGCCGCGCGGCACCGAAATGACAAGCGGCGGCGCGCTCTTGCCGAAGCAGCGCTTGCCGCGTCCATTCTCACCGCGCTCTGCCGTATATTTGCGCTTATAGCGGAAATCCGCGAGCGTGGAAAGATTGTCGTCCACGCGGAAAACGATATCCCCGCCGCGTCCGCCGTCGCCGCCGTCCGGTCCGCCGGACGCCACGTATTTTTCGCGGTGGAACGCAACGGCACCGTCACCGCCGTCCCCCGCCTTTACCTTGATTTTTGCAACATCGATAAACATAAACCGTATACTTTCCTTTCCTGAAGCATCGCATGCGGCGAAAGAAAAAGGCCTCTCCGCAAACCCGAAGAAGCCCGTTTTCATCGAAGTATTCGGGGCGATAAATTCAGTATGCCCCCAAGATCAGGAATTACTGCTCGATGGAGTAAAC
>JAHZCM010000061.1:6850-11868 GCA_019422905.1 Oscillospiraceae bacterium
GCCGCCAATGAGCGCGAACAGGGAGACATCGGACCCTCTGCCGACGTTCTCGCCCGGATGGAGGTGCGTGCCGCCCTGCTTGACAAGGATGTTGCCGGCGAGGACATGCTGACCGTCCGCACGCTTGACGCCGAGTCTCTTGGATTCGGAATCACGGCCGTTCTTTGTGGAACCAACACCTTTTTTATGAGCAAACAGCTGAATGTTGATCTTAAGCATTTTATAGCCTTCCTTTCATTTGATGTCAGACTTCCGTATAGCGCACACGAAGATTTTCCGGATACTGCTCTTCTAAACCGAGGAGATGCAGCTTGAATCCGGAAAACAGGCTTCTGCACGGGCGCTCATCCCGCTCAAAAACACGGAGCAGCATCTCGCCCTCCTCCACGCGGAGGGAAACCGGCGTGATATGCAGAACCTCCAAGATGGTGTTCGCCGTCATGTACGCCGCAGAGGAAACCGCCGCGCAAAGGATATCCTCGCCCGCTTCCGCCATACCGGCGTGTCCGGTGATGGAGAAGCCGAGCAAACGGCCTTCTGCGTCAGCGAAAAATTCTGCTTGAATCATTCAAATCAGCCCTGAACGGCCTCGATCTGAATCTTTGTGTAGGGCTGTCTGTGGCCCATCTTGCGCTTCTCGCCCTTCTTCGGCTTATAGGTGAGAACCGTGATCTTCTTTGCCTTGCCGTTCTTCAGGACCTTGCCTGTAACGGACGCACCCTCAACATACGGAGCGCCGATCTTTGTGCCGTTCTCGTCGCTGAGCGCGACAACCGGGAACTGAACCGTCTCGTCTTCACCGGCCGCAAGCTTCTCGACGTAGATCACGTCGCCGTACTGAACCTTGTACTGCTTACCGCCTGTTTCAATAACTGCAAACATTTTTCTGCCTGCCTTTTCCTATAGACTCGCTATTGCTGGGCGAGCCGCATATACGGCTGCTTTGCTGCCCACAATAAGCGGCTGTATCATAATAGCATATACCCCGCGCGAAGTCAAGCGGTTTTCGAGGTTTTTTCCGGAAATACGCCGCGCGTGCGGTTCGTCAGTCCGCCCATTCGATCGTGTACACGCCGAGCTGCTTTCCGGTTTCCGGCAGCTTATACGCCCAAACCGCGTCGGGCGACGCGACGCCGCCGATCGAAGAAACGGGGATCGTCTCCGGCCGCTGTTGTCCACGGTCGCGATAAACACCTGATCGGCTTCCGCCTTCAGCAGCACATGGCTCTCGTGGAACCGCTTCACAAGGACCTGTGACTTCTCGCTAGCGTCCCTGCCTCCATTGACCGCGTGAAAAATGACCTTCGCGCCCCATCTTCGAAAGCTGGTGGGTCAAATTTGGGTCCACCTGCGACGTACAGGACGGATTTGCCCACATATCGTTACAGATCAGCCCGCCGACGGGAATGCCGTTGAAGTCGAAAACCCGCAGCGGCTGTACCGAGAAATGATTGATCTCGCCCACGCTCGGCTCGTCCATCGTGCCGCAGAGCAGGGTCTTTGTGTGGCACCCCAAAAAGGTTCCGTCCGGAAGATAAAAGCGCAGCTCATTATAGCACTTTTCGTCCGCCTCGTACTTGCAGGTGCCCAGAGCTAGGCCCACGCCCGCCTCCGCCGCTGCGTTTCCCACGACTCTGAGCGCATTTTCCATTTCCGGCACGTCGAATTCATGCGTGTATCCGGAGAGGGAGCCTTCCGGCGTGAGCAGGATGTCCGCCTTGTTCTGTGCGGCAAAGCGGATGGCCTCCAGAATTGTTTTCAGATTCTCGCCTATGTTGTCTGTCCCCGGAATTTGCGCCAGCGCAACGGTCAATTTCATATTCAATTCCTCCCATTCAGAAACAGAGCCCTCTCTATACTAGAGGATTCCTCTGTTTCATTTTTCCTATACGGTTCAATTATAACCTTTCTTCAGCCAAGATAAGAGTGGCGCCCGTCGTACTGCATGTCCTCGATCACGTCTTCGAGGACGTCGTTGAAGTAGCCGCACGAGTGCAGGATGCAGGGCTTGCCGTGGCTGTGCGCAACCTCGACGATCTTTTTATGCCACGGGAAAACGTACTTGCGCATGTCCGCCATGCTCAGGAAGGTCTGGGTGTTGAAGCCCCAGTCGTCGTTCGAGCAGAGGGAGCCGACGGTGTCCGCGTCGACGACCTGCTCATAATACGACACGAGCCCCGCGCCGACGTGGTCGAAAATCGCCTGCACGAGTTCGGGCTCCTCGAAAAGCATGTAGCAGAGGTTGTCGTAGCCCACAAGCGAAATGACGTTTTCCAGAACGCCGCACGGCCCCATGACCATCAGCTTCACGCCCTCGGGCAGATAAGGCTTGATCTTCTCGAGCAGGGTGTAATCGCTCTCGGCCGCGTTCGGCCATTTGTACGCTTCAAAGGTTTCCCAGTCGGTGATCGTCGCCTGGCCGTTCAGTGATTCCGTCGCTGCCTTCGCGCGCGCCTGCTGCGGGAAATGGAAATCCAGGATGTTGCAGGTCGCGTAGTCGTAGCCGGCCGCCGCCATCGCGTCGACGATCAGCCGCATATGGCCGAGCTGCGTGTCCTCCTGCAGGCCGCGCCCGGCCAGCCGGGTATAGATCGGATCGTTCATGAACAGCTCGAACAGCGGGACGCGCTCCGGTTTCTCACCGCGCAGAACGCGCAGCGTGTTGTTTTCAAAGTCTGGTATACACATTTGCGTTTCCTCCTTTGGTTGAGTTTATTTCTACTACAAGTATAAGCCGCGCGGACTTGACTTCCGAGCCCAAAATATGATATATAATATCCAATATTTGATATTCCAGCGGAAAGGAGAGGACTGGAATGCCGGTTTATGAGGAGCGGATATGGCTGCACGCCGACAAGCGGCTGTGTTTTCTCCAGAACAATTCCGATGCGCCGAAAACGCTGGTCGCGCCGCACTGGCACGAGGGCTATGAGATCCTGTACATCCGCCGCGGGTGGGGCGAGCAGCGGATCAACGCGCAGATTCTGCCGTTCCACCTCGGGGAGATCGTCGTCATCTGCCCGGGCGATATCCACGCCACCGAGGCGCTTGCGCCCAAGGGCTGCGAGATCGACGTCGTGCACTGCTCCCCGGTGATTCGCGAGATCTGCGACGACCTGCGCATCGCGGAGACGCTGAGCCTCGAGCAGACCGCCAAGCGGTTCGGCTATACGCCCGAGCACCTCAGCCGGAAGTTCCGCGCGGAAACCGGCGTGCCGTTCCACCAGTACTGCGAAAAACTCCGCATGCGCCGCGCGGCGGCGCTCCTGCAGAGCGGGCCGGAGAGCCTTGCCGAAATCGCGGACCGGCTCGGGTACTGCAGCGCAAGCAGCTTCATCCGCGCGTTCAAGCGCGCATATGGCATGACGCCGCATGCGTACCGCCGCACGCACTTCCCCCTGACGGGGCACACGGCAGAATGACGCGCAGCCGGCGCGCCGGGCGCGTCCCCGGTTTTCCGCGCGGAAACACGCGCAAAAGAGCATAAAATGAAAAACGGAAGCACTGTGCAATATTGCAGCAGTGCTTCCGTTTTTTATCGGGGCCCGTTCGGGCGGAGACAGCCCGGCGCAGATGCCGGCCGTCCCGTCCCTTTCGAAGCGGTCCCGGATTTATTCGGTTTTCGTCGTCTTTTCACCCGTGTACAGCACCGTGAGCTTATCCGACTCGCAGATCGCCTGCAGCGTCTGCTTCCGGTCCGATACGCGCAGGGCGATGGAAAGTAGGAGGTTGAGCGCCGTCAGGATCGACGCCACAAGGAACTCGTGGTTTCTGCGCTTTTTCCGCACCTCGGCCGCTTCGCGCCTGCGGCCGCCCTTACGCATGGTGCTTGTACTCCTGCTCGCAGTAAAGGCAGCGGTAGCGGTGCGTCTTTTCGTCGCAGAGCGTGAAGATCTGGTCGATGCCCTCCTCCGTGCTCGTGATGCAGCGGGGGTTCTTGCAGCGGACGACGTTTTTCAGGCGCTTCGGCAGCACGATGTTTTCCTTTTTGACCAGTTCGCCGTTGCGGATCGTGCAGACCGTGATGTGGTTGTCGATAAACCCGAGCACATCGAAATTGATATCGAGGTCGCCCTCAATCTTGATGATGTCCTTGCGGCCGAGCTTGCTGCTGCGCGCATTTTTGATGAGCGCCACACAGCAATCCATCTTGTCCAGCTCCAGAAGCTCATAGATGCGCATGCCCTTGCCCGCCTTGATGTGGTCGATTACGATTCCGTTTTGGATACTGTCGATATTCAGCATGTCGGTTCCTCCTCAAAAAGTCCGGGTTCCAGATTGAGCAGCATCAAAATCAACGCCATGCGCACATACACGCCGTTCTGCGCCTGCGTGAAATACTTCGCTCTGGGGTCGTCGTCCACCTCGACCGCAATTTCATTGACGCGGGGCAGCGGGTGCAGAACGATCAGTGAATCGGACGCGAGCTTCATCTTCTCCTTATCGAGGATGTAGCTGTCCTTCAGGCGGATATAGTCCTCCTCGTTGAAGAAGCGCTCGCGCTGCACGCGGGTCATGTACAGCACGTCCAGCTCCGGCAGCACCTCGTCCATCGTGCGCACTTCCTGATACGCGCACCCCGACGGCTTCACGACCTCTTCGATGATATAGCCCGGCACATGCAGCTCCTCCGGCGAAATGAACACAAACCGGATGTTTTCGCAGCGCACCAGGGACTTGATCAGCGAATGCACCGTGCGGCCGAATTTCAGGTCGCCGCACAGGCCGATGGTCAGGTCATGGAGGCGCTTCTTCTCCCGGCGGATCGTCAGGAGATCGGTCAGCGTCTGCGTCGGATGCTGGTGGCCGCCGTCGCCCGCGTTGATGACCGGAATCTGCGAATACTGCGCGGCAATGCGCGGCGCGCCCTCTTTGTTGTGGCGCATCGCGGCAATATCGGCATAGCAGGAGATCATGCGGATCGTATCCGCAACGCTCTCGCCCTTCGAAGCTGAGCTGCTCGCCGCACTCGAAAAGCCGAGCACCTTGCCGCCAAGGCGCATCATCGCGGATTCAAA
>JAHZCM010000062.1 GCA_019422905.1 Oscillospiraceae bacterium
GGTAGCGAGTTCGAGCCTCGTCGTCCGCTCCAGCAAAGCATCGCAGATTTGCGGTGCTTTTATTTTTTATGTTGCTTATGTTGCGGATTTTTGATGCCCCGGATTTTGAGAAGGTGCGCTGTCCTTGGCTGCGGGGCAAAAAAGGTGGCTTCCGGTATGCGGAAACTGCGAATTTGCGGCTTCTGAGGCCGATTCGGTTGATTTTTTCCGCTGATGGTGGTATCATATTTATTGCGTGCAGGCACGGCGCTGTATGGCGGGAAATTTTTGGAAAGGCGTGAGCAAATGGGCGGCACGATTACGGTGGTTTGCGGGCATTATGGCTGCGGCAAAACGAACCTCACCCTGAATCTTGCGGTTGAGGCGGCCCAAAGGGGCAGGCGCAGCGTGATTGTGGATATGGATATTGTCAACCCGTATTTCCGCTCGTCGGAATACGGTCCCTTTCTCGAAAGACACGGTGTGCAGCTGATTGCGCCCGTCTTTGCCAATACGACGCTCGACACCCCGGTGCTTCCGCCGGAGATTTATTCGATTTTCAGCATGGAGGACGCGGATGTGTTCATCGACGCGGGCGGCGACGACGTCGGCGCCACGGCGCTCGGACGGCTGAGCCGGGAGCTGGCGGAAACGGGCTATGAGATGATCTATGTCGTGAACCGTTACCGCATCCTTTCCACGAAGCCGGAGGAAACGCTGCCGCTGCTCCGGGAGATCGAGAGCGCGGCGCATTTGAAAGCGACGGCGGTTGTGAACAACTCGCACCTCGGCGTGGATACCACGTGGCAGACGGTGCTGGATTCCGTGGATTTTGCGCGGGAATCAGCGCGGCTGTGCGGCCTGCCGCTCTTGTATTCGACAGTTCCGGACTTTGCGGCCGGGGAAGAAATTCCCGCGGGCTTCAAGGTCGTTCGGAGATATGTGCACTTCGTCTGGGAGGACGAAGCGGATTTTAACTAGGAGGAAAGACAATGGCAAGGATTATTGTGGACGAAAAAGTGTGCAAGGGCTGCTCCATGTGCATCAACGCATGTCCGAAGAAGATCATTGCGCTGGCAAAGGACCGCCTGAATGCGAAGGGCTACCATCCTGCGCAGCTCATCGACGAAGCGGCCTGTGTCGGCTGCGCGGCGTGCGCGACCATGTGCCCCGATACGGCAATTACAGTTGAACGCTAACAGGGAAAGGAATGTTTCAGTTATGGCAGAAAAGGTTTTGATGAAGGGTAACGAGGCGCTCGCCGAGGCCGCCATTCAGGCGGGCTGCCACCACTTCTTCGGCTATCCCATCACGCCGCAGACAGAGCTTGCCGCGTATATGGCGAAGCGCATGCCGAAGATCGGCGGTACATATTTGCAGGCGGAATCGGAAATTGCGGCCGTCAATATGGTGCTCGGCGCGTCGGCGGCGGGCGTCCGCGCGATGACCTCCTCCAGCTCCCCCGGCGTCAGTCTGAAGGGCGAGGGCATCTCCTATATGGCGGGCTCCGACCTGCCGGCCGTGATCATCAACGTGCAGCGCGGCGGCCCGGGCCTCGGCGGCATTCAGCCGTCTCAGGCGGACTATTGGCAGGCGACGAAGGCGCTTGGCCACGGCGACTTTCAGATTCTCGTCTTTGCGCCGTCCACGGTGCAGGAGATGGTCGATCTCGTTGCCGATGCGTTCGATAAGGCGGACCAGTACCGGATGCCCGCGATGATCCTCGCGGACGGCATGCTCGGCCAGATGATGGAGCCGGTGGTGCTTCCGGAGAAGAAGGAGCGGGCGGCTGCCGAAAAGCCGTGGGCGGCCTGCGGCCACGGCGGCAAGCGCAAGCACAATATTGTCAACTCGCTTTATTTGACCCCAAACGCACTGGAAAACCTCGTCCGCGAGCGCTATGCGCGCTATGAGACGGTCAACGCGAACGAGCATCGCTCGGAGGAATACCGCACGGAGGACGCGGATCTGATCGTCGTCGCCTACGGCGCGTCGAGCCGCGTTGCCCGAAGCGCCGTCAATAAGGCGCGCGAGGAGGGCCTTAAGGTGGGCCTTGTCCGCCCGATCACGCTTTGGCCGTTCCCGACGGACGCCATCCGGCGCGCGGCGGAGCAGGCAAAGCAGCTTCTCGTGGTGGAGATGAGCATGGGCCAGATGGTCGACGACGTGCGGCTCGCATGCGAATGCAGCGTACCGGTCGGCTTCTACGGCCGCACGGGCGGTATCATCCCCACGCCGAAGGAAGTGCTCGGCGAAATTAAAAAACTCCTGAAATAAGGCGAAAGGACTGGAATAAAATGGCAGTAGTATTTAAGAAACCGTCTACCCTGACGGATGCGCCGCTGCATTATTGCCCCGGCTGCACACACGGCATCATTCACCGCCTTGTTGCGGAGGCCATTGAGGAGCTGGGCGTGGAGGGCAAGGCCGTCGGCGTTGCGTCTGTCGGCTGCTCGGTGATGTGTTACGATTATTTTTCCTGCGATATGGTGCAGGCGCCGCACGGCAGAGCGCAGGCGGTTGCCACCGGCCTCAAGCGCGCGAAGCCCGAAAACGTGATTTTTACGTATCAGGGCGACGGCGATCTCGCGGCGATCGGTACGGCGGAGACCGTCCATGCGGCGACGAGAGGCGAGAATATCACCGTTATCTTTGTAAACAACGCGATTTACGGCATGACCGGCGGCCAGATGGCGCCGACCTCCCTGCCGGAGCAGGTCACGCAGACCACGCCCTACGGCCGCGACGTCAATACCGCCGGCTATCCGGTGCGCGTCTGTGAGATGCTCTCCACGCTGGACGGCGTCGCACTCGCGCAGCGCGTCACCGTGGACTGTGTGAAGAATGTCAACATCGCCAAGAAGGCGATCAAGAAGGCGTTCCAGAACCAGATCGAGGGCAAGGGCTATTCGATCGTCGAGGTGCTTTCCACCTGCCCGACCAACTGGGGCATGTCGCCGGTCGATGCGCTCGGCTGGCTGCGGGAGAACATGATCCCGTATTACCCGCTCGGCGTATTCAAGGACGGCACAAAGGGGGACAGACTGAAATGAAGGATTTAAACATGGTTTTCGCCGGCTTCGGCGGACAGGGCGTTCTGTTTGCCGGTAAGGTTGTCGCCTATGCCGGTCTGATCGACGGCAGAGAGCTCTCGTGGCTCCCGTCCTACGGCCCCGAAATGCGCGGCGGCACCGCGAACTGCAGCATCTGTCTCTCCGATGAGCCGATCGGCTCTCCGCTCGTGACGAACCCGAATGTGCTGATCGCGATGAACCGGCCTTCGCTGGATAAATTTGTGAACGACGTGGAGCCGGGCGGCGTGATTCTTCTGGACAGCAGCCTCATCGACGTGAAGGTGGAGCGGGACGACGTGACGACCTACTACGTGCCGGCGTCGAAGCTCGCCGAGGAAAACGGCCTCAAGGGCCTTGCGAACATCATCCTTGTAGGAAAGCTCTTTAAGGAAGTGGGCTTCTGCTCCGCGGAGACGCTCGATCAGGCCCTCCAGAAATGTATTCCGGCCAGAAAGGCCTCCATGCTCGATTTTAACCGCAAGGCGATTGAAATCGGCAGCGCACAGTAAGTTTGCAAAGACAGACCGGGTAAAACCGGTTTGTCTTTGTTTTCTTTACCAAGCGTGTGTTTACAAATTACTCATATCCTGTTCATAACATTCTCAGAATATCCCTCTACAATGGATGCACCTGAATATTAAGCGTGGACGAGACAAGGAGAAGATGCGATGCTGCAAGTTAAAAATATCCACAAGCAATACCGGACCGGCGAGCTGGTGCAGGACGCGCTGCGGGACGTGAGCCTGAACCTGCGCGATAACGAGTTTGTCGCGGTGCTGGGCCCGAGCGGCTCCGGCAAAACGACGCTTTTGAACATCGTCGGCGGCCTCGACCGCTACGACAGCGGTGACCTGATCATCAATGGAATTTCGACGAAGCAGTATAAGGACCGGGACTGGGACTCCTATCGCAACCACACGATCGGTTTTGTTTTTCAGAGCTATAACCTAATCCCGCACCAGACGATTCTCTCAAATGTGGAGCTTGCGCTGACGATTTCCGGCATTTCCCGCGGCGAACGCAGGCGGCGCGCTCAGGCCGCGCTCGAGGAGGTGGGGCTCGGCGAACAGTCCCATAAGCGGCCGAACCAGCTTTCCGGCGGGCAGATGCAGCGCGTTGCAATTGCCCGCGCGCTTGTCAATGACCCGGAGATTTTGCTTGCAGACGAGCCGACCGGCGCGCTGGACAGCGAAACGAGCGTGCAGGTCATGGAGCTGCTGAAGGCCGTTGCAAAGGACCGGCTTGTCGTCATGGTCACGCACAATCCGGAGCTCGCGGAGCAATACGCCACGCGCATCGTAAGGCTGCGCGACGGGCGGATTACCGATGATTCCGACCCGTTCCTTGTGGATGAGGCGGCGCTTAAGGCTCCGGAGCACAAGAATATGGGAAAGGCGGCGATGGGCTTTCTCGCCTCGCTTTCTCTGAGCTTTAACAACCTCCGCACAAAGAAGGGGCGCACGATCTTAACCGCGTTTGCAGGCTCCATTGGCATTATCGGCATCGCGCTGATCCTTTCCCTCTCCACGGGCGTAAACCAGTATATCACGGATATTCAAAAGGAGACGATGACCTCCTACCCGCTGACGATCAGCGCGGAGACGATCGACATGTCTTCGCTGATGGAAATGCGCGGCACGATGGGCGGCATGAGCGTCGGAACGGCGGGCACACCGGATGAAAACCTCTCCGGCGTGCATGCGGACCACCGCCGGCTGGAGGTCAGCGAGACGCTGAATTCGAGCATCACGGAAAACGACCTGACGGCCTTTAAGCGGTATCTCGACGACCCGGACAGTGAAATTCAGGCGTATCTCGGCGAAAACGGCGTGGTTTACACCTATGACGTGAGCTTTGAGGTCTATGCCAAGGACAGTGCGGGCAACGTGATCAACACCAACGCGGACGTCGATGAGATTTCCGAAACGGACGAGTCGGGCGGGTTCGGCGCGATGATGGAAAATCAGAGAGTTATGATGAGCATGTTCGTCGGTTCCCCTTCCGGTGCGGAGAATTTTGAAGAGCTGATGGCCGGCGTGGACAGCACGGTCAGTCCGGTTGTGACGGACAGCTACGACCTGCTTTACGGTGCGTGGCCGGAGGCATACGACGAGGTGGTGCTCGTGCTCGACGAGGACAATTCCATTTCTACCGAGGTGCTCTATCAGCTCGGTATGCTGACCGCCGACCAGTATAAGGCGGTTGTGAAAGAGATTGATGACGGCGGCGAGCCGGAGGCATTTGAATGGGATTACAGCGAAGCCTGCGACCGCAGCTTCTGGCTTGTTCCGGCCTGCGATCACTACGAGGAGCAGGAGGACGGCACATTCGCTTATATCGGCGGGGAAAGCGGAGACATCGAGCGGCTGCTTGAAAACGGCGTGGAACTGAAAATCACCGGCGTGATCCGCCCGAAAGCCGGCGCGGCGAACGCGACGCTCCGCGCGCCCGTGGCCTATACGTCAAAGCTGACCGATTATGTCATCGAGCATACGAATGAAAGCCCCGTCATTCTGGCGCAGGAGGAAACGCCGGATATCAATGTGCTCAATGGCATGGCGTTTGAGGCGGCGGAGGATGAAAAGAAGGCAGAGGACGCCAAGGCGTATGTCTCCGCGCTCGGCGTTTCCGACAAGGCTTCGCTGTACCGGATGATCCTGCATTATCAGTCCAGTCAGGAAGGCGGAAGTGCCGGGACTCCGGCGGAAAGCGCCGCGCAGCCGGAAAGCATGGCGCAGATGGGCAGCATGTCTGCCGCCGGTGTGGGTGCAATGGATGAAACCCAGATGGCCGCCGCGCTGGACAACTGGCTTGAAAACAGCCCCGATGAGGAGATTTTGGTTTCCCTCTACGACCAGTATATCGCGGGCTCCACATATGAGGACAATATGGAGAGCTTCGGCAAGGTCAGCTATGGTGCGCCGAGCGCCATCAGCATCTATACGGACAGCTTCGAAAACAAGGAGGCTGTTTCCGACTGCATCGAGCGGTACAACGAATCCGTGGATGAGGACAGCCGGATCACCTATACCGATTATGTGGCGCTGCTCACCTCGTCGATCACCTCGATTGTCGATGTGATCTCGTATGTGCTGATCGCCTTTGTAGCGGTTTCCCTGATCGTTTCCTGCATTATGATTGGCATCATCACGCACATCTCGGTGCTGGAGCGCACGAAGGAAATCGGGATTCTGCGCGCGCTCGGCGCATCCAAGCGCAATATTTCGCAGGTGTTCAACGCGGAGACGTTCATCATCGGCTTTTGCGCCGGCCTGATCGGTGTGGGGGTTTCGGCGCTGCTCACAATCCCGATCAATGCGCTGATTGCACATCTGATCGGTGCGGAAACCGTGCGCGCGGTGCTTCCGATCGGCGCGGCGGTCATCCTTGTGGCAATCAGCATGGTAATTACGATCATCGGCGGCCTGCTGCCGGCAAAGCGCGCGGCGAAGAAAGACCCTGTGACCGCGCTTCGGACGGAATAATTTATCTTTCATTCTTGAAAAACGGATGAAAATATACAAACGGGTAAAAATATGCTATACTGTGTGTGATGCACGGGCAAAAGGGCTTGCCGTTACTGGCAGGCCCTTTTCGGTATATCAAAGGGAAGCTTGGCGATGACGGAAAAGCGCGACGCCGGGCGGCTTTACGGCGCAAACTGCGATGCGGCGCCGATTGCGGAAATGTCGATCCGTAAGGAATCGGTGTCTTGTGCACAATGCGCTGCAACCCTCCATGGGAGAGGTACGGCCGGCATGTATAAAAGCGCTGTTGGGCAAAACGGGCGAATCCGTTGTAATTCAATTGCCGTTCCGGTGCGATTACGGCTATAATATTGAAGTGGGCGGAGCTCTCTGTGCAAATCATGGCTGCGTGATTTTGAGCGGAGCAAGGGTCGGGTTTGGCGGCCATATCTTCATCGCGCCGGACTGCGGCTTTTGCACGGCGGGCCACCCGATTGACGTGGAGCGCCGCAGCCACGGCCTCGAATACGCGTGGCCGATTACGGTTGCAGACAACGTGTGGATTGGCGGTGCGCAGGTGATGCCGGGTATAGCGATCAGGAGCGGTGCCGGCATCGGCTTGGGCAACGTCGCAGCGAAAGATATTCCGGACGACGGTATGGTTGCCGGCAATTCGTGCAGGGCTCTGCGCCCGATCACGGAAGAGAAAATAAGCCGGAGTTATGCCGGACAACAAGCGTTATTATTCGATAAGGAGAGAGACAAAAATGAAAATTTTGGCTTTTACGGGTGCGGGTATCTCGAAGCAGAGCAACATTCCGACCTTTATGGAAGCGCCCGAGGTGCGCGAGAAGCTGTTCCGCAGCTTTGCGGAAGCGCATCACGCGGAATACAACGACGTGATCCGCCAGCTTAAGACCAACATGAACGGCGCGGAGCCGAATGATGCACATATTGCGCTCGCGGAATACCGGATTCCGATCATCACAATGAACATCGACGGCCTCCATCGCCGCGCGGGAAGCGATGCGGTGGAGCTGCACGGCGGTCTGCCGGAGGATGATGAGATGGAAATTGCATGGTCGCTGCACGACAAACCCGTTTTGTACGGCGATCCCGCGCCGAATTACCAGAAGGCCTATGAAATGGTGTCTGCGCTTGAGCCGGGCGATGTTTTTCTCGTCGTCGGCTGCTCGTTCCATACGGCGATTGCCTGCGATCTGCGGGAAATTGCGAAATTCCGCGGCGCGCGCGTCCTTGAAATCCAATCCGATGCGGCCCATAACGTGCGCAGAACGCTGGAAACGCTTTTGAAAATGGCGCCGGATAAACCGGTTTGATGGTTCTTGCAGGACCTGCTGCGGCAAATCCTTGCCTTTATGCATCCCGGCCTCCTGATATGCAGGTAAAAAGAGTCTCCCACTGCAGAGTACAATCTGCGGTAGGAGACTCTTTTGCTTTACGATTTTCGCGCGTTACCCGCCGGATACCCGTGTTGCGTTTCGCCCGGCATCATGTGCGGAGCGCTTTGCCGGCAAATTTCTTTTTGTAAAGGAAATACACCGTAAGGGCGAAGAGGACGCCGAGCAGTGTGCCTGCGAGCACATCGGTGGGATAATGCACGAAGAGAAAGACGCGGGAAAACGCGATGAGCGCGGCGAGCACGAGCACCGCGACGCCCCATTTCCTGTGCCGCAGGAAGAGGATTGTTGCCGCGGCAAAGCTGGAACCGCTGTGCCCGGAGGGAAACGAATAGGAGTCGGGCCGCGCAATCAGGAGCGGAATATCCGGAAAAGCGTGGCAGGGGCGCGGGCGGCAGACGATGTTTTTAAGGATCAGCTCGCCGCTGACAAAGGTGAAAAGCATCGCGGCAAGCATCAGCACGCCGGTGGTGCGCGTCCTGCAGAAAAACAGCAGGATAAGCGCTGTGAGAATCCAGACGGCGCCCGCCTCGCCGAGATAAGTCAGGACCGGGAACACGGCGTCGGCGACGCTGCCGTGCAGGTGCGTTTGTACAAATTCCATCACAGCCGCGTCAAACGCGGGAATGCCTTCCAAATGCATATATCTGTTTCCTCCAAGGATAGTATTGGCCGTATCAAAGTAGTATTGACAATATCGGAGAATAGGATGCGGCGTGCTCCGTGTCCGCCGCGCCATGCGTATAACCCGTTTTTTGCCGGTGACTGCTCTGCCAAAGACCGCTGCCCGCGTTCTGCTTTGAGCCTTGCGGGGATGCGGGGCGGACGGCTTTATCACCAAACCGCGGCACATGCTGTCAGTATAACACATTTTTATGCGCAGCGCCATCCCTGAATTCTTCTAAACGCGCTTTCTCCCGCATAAGCATTTCCCAAAAGGAGGCAGGGACATGTCAAAACAGACGACGGAAAACACAGCCTTTCACGCAATGGACGCGCAGGAGGCGGTCCGCATCCTGAAAAGCGATACAAAAGCCGGCCTGCGCACCGCGGAGGCCGAAGCGCGCCTGCAGAAGTACGGCGTGAACGCCCTGAAAAAGGGAAAGAAGAAAAGCCTGTTTCGAAGGTTTATTCTGCAATTCGGCGATTTTATGGTTCTGATTTTGCTCGGGGCCTCGGCGGTATCCTTCATCACCTCCTGCCTGCAGGGGGAGACGGATTTTGCGGATTCGCTGCTGATTCTCGGCATCGTCATGGCAAACGCGCTGATCGGCACGGTGCAGGAGGCGAAGGCGGAGCACGCACTTGAGGCGTTGCGCACGATGTCGGCGCCGCATGCGGCGGTTCTCCGCGACGGAAAGCGCGCCGTGCTGACGAGCGAATCCCTCGTGCCCGGCGATATTGTGTACCTCAAGGCCGGCGACGTAGTGCCCGCCGATCTGCGGCTGCTCGAGAGCACGCAGCTCTATGCCGAGGAAAGCGCGCTCACCGGAGAATCCGTTCCGGCGGCAAAATCCGCTTCGGTGGTCTGCGCGGAGAAAACGGGCGCGGCGGAACAGGAAAACATGCTGTTTTCCGGCACGGGCGTCTCCGCGGGCCACGGTATCGGCGTTGTAACCGCTACGGGCATGGAGACCGAGATGGGCAAAATCGCGGCGATGCTCGGTGAGGAGGAGACGCCGGATACGCCGCTCAAGGCGCGCCTGCGCAAGACCGGAAAGATAATCGGCCTGCTGGTCGTGGGCATCTGCGCCGTGATTTTTCTGATCGGCCTGATCCAGCGGGTGGATCCCCTTGAGATGTTTATGATCGCGATCAGCCTTGCCGTCGCCGCGATTCCGGAGGGGCTGCCGGCGGTGGTGACGATCGTGCTGGCGCTCGGCGTGCGCCGCATGGCGGCAAAGCGGGCGATCATCCGGCATTTGCAGGCGGTGGAGACGCTGGGAAGCTGCCAGGTCATCTGCTCGGATAAAACCGGAACGCTGACGCAAAACAAAATGACCGTGGTGCGCTGCGCAGATGCCGGGGGAAATCTTTCGGAGGAAGCGGCGGGCGATTTGCTTTCCGCAGCGGCGCTCTGCACGACTGTGGAGCTGGAAAACGGGAAGCTGATCGGCGAGCCGACGGAAACCGCGATCGCGGCGGCGGTGCCGGAGCTGGAAGCGCTGCTCCGCACGCGGATTAAGGCCGCGGAAATTCCGTTTACCTCCGAGCGCAAACGGATGGCGGTGCTGCTCCGAACGGAAAGCGGCTACCGCGTGATCGTCAAGGGCGCGCCGGATCTGCTCCTACAGCGCTGCACGGCGGCGCGAACGGGCGGGCAAACCGTTTCCATGACGGGGGATCTGCGCGGGCGCATTCTGGCCGCCAATGCGGACATGGCGCATGCGGCGCTCCGCGTGCTGGCGGTGGCGGAGAAGCAGACGGAATCGCTGCCGGGTACGGACGACGCGGCGGAGAGCGGCCTGTGCTTTCTCGGCCTGATCGGCCTGGAGGACCCGCCGCGGCCCGAGGCGCAGCAGGCCGTACAGGAGTGCCGGCAGGCGGGCATCCGCCCCGTCATGATCACCGGCGACCAGCCCTCGACGGCTTCGGCGATTGCCGGGCGGCTCGGGATGGATACGGCGCAGGTCGTAACCGGCGCGCAGCTTGAAGCGATGAGCGATGAAAAGCTCATGGAAACGGTGAAAACCTGCTCGGTCTTTGCCCGTGTTTCTCCCACACATAAGCTGCGCATTGTGAAAGCCTTCCGCCGTCTGCGGCTTGTGACCGCTATGACGGGCGACGGCGTGAACGACGCGCCGGCGCTCAAGGCTGCGGACATCGGCTGCGCAATGGGAAAAAGCGGCACGGAGGTGGCGAAAAATGCCGCCGACATGGTTTTGACCGACGACAACTTCGCGACGATTGTGTCCGCCGTGCGGGAGGGCAGAACGGTTTACCGCAATATCCGCAAGACCATCCATTTCCTGATGTCCTGCAATGTCGGCGAGATTCTGGTCGTGCTCACGGCGTTCCTGCTGCGCGCGCCGTCGCCGCTGCTGCCGGCCCAGCTTTTGTGGGTGAATCTCGTCACGGATTCACTGCCGGCGCTCGCGCTCGGGAGCGACCCGCCGCAGGACGACGTGATGCAGTCTCCACCCAATCCGCAGGACGGCACGGTGTTTTCAAACGGCCTGGGCTTTGCCATGGCGGCGGAGGGCATGATGATCGGCGCACTGGCGCTGCTGGCCTTTTCCGCGGGCCGCGCCCTGTTCGATACGGACCCCGCGGTGCCTGTGATCGGCCGCACGATGGCTTTTGCCGTGCTGAGCCTCTCCCAGCTCGTGCACAGCTTTAATATGCGCAGCACAGGACCGGTTGTGGGAAAGGGAATGCTCAAAAACCGCTGGCTCAACCTGTCGTTCTTGATCTGCGCCGCGCTGATGATCGGCGTGATCGTATTTCCGCCCGCGGCGGCGCTGTTTGGCACGGCTGCGCTGACCGCTCCGCAGTGGGGGATTGTCGCGGGCCTTTCTCTGATGCCGCTCGTGCTGTGCGAGGCGGAAAAGCGCCTGTTCGGCGGGAGCCGGGAAAAGCAGGCGGATACTAAGAAAGGGCGTCTCGCGCGAAGCGGCAAAACGGCAAGGCTTTTTCGTTAAAATCATGCTAAGGCTCCGTGTTTAACTTGCTTTTTTGGTGTATTTCCTGTATAGTATAAGTGGAAAGATACTGCCCCCAGGGCTGTGGAAGCAAAAACAACATGAGGAGCTTTGACTATGAGAA
>JAHZCM010000063.1:0-1813 GCA_019422905.1 Oscillospiraceae bacterium
ATATTTGGCGAGAAAATACCACCAAGAGAGCTTATCGCGTTTCTTTGCCATCATGACAACCCCTTTCCCGGACAATTTCAAGCAGCCTTTGTACAGAACCGTCAAAATCCAGATCGGAAGTATCCAGAAGAATGCTGTCCGGCGCCGGCTTCAGCGGCGCCGTTTCGCGGTTCATATCCTGCGCATCGCGCTTTTGAATCTCCCGCAGCGTCTGCTCATAGTCCACCGGCGTTCCCTTTTGCTCCATTTCAAGGCAGCGGCGGCGCGCACGCACTTCAGCAGAGGCCGTCAAAAAAATCTTGACCTGTGCATCCGGCAGAACCACCGTGCCGATATCGCGGCCGTCCATAAGCACGTTGTATCGCTCCGCCATGCCGGTCTGGAGCGAAAAAAGAAATTTGCGCACGGCAGGAATCGCCGAACAGGCCGAGGCCGCCATGGAAACCTCCGGCGTGCGAATCTCCGCCGTCACATCTTCCCCGCAAAGCAGCACATGCTGGCCGTCCGGCTCATGGCGCAGATCGACCGAAACGCCGCTCAGCGCATCCGAGACCGCCTCTGCGTCCGACGGCTCTATGCCGCGGCGCAGCATATAGAGCGCAACGGTTCTGTACAGCGCGCCCGTATCCACATAAATAAAGCCGAGCGCTTTCGCCGCAGCCTTTGCCACGCTGCTTTTCCCCGCGCCCGCGGGGCCGTCAATTGCAATCGCAAACATGATATGAAAACATCCCTTTATAAATTTAATCCGGCAGCATAGCCGGTGGAAAAGGCAATTTGCAGATTAAAACCGCCTGTATAAGCGTCCACATCCATCATTTCTCCGGCAAAATACAGGCCGGATATTTTCTTGGACCGCATGGTTTTGGGATCGATTTCCTTTACGGAAACGCCGCCCGCCGTGACAATCGCCCCGGAAAGCGGGCCAAAGCCCGAAATCTCCACGCGAAAGCGCTTCAGCACGTCCAGGAGTGCCGCGCGCTGTCCGCGTGTAACCGTATTGCATTTTTCTTCCGGCGGGATGCCGGAGCGCCGGATCACCACCGGAATCATTTTCTGCGGCAAAAGCGCGTCCAGCGCATTGCCAAAATTCCGGTTGCGGTTTTTTTCAAGATCCCGCAGCAGCCGCGCATCCAACTGTTCCTGTGTCAGGGCCGGCTTGAGATCCAGAACCACCGTATACCGCCCGGCTTCCATGTCGCGCATATGCGCGCTGGCGCTGAGTATCGTGGGGCCGGAAAGGCCGAAATGCGTAAACAGCAGCTCGCCGAAATCGGTATAGATCGTTTTTTTCTTTTTATTGTCCACAATCGCCACGCCGCAGTTGCGCAGGGACAAGCCCTGCATGGCGGGACAGTCCGGATCCGGGGATTCCAGCGCCACGAGAGACGGGCGCAGCGGCTGCACCGTATGCCCAAGCGCCGCCGCAAGGCGTGCGCCGTCGCCGTTGGAGCCCGTTCCGGGATAGGATGCGCCGCCGCAGGCCAAAAGGACCGACGGCGCGCTATAAGCGGCACCGGCCGTCTCCACGCCGGTCACCGCGCCGTTTTCCGTGCACACCGCACGCACTGTTCCCTGCACGACGGAAACATGCAGCGCCTTTAACCGACGGACGAGCGCGTCGGCAATGTCATGCGCATTATCGGAAACCGGAAAAACACGGTTTCCCCGCTCCGTTTTGAGCGGCACGCCAAGCGCCTCAAAAAAACGCATGGTTTCTTCCGGCGGAAATGCATGCACCGCACTGTAAAGGAAACGCCCGTTGCCGGGCGCGGACTCGATCACCGTGCGCGGTTCGCAATGATTCGTGACA
>JAHZCM010000063.1:1823-2454 GCA_019422905.1 Oscillospiraceae bacterium
CCGGAGCTTGCGGCCCAGTTTATCATTCTTTTCAATCAAAAGCACTGACCTTCCCCGCTCCGCGGCTGTAATGGCCGCCATCATGCCGGCCGCCCCGCCGCCCACAACAATCGCATCGAAGGCCTTATTTATCATCGGATCTGTCTTCCACCTTTTCGTAAACAGCGTATTCGTCCCAGATATTTTCCAGATCGCTGAGCGTTTTTGCAACCTCTTCCCTCTTCTTGATCGCCACCGTGACAATCAGCGCATTGATAAGCGCAAGCGGACCGACAAGCGAATCGACAAACGAAACCATATCGCTCTTTGCCAGCAGAACATGCTGCGCAGTGGAGACTGTCCGTAATCGCGATAACGGACGCGCCGCGGTCCGAAGCGTATTTCAGGGATTTCGCAGCCTTTTTGGAATACCGCGGGAAGCTGATGCCGATCATGGCATCTCCCTCTCCGATGTGCACCATCTGCTGCAAAATCTGTGCTTCGCTTGTCGCGTTGATCAGTTGCACGGAATCAAACACCAGCGAGGAGTAATGCGATAAAAATGTGGCGATCGCCAAAGAGCTGCCCGCGCCGATGATATACACGCGCTTGGCCTTCACCAATGCGTCGGCCGCGCTGTAAAACGCTTCAT
>JAHZCM010000063.1:2464-11584 GCA_019422905.1 Oscillospiraceae bacterium
ATATTCTCCTTTGTGCGGCGGATCATATCAATATCCTGATCCAGCGAGGCATCCAGCAGTCTCTCAAGGGGCGTATTGTTCGAGGTAATTTCCAGGCGCTGAACGCTGGTCAGGCGGTTGCGGATCATCTCCTGCATTGCCTGCTGCAGCGCAGGATAGCCGGAATAGCCGATTTCCGTCGCAAAACGCACGACGGTAGACTCGCTCACGCCCACGACTGAACCCAGCTTGGAGGCCGTCATAAAGGCCACCTTGTCGTAATGCTCCTCAATATACTTTGCGATCAGCCGCTGTCCTTTGGAAAAGGAGCGTGCATTCTGCCTGATCCGGTCCGTTAGCTGAATGTTCATACCTTTTGGTTTCCTTCCTTTGGAGCGGAAGCCCGCCGGCCGCATATCTGCGGCGGGTCCTTCCGGTTTTGCGCTTTCTCTTCGCACAGAAAGCACCATTATGTTTATAATAGCTTATTCTCCTGCAAAAATCAAGCGTATATCGCATGGCTTACCGGGAAAAATCCGGATTTTTTGCAGGTACTTTTTTATCTGTTGCATGTTTTTCCAAAAATCATCTCATTTTCGCGAACCGGACTTGCATTTTCTCCCAATTTGCTGTATGATTGCTATAATAATTATGCGCTTATCAAAATCTTTTGGAGGTTTTTATGGAAACAGCAAAGCTCCTGTCCGCCATTAAAGAGAATATCGGCAAGGTTATGATTGGCTCCGGGCACACGGTAGACCTGCTCCTGACCGCCCTGATCGCCGACGGCCACGTTTTGATCGAAGACGTTCCCGGCATGGGAAAAACTGTCCTTGCAAAGTCGCTGGCCAAATCCGTCCAGGCAAAATTCAGCCGCATCCAGTTTACGCCGGATCTACTCCCCAGCGACGTAACCGGCCTGAACTATTTCAATCAGAAGGAAAACGATTTTATTTTCAGCCCCGGCCCCGCTTTCTGCAACATTCTGCTGGCCGACGAAATCAACCGCGCGACGCCGCGCACACAGTCCAGCCTTTTGGAGTGCATGGGCGAGCGGCAGATTACCGTGGACGGTGAGACGATGCGGCTCGAGGCGCCGTTCTTCGTTATCGCCACGCAGAACCCGATTGAGACGCTCGGTACATACCCGCTGCCGGAGGCCCAGCTCGACCGCTTTTTGATGCGGATTTCCATGGAAGCGCCGGACAAGACGCAGGAGAAGGCGATTCTTCTGCGCTTTATGAAGGATGAGCCGCTCGAAGCGCTCGAGGGCGTCTGCACTGGTGCGGACATTCTGGAGCTGCAGCGCCTTGCCAAGGAGGTCTACGTGCATCCGGCACTTCTGGACTACCTCGTAGAACTTGTGCAGGCAACGCGCAGCTGGCCCAATGTGGAGATGGGCGTAAGTCCGCGCGGAAGCCTTGCGCTCCTGCGCGCTGTACGCGCTTATGCGCTGCTGCGCGGCGGCAGCTATGTTACGCCCGAGGATATCAAGGCCGTCGCCGTACCCGTGCTGGCCCACCGGCTGCAGCTCAGCGGCTCCGCCGGCATGGTCGCCGCACAGAAAAAAGCGGTGGAGGACGTGCTCTCCTCGCTCCCGCTGCCGACTGAGGACTGGGCAAAGTAATGCTGACGATCATTTTGCTTTTGTTGGTTCTCGGCCTCGTATTTCTGGCGCAGAAATACGTATTCCGGAGCCGTTGGAATACAAATCTCGATGTGCGGATAGAATTTGACCGCGACTATGTCTTTTGCGGCGAGGACGCCAATCTGGTGGAGGTCATCATCAACAACAAATTCCTGCCGCTTCCCGTTCTGGAGGTCGGCTTCGATATGAGCCGCGCGCTTGCGTTTCATGCTGAAGAGAACTCCACCGTCAGCGATATGACCTATCGGCGCGACATTTTCACGGCGTCCGTCAAGCAGCGCATCACCCGCACGCTGCCGTTTAAGGCCAAAAAGCGCGGTTATTACCGGATTTGCTCGACGACCGTCACCTCCCACGACCTGCTGATGAGCGAAAAATTCGTAATACATATCCCGCAGACCTCGGAATTTTTCGTGCTGCCCGCGCGCATTCCGGTTTCTCAGATCCGCATTCCCTATAGTAAGATCATGGGCATGCTTGTCAGCCGCCGGCGTGTCTACGACGATCCGTTCGAATTCGCCGGTATCCGGGATTACCGGCGCACCGACCCCATGAAGCACATCAACTGGAAGGCCTCGGCGCGCAACGGCAGCCTGCTCGTCAACCTGCATGAATCCACGCTGTCCCAGAAGGTTGTGCTCTTATTGGACTGCGAGGGCACAGGCTCCGCCATAACCGATACGCTCAACGAGGTCTCCATCTCCATTGCGGCGGCGCTTTGCGAGCGCATGCTGGCAGACGGGATTTCCGTCACGATTTTCAGCAACGGCACGGACATTATAACCGGGAAGCCGTTTGAAACCGGCGAGCTGACCGGACGCAATACGACGCTTTACATGCGCAAGCAGCTTGCGCGGATCATCTGTAAAAACGGGCTCACTCCGATGTCCGATGTGATCTGTGCCCAGCGTGACCGCAGCGGCAGGGAGAACAATCTGTATGTGCTGATCTCCAAGGAGCAGAAAAACCGCCTGCTGCCCGGTTTTGAGGCCCTCGCGGGCGAGCATGAAGCGGTTTGGATCCTCCCGGAGGACCGCAATATGCCCGAACGCCACAAAATGACGGATACCTCAAGGCATGTAGATATTGTGAGGTGGCAGGTATGATTTTAAAAAATAAGACGGTCGCGCTGCGCCGGATGCTTTCTGTCGGCATTGGCTGGCTGCACGGCACGCTGGTCTTTTCCTCTCTCTACGCGCTGGTGCTGAACGTGATCCATTTAGATCTTTCCCGTGAAGCGGTCATACGGAATTATTTGTACGGCCTGCTCTTTATCATTCCCATCGCACTCAGTTGGTTTGCGAAACGCTGGCTGCGCAGCGTTTTCCTTTATCTCATCGCCAGCGCCGCGATCGTTGCCCTGACGGTTCTTCTCTTCGGAAACGCCTTTCTGGCCGCTCCCGCCATTCTGCTCTGTTTCCTGCGGCTCCATAACCGTGTGACCGGTGAGACGCGCTCGCTGATCGACCATGCCGCTTATCCCGCGCTTCTCCTCATCCTGCTTCCTGGGGTGTGTTCCATTTTTTACGACGTACTGAGCGGTGTTTTCCAGTCTGCGTCGCTGCTTTGCGCCGCCATCTATTTCCTGCTCTGCTTCATACAGCACGGCATCGAGCGAATCGACAGCTATATCGAAATCAACAAAGATATGCAGAATATGCCGAAGCAGCGTATCATCCGGATTGCATCCGCTACGCTCGGCGCCATCTTTGTGATTTTTGCCGCAATCCTGTTGCCGCCCTTAATCGGCAACAGCGCTGAATATCACTTTGTGCTGCCGGAGTCTACGGGGCAGGAGGCCGCGCTCTCCACGCCGGATGCCAATCCGGAGAGCATGGAGAGCGAAGAAGAAATGGAGCCGTGGCTGCCGGAGGTGGAGTCCAATCCCGTTATGACCTTCATCTGGAGCATTCTGGAATACATTGTGCTCACCGCCGCGGCAGTTGGTCTGATTCTCGCCGCCGTATACGGTGTGATGTGGCTTTCCCGCAATTTCCGCATATCTTTCCGCGACCGCGGCGATTTCATCGAAAACCTGTCGTCGGCAGACCGGCTGGAAACCATTCGTGAAAAGGGCAAGAAGCGCGATAAACCCGGATTTTTCGACCGCTCTCCCAATGCCGTCGTCCGCCGCAAATACCGCAGGACGATTCTCCACGCAGCCAAAGAGCCGCCCGCCTGCTGGATGACGCCTTCTGAAGCGGAAGCGCACGCCAGGCTCTCCGGCCCATCCGCCGCGCGGCTGCACAATCTCTATGAAAAAGCCCGCTACAGCGCAGACGGCTGTACACGGGCGGATATAACAGAAATCTGATCTATGAATAAGCAAAGCCCGGTATGGCCGAAAAGCCGTACCGGGCGCTGTATTCTTCAGCAAATTTTCTTGACACGCTTTTTCATTTAAACACTTTTCCGACAAGGGGATGCAGCCTCCGGATATAGAAAACGATCAGACCGTTCATGGAGAGATCATAAAGCACAAATACCGCGTTCAGCAAAAGCAGGAGAACCGGCAGGAATCCCCATCCGTACGGAAGTATCTCCTCTATGGGAAGAGACAGCAAAAAGAAAGCCAGCAGCGCCTCCGCCGCCATCGCCGTATTGAAAACAGCCAGCTTGGCCGCCCAGCAGAGCACGCGGTTTCGTATGCGGGATAAAACGCCGTACAGCACCGGGTAATAGCCGAAAAACAAAATATAAAACAGCGCCGCCTCCCGATCCGGAACAAGCAGCGCCGAAAGCAGACTCACAATCAAATAAACGGCAAAGCCATAGCGCGTGCCTGTCTCCGCAACGACGGCAATCAGAAAGCAGCCTGCAATGGCGGGCAAAGCGATCGTCGCAACCGGAACAAGGCCGGTCAAAAACATCACGACAACCGATAATGCACCGATCACACCGCAAAATGCGATCGCTGAAGTTTTACTGCGCATGATAAATCCCCTTACTTTCCTACTCAGTGCATGTTTCATCCCTCTGTTTTTTTGACCGCCAGCCGATGCCTACCACCGGCAGGCAAAAGATTCACGTTGAAAATATTTTCAATCTTTCCTTCCGGTCAGCAGCAGGGAATCAGGTCGCCTCCCATGCACTCGCAGCAGCAGTCCGCGCAAATCAGGCTCTGGCAAACGTCACAGGTATTGCAGCCGCCCACATTCGCGTTCATATCCGGGTTATATCCGCCGTACACGCCGCTGCGCTGGTTCACCGCCTGATTGAGGGCAGCCTGATACTCCGGATTCCCGGGATCCATCTGGCACGCGCGGGTAAAGTGCTCCTTGGCCTCTTCCAGCCAGCCGCGGCGGTAAAGCACCGTGCCCTTGAGGAAATACCATTCCGCATTCCGGCTTTCCACCGGAACGCCGTTCAGAAGCTGCTCGGCATCCGCAATACGCCCGGACATGATATAACTGCGCACGTCGTTAAAGCTGGACGATCCGGTGCGCGCGCCTCCATAACCGCCGGCGGATGTGTAGCCGCCCGTCGTGCGGTTCTTGCGCTGCGCGACGATCGTATCGTACGCCTCGTTGATTTCCTTCATCTTCTCTCCGGCCAGATCGGCAAGGGGGCTGTCCGTGTACTGATCCGGGTGATACTTCTTCGCCAGCTTTCTGTACGCGTCTTTGATTTCCTCGTCGGTCGCGGAAGGAGAAACTCCCAAAACCTTATACGGATCTGCCATTCCTCAAAATTCCTTTCCTTTTCGTGCGGTACGCTTTATGTGCAAAAACAGGATTTCGCGCTGCATCTCTGCAATCCCCTGCTTCAAAACATTCTCAAGGATTCCCGTAAACTGTCCCTGCGGCAAAAGGTTGACGGCCGGTATGACCATGGCGAGCGAGCCGTTCAGCACGGCGTTGCACTCGCGGTCCGCCGCATCGCTCTGTTCCCTGGGCAACGCCTGCCCGGTGAAGTCCGAAAGGCCCAGCTTTGCGATAAACGGATTAAAATTCTCATGCAGCAGGTCGTCGGACAAATCGTCCGCCGCCTCCATAATATAAACCCAGCGACCGCGCCAATACCCCAGCTGCCGCAAAACCGCCTTTTCGCTTTCGGTCTCGCCCAGCTCCTCAAAAACCGTGCGGAGCATCTCCGCAGTCGGCGCACAGCAGGCGTCCAGAGAAACGGTTTCCGCATGTTCTGCGGCGCGCTGCTCTTCCATCATCTTCTGCGCAGCCTCCGCGATAAACGGATAATCCGCACTTGCTTTTTTCAGCGCGCGCCGGCTCAGGCCATACAAAAGCCTGGCGCCGAGGCTTTTGAGCGCGTTCTCATCCTCTATATTGTCCCTGCATTTATGCGCGGTCATGATGACGCTCAGCGCCGCCGCCTTATGAAAGCATTCCTCAGCGTATGCGTCTCCGCTTTGCGGGCAGACGTATGTGCATTTTTTCAGCGGATTGCAGGCGCAACATTTTCGTTCGGCTTTTACCGCAGCATCCCGCTGGTTCAGGGCAAGAAGAGCATAGAACGTGCAGTCATAGCTGAGCGTCATCCGCATCAGCGGCCCGTAATACCGGCCCAGCGCACGGCACAGCTCGCAATAAACGCCTTTGTATGCGTCGTGCTCCTTGACGAGCATTTCAGCCTTGAACGGACGCACATACCCAAACATAACGCTTACCCGCTCCTTCCCGCTATTTATTGTACTCGATCCACAAAAAAATGTGTTGAACAGTTTGTAAATATTGGACGCGCTTCCCGACCTGTCAGAAAGCGCGTCCATGGTTCAGCCGGATATCCGCTTTTTATCGCGTTCCAGCATCAGCTTTATATATTCTCCGGTATAGGAGTCCGGCGTTTCCGCCACCTGCTCCGGCGTGCCCTCGGCGATCACCGTGCCGCCCTTATCGCCGCCCTCGGGACCGAGATCGATGATGTGATCCGCCGTCTTGATAAGATCGAGATTATGCTCGATGACGATCACCGTATTGCCGCCGTCAACCAGTTTTTGCAGAACCTCGATCAGCCGGTGCACATCGGCGATGTGCAGGCCGGTCGTCGGCTCGTCCAGAATATAGACCGTCTTGCCGGTCGGCCTGCGACTCAGCTCCGTCGCGAGCTTCACACGCTGCGCTTCGCCGCCGGAAAGCGTCGTCGCGGGCTGACCGACCTTGATATAGCCGAGGCCCACGTCGTACAGGGTACGGAGCTTACGCTCGATCTTCGGCAGATCCTTGAAAAATTCAAGGCTCTCCTCCACCGTCATTTCGAGCACATCGTAGATGCTCTTCCCCTTATACTTGACCTCCAGCGTCTCGCGGTTGTAGCGCTTGCCCTTGCACACATCGCAGGCCACATAGACATCCGGCAAAAAGTGCATTTCGATTTTGATAATGCCGTCGCCCTGGCACGCCTCACAGCGGCCGCCCTTGATGTTAAAGGAGAAGCGGCCGGAATTGAAGCCGCGAATCTTGGCCTCCGGCACGCTGGCGTACAGCTCGCGGATATCCGTGAAAACGCCCGTATAAGTCGCCGGATTGGAGCGCGGCGTGCGCCCGATGGGCGACTGGTTGATCTGGATCACCTTGTCCAGATGCTCCAGCCCGCGAATCTCCCGGTGTGCGCCCGGTACCGTGCGCGCGCCGTTCAGCTCACCCGCCAGCTTTTTATACAGCACCTCGTTGATCAGCGACGATTTGCCCGAACCGGACACGCCCGTGACACAGACAAATTTCCCGAGCGGAATATCCACTGTGATGTTTTTCAGGTTGTTCTGCTTTGCGCCGACAATCGTGAGCTTCTTCCCATTTCCGGGGCGGCGCTTTTCCGGCACCGCAATCGTGCGCGCGCCGCTGAGATACTGCCCGGTGATCGAATCCGGGCATTTCAGGATTCCCTGCACATCGCCGCTGTAAATCACATTGCCGCCGTGAATGCCCGCGCCGGGGCCGATATCCACAATATGGTCTGCGGCAAGCATCGTATCCTCATCATGCTCGACGACAATCACCGTATTGCCGAGATCCCGCAGTCGCTTGAGTGTGGCTAGCAGCTTGTGGTTGTCGCGCTGATGCAGGCCGATGCTCGGCTCATCGAGAATATACAGAACCCCCATCAGTGAGGAGCCGATATTCGTCGCGAGCCGGATGCGCTGGCTTTCGCCGCCGGAAAGCGTGGCGGCCGCGCGGGAAAGCGTCAGGTATTCAAGGCCCACGTTTCTGAGGAAGCCGAGACGCGAGCGGATCTCCTTCAAAATGGAGGCGGCGATCTGCCGGTCACGCTCGGAAAGCTCCAGCTTCTCGATAAAGTCCAGCGCATCGACGACGGACATGTCGCAAAGTTCGCTGATGTTCTTCCCGCCGACCGTAACCGCAAGGCTCTCCGGGGACAGCCTGCGCCCATGACAGGCGTCGCAGGGCACGGCGCTCATATACGACTCGATCTCCTCCTTGATCCACGAGGAGGAGGTATCGCGGAAACGGCGTTCCAAATTGTTGATGATGCCTTCAAACTCCGTCTGATACGTGCCGCTGCCGTATTCGCTCTTGCGGCGCACCGTGATCTTTTCCCCCTTCGTTCCGTACAGAAGAATATCCACGATCTCCGGCGGCAGGTCACGAATCGGGGTATCCAGAGAAAAATGATAGTGCTCGGCGAGCGCCTGCATGTACATGGCGGCAATCGTGCTGCCCTCCATGGCCCATCCGCTGCCCTTCAGCCCTCCCTTGCTGATGGAAAGGCGGTCGTCCGGAATAATCAGAGCGGGATCGATGCGCATAAACACGCCGAGGCCCGTACACTTCGGGCAGGCGCCGGCAGGATTGTTGAAGGAAAACATGCGCGGCGACAGCTCCTCAATGCTGATGCCGTGCTCCGGGCAGGCGTAGTTCTGAGAGAAAAGGATATCCTCGCCGTCGATCACGTTGACGATGACGACGCCGCCCGAAATCTTCGTCGCCGTCTCGATGGAATCGGCAAGGCGCGAACGGATATCCGGCTTGACCACAAGGCGGTCGATGACGATTTCGATATTGTGCTTCTTATTCTTTTCCAGCTTGATCGGCTCCGAGAGGTCGTAGATCAGGCCGTCCGCGCGGACACGGACATAGCCGCCCCTGCGTGCCGTCTCAAATTCTTTCTGATGCTCGCCCTTCCGCCCGCGCACAACCGGCGCCAGTACCTGGATCTTTGTGCGCTCCGGCAGCGCCAGCACCTGATCGACGATCTGATCGACCGTCTGCTGTCGGATCTCCCGGCCGCAGACCGGGCAGTGCGGCACGCCGATACGGGCGTACATCAGGCGCAGATAATCGTAAATTTCCGTGACGGTACCCACCGTGGAGCGCGGATTCTTCGAGGTTGTTTTCTGGTCGATGGAGATCGCCGGAGAAAGGCCGTCGATATTGTCCACATCCGGCTTTTCCATCTGCCCGAGGAACATGCGGGCATAGCTTGAAAGGGACTCCACATACCGCCGCTGCCCCTCGGCGTAGATGGTATCGAACGCCAGCGAGGATTTGCCCGAGCCGGACAGGCCGGTGAGCACCACC
>JAHZCM010000064.1:0-10967 GCA_019422905.1 Oscillospiraceae bacterium
GCCTCTTCATCCAACACAAGCACTTCGCGGATACCCCGGCGCTGCGCATAGTTGCGCGCCGCCTCCGCCGTCTCAAAAACGGAGCTTTCGCAGACCTTGCCCGCAGCCGTCAGCTCCCGAATCAGAAGCTGGGCACGGATCTCATAGCCCTGCGGCGCATGGACCAGAACATCCGGCGTCGGCACATTCTCCATGTCCTCGCTTTCCAGCAGCATGGCCGCCAGCGCGTCTACATCCGCCGCGAAGCCGATGGCGGGCATCGGCGCGTCGAACTGCTTCAATAGATTGTCATAGCGCCCGCCCATCAGGACGGCGTCGCCGTGATTCTCCGTATAGGCGCTGAACACAACGCCGGTATAATAATCGTTGCGCTGGACAAGGCCGAAATCCACCATCAGGCGGTCGCCGAGCCCCAGCGCCGAAAGCGCGCCGTACAGCGTGCGCATATAGCCGAGGGTTTCGGCCAGCGCCGGATGGCCCGCACAGAAGCGTTCAGCCTCGGAAAAGACCTCTGCGCCGCCGAAAAGCCGCGGCAGCTTGCGGATTGCCTCCGTATACAGCGAAGGCGTGAGCGCATCCAGCATATCGCCGAGCGCCGCGTAGTTCTTCGATTCGATGGTCAGCCGGATATCCTCTTTTTTGTCTGCGGAAACCGGCAGCTCATCCGCCAGCAGCTTGAAGAAGCGGGCGTTGCCCAGCTCCAGACGGAAACGCTCCGTGCAGGCCGAAAGCGCGTCCACCGCCGTTGTGATGACCTCGATATCCGCCCGCAGCCCCGCGGCGCCCAAAAGTTCGATGCCCGCCTGCACCGATTCGTCGCTGCGCCCGGAAAGATCCTTGCGGTTGCGGTAAACCGGCTGGTTGTAATAGAGCCGCACCGGCTTTTCCACGGACTGAAGCCGCGTGGCCGTCAGCCGGGCGATCGGAAGCGTGAGGTCGGGGCGAAAGACGATCAGTCTGCCCTTGTTATCCGTCGATTTGTACATTTCATATTGCGGGATCGCCGCATCCTCGGCGTCGAAAACATCGTAATACTCGATGCCGGGTGTGACGACCTCATTGTAACCGCGCATTTTAAACACCTGCGCAAGACGCTCGCTGACCGTGCGCTGCGCAAGACATTCCTCAAAAAGGATGTCCTTTGTCCCCTCCGGTGTAATTTTGTTGAAGCGTTTCATAAGCACCGCCTTCGCTTTATCTAAGTAACGTGGTATAATAATAGCACAAGCCAATACCGCTGTCAATCCTCTTTATCGCAGAAAGCCCATGAGCCGGCAGGAAGGCTTCCGTGTCCGGCATCAGAACAGCGTCGTCTGGCTGCTGTCCGGCAGGTCCTGCAGCGCGCCCGCGCTCTTCAGCGTCTCAATGACCGCGCTCGATACCTTTGCGCGGCTCTGCAGCTCGTCGATGGAAATGAAATCCCCGCCGTCCCTGCACGCTTCGTACAGGCTGTGCGCCGCCGCCTCGCCGACGCCGGAAAGCGAAGAAAACGGCAGCCGGATTTTTCCGTCCTCGACAAGGAACTTTTTCGCGTCGGATTTGTTCAGGTCGACCGGCAGCAGCTCAATGCCGCGCGCCAGCATTTCGTTGATAATCTGGAAGGTGGAATACTCCGCTTCCTCCTTCGCCGAGGCCTGCTTCTCCTTCATCTTTGCGTCGATTTCCTTCATGCGCCGCTGCACGGCAGCCCTGCCCTGCACGGCGGTCGCGCCGTCAAAGTCCTCGCTGCGCACCGTAAAATATGCCGCGTAATACTCCACCGGGCGGTGTACCTTGTACCAGCCGAGACGGAGCGTCGAAATCATGTACGCCGCGGCGTGCGCTTTCGGGAACATGTACTTGATCTTGTAGCAGGACTCGATGTACCAATCTGGCACGTCATGCGCTTTCATGGCGGCAATATGCTCCTGTGTGAAGAGCTTTTTTGCGTTGCCCTTACGCGTGATCTCCATGATCTTGAACGCCATCTTCGGCTCAAGCCCCTTTAAGAGCAGGTATGTCATGATGCTGTCGCGCGTGCCGATTACCGTGGAAATCGTGCAGGTACCGTTCTTGATGAGGTCCTGCGCATTGCCGAGCCAGACATCCGTACCGTGGGAAAGGCCGGAAATCTGCAAAAGGTCGGAAAAGGTTTTCGGCTGGGAATCGATCAGCATCTGGCGGACAAACGACGTGCCGCATTCCGGCAGCGAAAACGTGCCGGTCTGCGAGCCGATATCCTCCGGCGTGACGCCGAGCGCCTCGGTGGACGTAAACAGCGACATAACCTCCGGGTCGCTCATGGAAACCTTCATGACCGGGATGCCGGTATAGTCCTCAAGATAGCGGTAGATCGTCGGCACGTCGTGCCCCAGCTCGTCGAGCTTGCAGATCGTGTCGTGGATGGAATGAAAGTCGAAGTGCGTCGTGATGTTATCGGAGTTCTGGTCGTTCGCCGGGTGCTGCACCGGGCAGAAATCGTAGACCTCCTTGCCCTTGGGCACGACGACCATGCCGCCCGGATGCTGGCCCGTTGTGCGCTTAATGCCGGTGCAGGCGATGGAAAGCCGCTTCTCCTCCGCTTTATGCAGCGTCCGGCCGCGCTCCTCCGCGTATTTCTTCACATAGCCGAACGCGGTCTTGTCCGCAACCGTCGCTATGGTGCCGGCCTTAAAGACGTTTTCACGCCCGAACAGCGTCTCCGTGTAGCGGTGCGCGCCGCTCTGGTATTCGCCGGAGAAATTCAGGTCGATATCCGGCGTCTTGTCGCCGTCAAAGCCGAGGAACGTCTCAAACGGAATCGTGTGTCCGTCGCGGTCGAGATCCTCGCCGCAGCGCGGGCACTTCTTGGGCGGCAGGTCAAAGCCGGAAAGGACGGAGCCGTCCGTGACAAACTCACTGTACTTGCATTTCGGGCAGATGTAATGCGGCTCAAGCGGGTTGACCTCCGAAATGCCGGACATGGTCGCAACAAACGACGAGCCGACCGAGCCTCGCGAGCCGACGAGATAGCCGTGCGCCTCGCTGTCCGCCACGAGCTTCTGCGCCGTCATGTACAGCACCGAGAAGCCGTGCTTGTTGATGGAGCCAAGCTCGCGCTTCAGCCGCTTTTCGACGATTTCCGGCAGCGGGTCGCCGTATTTCTCCTTGGTGCGCGCCCATGTGATCGAATTCAGTTGCTCCTCCGCGCCGTCGATAAACGGCGGAAAAACGCCCTCCGGGATCGGGCGGATCTCCTCGATCATGTCCGCAATCTTATTCGGATTGGTCACGACGACCTCATACGCCTTTTTCGCGCCGAGATACTCGAATTCCTTCAGCATTTCGTCGGTCGTGCGCATGTAGAGCGGCGCCTGCTCGTCCGCATCGGAAAAGCCCTGCCCCGCCATCAGGATCGCGCGGCCCGCGGCGTCCTTCGGGTCCTTAAAATGCACGTCGCCCGTCGCGACAACCGGTTTTTTCAGGCGCTCGCCGAGCTTCACAATCGTGCGGTTATACTCCTTGAGCTGCTCCACGTCGCAGGAGCCGTTGCGCACCATGAACATGTTGTTTCCGAGCGGCTGAATCTCCAGATAATCGTAATAGGCGGCGATCTCCATGAGCTTTTCCCACGGCTCGCCCCGCGTGATCGCGCGGAACAGCTCGCCCGCCTCGCAGGCCGAGCCGAGAATCAGGCCCTCCCGGTGCTTATCGAGCACGCTTTTCGGCGTGCGCGGGCGCTTATAGAAATAGTCGAGGTGCCCGTACGAAATCAGCTTGTACAGGTTTTTCAGGCCGACAAGATTCTTTACCAGGATGATCTGGTGGTAGGTCGGCAGCTTTTTCGCATCGCCGCCCGCAAGCGCCGTATTGATGTCCCGCACCGACGCAGAACCGAAATCGTCCTTTAAGCGCTGGATCAGGTTGAGGAAAATCTCACCGAGCACCGCCGCATCGTCGCACGCGCGGTGGTGGTTGAAGGGCTTGAGCTTCAAATACTTCGCCACCGTGTCGAGCTTGCAGTTTTTGATGTCCCTGAGCATCGCGCGGCACATCGCGACCGTATCGATATACACATATGGGAATTTCATTTCATGCCGGCCGCACGCCGCGCGCAGGAAGGACGTGTCAAAGCTCGCGTTGTGCGCGACAAGGATCGCATCCTCTCCGCAGAATTCAAAAAACGCTCTGACCGCTTCCTCCTCCTTCGGCGCCCCCTGCACCATTTCATCCGTGATGCCGGTCAGCTCGGTGATTTTCGCCGGAATCGGCTTTTCCGGATCGACAAAGGTATTGAAGCGCTCGGTCACTTCCCCGTTATGTATGCGCACCGCGCCGATCTCGGTGATGCGCTCGGCATTCGGGGAAAGGCCGGTGGTTTCCAGATCAAAGCAGATGAAGTCCGTGTCGAGTGGTGCGTCCGTCTCTCCGGTAACGGCGGGCACGAGATCGTTGACAAAATAGCTCTCCACACCGTAGATGACCTTGAAATCGCCGCCGCCCTTTTTGATTTTGAGCCATGCGTTCATCGCATCCGGGAATGCCTGCGCCACGCCGTGATCCGTGATGGCAATCGCCTTCTGCCCCCATTGATAGGCCTGGTTGATGAGGTCGCCCGCCGGCGTCATGCCGTCCATGGCGGACATATTCGTGTGCAGATGCAGCTCCACGCGCTTCTCCTTTGCGCTGTCCACAATCTCCACCATTTCCGCGCGCGCAATCGTGTTCGGCCGCATGACGTTCTCGCGGTCATACTTATCGTATTCGACGGAGCCGGTGACGAGCAGCGCCGTACCCTTCTTGATCGCGTCGATCTTCGAGCAGTCGTTCGACGCCTGAATCAGTTTTAAAGTGATCGAATTCGTGTAGTCGGTGATGTCGATGGAGTAGATTTTGCGCGTGCCGTCGCGCGTTTCGCGCGCTTCTATGTCGAAAACCTCGCCCCATATCGTAACGCGCCCGGCCTCGATTGTCGCCTCGCTGATCGGGATCGGCTCCTTTTTCGGAAGGTTGCCGAGAATCGGGCGCGCCGTTTCGAGAATGATCTGCGGCATCAGCATCTTGCCCTCGCGTACGCTGACGCGGCGCTTCGCGGCGCGCTCCTTCATGGCGGCCTCGTAGCGCTCCACTTCCTCGACAACCGCCGCACGCGCGCGCTTTTCCTCCTCGATGTGAAGCCTTTCGATAACAGATTCATCGCCGCTCTCAAGACTGGTTTTGCCGGTAAACACAACCTTGACCGGCACGCCGAACCATTCGCGGACGGTCTCGCTGATCTTCACATCCGTCTGCCGCTTTTCAAGCAGCTCCGCGCCGCCGTGGAACAGTGTGATCGTCAGCTTTTCTCCCTGAATATCCGCCGTACAGTCGCGGAAGGTGCCGTTCAGGCTCGCGTCCAGCTCGCGCACACGCTCGAGCACGGCAGGCAGGCAGTCCGCAGACCACTGTTCCGCCGGGAAGCGCGGCGAAAGCTCCACACGCATGCCGGGCAGGATTTTATCATGCAGCTTTTCATGCAGCGCGCGCAGCTCGCTGTATGGCGTAAAACGCGGAAAGACTGTGCGGATACGCACAGTCTGCTTCTCGCGGTAAATCTCAATTTTTTCGATCCGGCCCGCGGCCAGATTTTCACTTGCCGGAATCCCGGCGCTTTTCAGCAAATCACCTATCGTTTTCAAATGCAATTCCCCTATGTAAGCAGGCTCGTATATGCCCGGCCGGCACACCGCCGCCTCAGATCTTTTCGACTTCCTCCAGCAGCGCCTCGAGCAGACCGCTCTCCGGCACCTTGCGGACGCATTTGCCCTTTTTGAAAATCAGGCCCTCACCGTTGCCGCCGGTAACGCCGATATCCGCCTCGCGCGCCTCGCCCGGGCCGTTGACGACGCAGCCCATCACCGCGACCGTGATATCCTTATCGACGTGCTCAAGCGCCGCCTCTACGCGGTTGGCAAGGCCGATCAGGTCGATGCGCGTCCTGCCGCAGGTTGGGCAGGAGACGAAATGCACGCCGCCCAGCATACCCAGCGCCCGCAGGATATCGCGTCCCGTTCGGATTTCCTCTGTGGGGTCGGCCGTCAGCGAAACGCGCAGGGTATCGCCGATGCCGCGCTGCAAAAGACTGCCGATGCCAATCGCCGATTTCACGACGCCCATGCGCAGCGTGCCGGTCTCGGTCACGCCGAGGTGCAGCGGATAATCGCAGCGCTCGGCAATCCGCTCATAGGCCTGGATATTCGTATCTACCGACGAAGACTTGAGCGAGATCACGATATCGGTGAAATCAAATTTTTCAAGAAGCGACGCATGGTAGAGCGCGCTCTCGCACAGCGCCTCCGCCGTCGGCGCGCCGTATTTCGCAAGGATCGATTTCTCCACCGAGCCGGAATTGACGCCGATGCGGATCGGGATTTTCTTTTCGCGGCAGATATCTGCCACGGCCTTCACGCGGTCATCGCCGCCGATATTGCCCGGATTGATGCGGATTTTATCGACGCCCGCATGCGCTGCCTCCAGCGCGAGCTTATAATCAAAATGAATGTCCGCGACAAGCGGAATCGAAATTTTTTCCTTGATGGCGGGAATCAGCCGCACCGCGTCCATATCCGGAATCGCAGCGCGGAGAATCTGGCAGCCCGCCTTTTCGAGCGCAACCGCCTGCCGGACGCTGCCCTCTATATCCGTGGAGGGCACGTTGAGCATCGACTGCACCGTGACCGGCGCGCCGCCGCCGATTTTGACATTGCCCGCCACAACCTGTTTTGAAATCCGTTTCATGCTTTGACCATTCCCCTTTCAGCGCCTAACCGCCTGTGACAATGCGCGCGATGTCGTTAAACGTGACGGCGATCATCAGGCAGATGAGCAGCGCAAAGCCGCCCGCATGCACCCAGCGCTCATAGCGCGGCGGAACGGGCCGCCGGCAGATTGCCTCGATCAGCAGGAACACCAGCCTGCCGCCGTCCAGCGCCGGAAGCGGGAGCAGGTTTACGATGCCGAGGTTCACCGAAATGATCAGCATCATGTAAAGGATATTGTTGACCGCATCGCCGAAGCCGCTCTTGAGGCCGGCACTCGCCACCTGCGTGACGGCCTGCGCTGTGCCGACAGGGCCTGCCATCTCATTGAAGCCGAAGCGTCCGGTGACAAGGCCGATCAGGCTTTCAAACACCATGCGCGCCGTGGAAATCGTATCTGCAAAGGACTTTTGAATCAGCGTCCAAAGATTTTTTTCCTGCCCGACCACGTAAAAATCCAAAACCACATGCCGCTTTCCGTCAACCGACTCCGACATATTGACGGTGAGGCCGTCAAAGCGAATCGTCTCGCCCTGCCGCTTCACGACCAAATCGATCTCCGTCGTGTCCCCCGTCACGTCCAGCGACGCCAGACTCAGCGCAAAGGACAGGTCCTGGTCGGTATATACTGCGTAATCGTTGATGGAGGTAATCACGTCGCCCGCCTGCACGCCCGCCTTTTCCAGCGCGGAATCCTCGGCAAACTTTGAGATCTGCGTTGTGGCATACACGCTTTCCTGCCCGCGCAGAATCATCATCATCACGATGGCGAGCAGGATATTCATGATGCCGCCCGCGGCGATAACGATGATGCGCTGCCAGACCGGACGGTTTCCGAAAGCGTGCGGATCATCGCTTTTTTCATCTTCGCCCTCCATCGCGCAGTACCCGCCGATCGGCAGGAGCCGCAGCGCATACTGCGTCTCTCCGCGCGTGAAGGAAAAAAGCTTCGGCCCCATGCCGATGGCAAATTCATTGACGCGCACGTGGCTGAGCTTTGCCGTAAAAAAGTGGCCGAATTCGTGGATGAAGATAATCAATCCGAACAGCAATACGCCAATGATGGCGAGCAACACACCCTGCAAAACCGTGTTCAAAGCGACACCCCTTTTATTTCGTGAATTTCTCGGAGACGTAGGCCCGCGCCGCGCGGTCGGCTTCCAGAACATCCTCCGCACACGTGACCGGATGAACCGGGAAGGTATCCGCCACCGCGCAGACTGCTTCCCCGATATCGAGATAGCCGATCCGCTCCCTGAGAAACAGGGAAACCGCGGCCTCGTTTGCACCGTTTACCGCCGCCGGCACCGTACCGCCGCGGCGGATTGCCCGCTTGCACGCGCCGAAGCAGGTAAAGGTTTCCTCATCCGGCTTAAAAAACGTGAGCTTCTGCCAATCGGCAAGATCCAACCGCCGGACCGGCGAGCTGAACCGGCGCGGATACGTCAGCGCGTACTGGATCGGGATGCGCATATCCGGCACGCCGAGCTGGGCGATCACCGAATGATCCCTGTATTCGATCAGCGAATGGACGACGCTCTCCCGGTGCACAACCACGTCGATATCGTCCGGCTCCATGTCGAACAGCCATTTCGCCTCGATAAATTCCAGTCCCTTGTTCATCAATGTGGAGCTGTCGATCGTGACCTTTGCGCCCATATCCCAGTTCGGATGCTTCAGCGCATCCGCCGGCCGGACCTTGCGAAGCGCTTCCCGGTCCTTGCCGAAAAACGGCCCGCCGGACGCTGTTAGTATGATCCGTTCCAGATCGGATTTTGTATGCATACTTTGCAGACACTGAAAAATGGCCGAATGCTCGCTGTCTACAGGCAGAATTTCAATGTTATTTTCCCGCGCCGTCCGCATGACGAGCGCGCCGCCCGCAACGAGCGTTTCCTTGTTTGCGAGCGCCAACTGCTTTTTTGCGCGGAGCGCCGCAAGCGTGGGCCGCAAGCCGACCATGCCGACGACGGAGTTAAGGACAATATCCGCCTCCTCCAGCGACGCCATGGCGCACAAGCCGTCCATGCCGCCGTAAACCCGCACATCCAAATCGCGCACCGCGGCGCGCAGAGCCGAAGCCGCTTCCAAATCAAAAACCGCAACGGCTTGCGGTTTGAATTCCCGGATCTGCGCTTCCAGCAGGCGGATATTGGAATGGGCAGCAAGCGCCGCGACCTGCACGGCATGCTCCCCCTCCTTTTGTATACAGCGCACGACGTCCAGCGCCTGCGTGCCGATCGAGCCCGTAGAGCCGAGCAGCGACAGCTTTTTCATGGAAACCACATTCCTTTCTCCCGAATACCCGTTTTCCGCACCAACGCCGCGCAGAGGGAATCGCATGGCCTCACCGCCTGCAAAGGGACACGCGCAGCAGTGGCCGGCCGCCGCATACAGGGAGGCCGAGCACAAGACCGCAGCGTTTGTCAAAGCGGTCCAGGATACCGCCGTGTCCCGGAATCACATTGCCGAAATCCTTGATGTGGCAGCTGCGCTTGATCAGCGAGAAGCTGAGATCCCCCAGCACGGAGGTAAAGCTGCCGAAAAAGCCGATAATCAGCAGGGAAAGCCAATTCACCTGCCGCGTGCCGCTGTAGAAAACCGAGGAAAAGAACCAGCCGAGCAGCAAAATGATCACCGTGCTCGAAATCACGCCGCCGATCATTCCCTCTACGGTTTTCTTCGGGCTGATTTCCGGGCAGAGCTTGTGCCTGCCGAACAGCTTGCCGGAAAAAAACGCGCCCGCATCCGGAATCCATGCGGCAAAAACACAGATCAGCGCATAGAACATGCCGTGATGCTCGCTAAGCCCGCGTACCAGCACGATCGTCTGCAGGGCGAGCGGAATAATCACGACCATGCTGTATACAACGGCAACCTCTTTGAACGAAATCTCTTTATGATGGCGGAGCAGTGCGCCGAATACGCAAGCGGTAAACGCCGAGTAAATCAGCAGGTTCGCATTCTGAAACTCACAGAACTGCACAAGCGCTGCTGCAATAACGCTTGGAATCGTAATAAACCAATGCTTCGACAAGCCGAGCGCCTTGATGATTTCATAGACGGCCAGAGCGGAGATCAGCGCGATTGCAATGTTGAGCGCCAGCGGGAACGAGTGGTTAAAAACAATAATCGCCAGAAAAAAGACGACCAAGATAATTCCGGAAAAAACTCTGTCTTTCATACCTGTAGTTGCTTCCTTTCACCGTGCGGACACACCGTTATACGCTGCCAAAGCGGCGCTGCCGGCCACGGAATTTCTCAATGGCCTCATCCAGATGCTTCGGCTTAAAGTCCGGCCAGAGAATATCGAAATATTCAAATTCGGTGTAAGCGCTCTGCCACAGGAGGAAATTCGAGATCCGCTCCTCCCCGCTCGGACGGATAATCAGATCCGGATCCGGCTGGCCGGCCGTATAAAGCGCGCCGGAAATCATTTCCTCCGTGATGTCCTGCGGCTCCAGCTCGCCCGCCTGGACGCGCACGGCAAGCAGCCGCATGGCACGCGTCAGCTCCGCGCGGCCGCCGTAGTTCATCGCGAGATTCAGCACCATGCCGGTCTTGGGGGCGCTGGCCTCCTCTACGCGGCGGATCAGCGCCTGCAGCTCGGAATTGAAAGCCGAAACGTCGCCGATAAAGCGCACGCGGATGTTTTCATCCATAAAGTCCCGCAGCGCTTCCTCCAGATATTGACGGAAGAGCTTCATCAGCGCGGAAACCTCCTCCTCGGGGCGGTTCCAGTTTTCCGTTGAAAAGGCGTAAAGCGTCAGGTATTTTACGCCGATAGACGAGGCGTAGCGCGTGATGGTGCGGAAATTCGCAGCCCCCGCGGTATGCCCGGCAGTGCGCGGCAGGCCGCGCTTTTTCGCCCACCTGCCGTTGCCGTCCATAATAATGCCGATGTGCTGCGGAACCTCCGCAGCCTCCGATGTTTTATTTCCAAATGCCATACAGGCGCACGTCCTTTCCACTGAATTCCGGTCCGTTCCGGCAATCAGATGGTAAGGACTTCCTTCTGCTTCGCTGCGGAGCGCTCGTCGACGGCCTTCACGCTCTTATCCGTGATGTCCTGCGCCTTCTTCTCTGCCTGCTTGAGGTCGTCCTCCGTCAGCGTACCTTCCTTTTTCATGGCCTTGAGCTTCTCAATCGCATCGCGGCGGATGGACCGGAGCGCAACCTTGGCGTCCTCCGCCATCTTGCTGGCGTCTTTCC
>JAHZCM010000064.1:11002-11294 GCA_019422905.1 Oscillospiraceae bacterium
GGTCTGGATCGCGCGCTCGATCGCGCGGCACACGGAGCCGTCCCACGGCTGGATCGTCAGCACGCGCGCCTCCGCTACGGAAACAGCCGCTAGCTGGTTGATCGGCGTCGGCGCGCCGTAGTAATCGACCGTCACCTTATCGAGCACGGCCGGGTTTGCGCGGCCTGCGCGGATAGCGGCGTAATCGCCGTCGAGCTTCTGGATGGTCTTGTTCATTTTGCCTTCCGCTTTTGCCAGTACTTCTTTCATTATATTCACCAATCCTTTTAGAAATTTATCGATTTTCCGTATC
>JAHZCM010000064.1:11304-11582 GCA_019422905.1 Oscillospiraceae bacterium
GGCTTTCTCCCTCAAGCCGCAGGGTGCGGATTTACCGCTGCGCCCCGCCTCAGCCGTTCGAAATAACCGTGCCCACATTTTCACCGCAGACGGCGCGGACGATATTATTCGGATCTTCAATGCTGAACACGAGGAACGGGATACCCCTGTCTTTGCAGAAGGAAGCCGCCGTCATATCCATAACCTGCAGGTTCTGATTGAGGATGTCCATATACGTGAGCTTATCATACTTCTTCGCATCCGGGTTCTTTTTCGGGTCGCTGTCGTATACGCCGTCG
>JAHZCM010000065.1 GCA_019422905.1 Oscillospiraceae bacterium
AATTATCCCTTCCCCGCAGCGGCGCCCGGTCGAACACGCCGCAGATCCCGCCCGCAGATGCGCCCCGCTTTTTCACAGTTGCTCCGTTACGGTCTGCGGCCGCCCGCAGCGGACTTCCAGATTCCCGTTGCGGCAGCGCAGCGCATCGAGAAACGCCTTTTCCTCGGCATCTCTTTTCAGGCGTATCCTGTACCGCAGCTTATACAGGCTGCCGAGGCCGGCTGTCCGGACCTCTATGAGCTCTGTCTCCGCCGCATAGGCCGCAAAAATGTCGTCAAAAACTTCAGTGTAGTCGAGCGTTTCCGGAATCGTAATATTCAACTCCTTTTCCCCGCTGTGCCCGCCGCCCACACGCAGCCGAACAAGAAAATAGAGCACCGCGCAGGCAATCAACGTAAACAGTACCGCAATCGCCACGTATCCGCTGCCGCAGGCCAGGCCCGCCGCCATCGCCAGAAAAATCACCGCAATGTCCTTCGCGTTGCCGGGTACGGAGCGGAACCGAACAAGGCTGAATGCGCCCGCCACGGCCACGCCTGTGCCGACATTGCCGTTCACGAGCAGGATCACCGTCTCCACGATGACCGGCAGCAAGACCAATGTGAGAACAAAGCTCTGCGTATAGGTGAAAGCGATCAGCGCGCCGAGCGCCAGCGAAACCGCCGTGCAGATCAGATAGGCCTGTACCGAAATGCCGGCGCTTGTAAGGCTTGTAAATAAATTCATGATTCATCTTCCCTCCCGAGTTCAAATGGGACGCCTTATCGGGAAGCGAGCGTGGAACAATATGCGCTTCCGTATTTTGAGTAGGAGGTCGGATAAATCTCCAGCGCGCACAGCGCGTCCGAGAGCCAGACCGGCATACCCTCTGCGGCTTTCAGCTCCATCAGGTATTGTCCCTCTTCCAGAAGCGGTATGCCGTCGTCTCCCTTGCACAGGTCCATGTCGCAGTCGCGCCAGCGGATCGCCTCGTCAAACGTAATGCGCAGGCTGCTGTCCGTCCGGCCGTACAAAGCCGTGCGGTCGTAGAAAAGCGCCGCAGCCGGCTCCAAATCGCCGTAAAACTGCAAAAACCACGCGATCTCCCGGTGAATCTGGCCCGCTCCTTCCGGAACGCCTCCGCCGCAAAGCCAACCCAGCGCCGCGGTATACGGCATCGGGACGCGCCGCTTATATACAACGCCCCGGTACTTCTTTTTCAGCTCCACAAACGCCGTGCTTGCGGGCTTTGGCACGCCATATGTGCGCAGGCGCAGTTTTTCCTTGTACACCGGCTTTTCCAGCGAGGTGCGAACCAGCCTGCGGTCCGGCGTATCGAAATAAATGTTGCAGATCGTCGATCTGCCGTACTCATCCGGGCGCATGTGCGGCTCCAAAACCTCCATCAGCGCCGTATACTGCGCATGGTCCAGTAAATATTTTTGCTCCACCCGTCGGAACACGCCTGTAAACTGCGGCGTTTCCCATTCCTCCTTAACTGTGCGGCAAGCGGAAAGGGCGTCCCGCTGTGGCAGGACGCCCTAAAAACCCAGTCGCATCTGATGCAGCTATTCTATTCAATCCATGTGAAAATCCGGTGAAAAAAACTGAGTTTGCGCTGGAAAATCACAGAACAATCAGGATTAACGGCATATGTCCGGCTTTTTTCAGCACTTCCACCGCGCGGTCCATCGGAAACGCCCTGTCGCTTGGCAGCACCGGCGCATTGTGGAAAACGAACCCCTCCGGCGTCTGGCCGGCCGCGACAAAATGGTTGCCCTTAAAAGCCCCCTTGTTCTTATAAAAAATTACGGCCGCGCGGCAAAACCGCGTCTTTTCCTCCCAGCCTTCCGCACCGAAAAGGCATATCTCCGCGCGCCCGAAATGCCGGCGGAGCCAGCGCCAGAGCCGAAAGACGTTCGTGCCCAGCAGCCCGCCGAGAGCGGGCATGCGGCTTTTTTCCATCGCCCGCACCAATGCCTGAAAGTCGGGATTTTTTCCGAGCGTCACCGCGACATTATAAGCGGCGACCGCCCCGCAGCCGCCGCGGCCGACTGTGGAAAGCCGTCCCCAGCGGACATGCTTCACCTCCTCATTTACCTGCCGGTCAATATAGCCGCCCATTTTTCCGCCCCTTACCTGTTGTTTTCATAAAAAATTTTAGCACGCGCTGTTCAATTCGTCAATTGCCGAACTGCCGCGCCGCGTGATAGAATCATGAAGGAATAAAATTTGTCCGGGAGGAATTTACCGTATGTATACAACCGATTACTTAAAACTATTCATCCATGCGCTCGACCTGCCAGAGGACAGCCGCGCGCCGCTTCTGCACGACTATGAGTCGCTGCTCGCCGCGCCCGGCGCCGAAGCCGAAATGAAGGCCGCAGAGGACAAGCTGTTCGCCGGTGCGCAATGGGATGCACTCGCACCGCATATGGACAAGCTCGCGGATATGAGCGGCCTGCACCGCCATGTGGTGGACTTTCTGTTCCTGATGGCAGCCAGTGAGCGGCTCCGCGAGACCTACAGGACCCATAATTTGCCCGACGCGCTCTTCTGGGATACGATTGCCGACCTCAAATACAAGCTGATCGAATGCCACGATGTTTACGGCATCTGGGGCACGTTCGTCGCCTTCTGGCATCCGTGGTTTTACACGCTGCGCCGCTTCAAGCTCGGGCGCATGCAGTACGAGGCCATCCCGTTTGGAGGCAAAGAGCCGGTCACGCTCGGCGGCTATACGGTAAAGCCCGGAGACACGGTATATAATATGCACATCCCCTCCTGCGGCTCGCTGAACCGCGCGGCGCGCATCGATTCCTACAAAAAGGCCTACGCTTTTTTCAGGGACAAGCTGGACGGCAAGCCGATCGTTTTTGTCTGCCACTCCTGGCTGCTGTTCCCCGGGAACCGGGAGATCCTGCCCCCGACGCTCAACATGGTCGATTTCATCGATGATTTCCACATCTACGAGGCACAGGAAAGCGACGAGTTTCATGACAAGTGGCGCGTATTCGGCAAGGATTTCGAAAAGCCGGACGCCGAGCTGCCCGAGGACACCACCCAGCGCCGCTGCTTCAAAAAATGGCTGCTCGCCGGCAAAAAGACCGGCGTCGGAGCGGGTATTTTCCTGTACGACGGTGAAAATTTTGTCAAATAGCGTGAATGACTTGACAACTGAAACGCATTTTGCTAAGATATTTTCTGGTTAATTGGTTATATAAATTCATAACTTGGATGAATGTCTCTACCGGCCGCCTTGAGGCCGACTATAACGAACCGCTTTGCGGTCGTATAGCCGGCTCAGGCGGTTTTTTCTGTGCAAAATATTTTAAGCAAAACAGGAAGGTTAATTCTATGAACACAGACATCGTCATCATCGGCGCCGGCCCTGCCGGCATCTTCACCGCCATGGAGCTTCTGCGCCGCGGCAGCCGCGAAAAAATTCTCCTGCTGGAAAAAGGGCGCTCCATTGAAGCCCGCAAGTGCCCGAAGGCGCAGACAGGCCGCTGCATGAACTGAAAGCCATACTGACACATCACCACCGGTTTTTCCGGCGCGGGCGCCTTTTCGGACGGCAAGCTCTCGCTCAGTCCGGAGGTGGGCGGCGACCTGCCGCAGCTCATCGGCGAGGATACCGTGCAGAGCCTGATCGATTACACCGACTCCATCTATCTGGAGTTCGGCGCGGACGCGCACGTGGAGGGCATCAGCGAAAAGGAGGCCGTCAAGGAAATCCGCAAGCGCGCGATTCAAACGGGTCTCAAGCTCGTCGATTGCCCGATCCGTCATCTCGGCACTGAAAAAGCGCAGGAAATCTACTATGCCATCGAGCAGTATCTGCTGCAAAACGGCGTGGAGATTCGGTTCAACTGCGCCTGTACCGATCTGATCCTGCGGGACGGCGTCTGTCTCGGCGTGCGCGTACAGGAGGGGCAGAACGAATACGAAATCCATGCGAAGCACACGGTTGTCGCAGCCGGCCGCCGCGGCGCGGATTGGTTCGACAAGCTCTGTGCGCGCCACGGCATCGCCCACGCGCCCGGCACGGTGGACATCGGCGTGCGCGTGGAGGTGCGCAACGAGATCATGGAGACGGTCAACAACGTGTTGTACGAATCGAAGCTGATCGGCTACCCCAAGCCGTTCAAAAATAAGGTGCGGACCTTCTGCCAGAATCCCGGCGGCTTCGTCAGCCAGGAAAATTACGACAATAACCTCGCGGTCGTCAACGGGCATTCCTACAAGGATAAAAAATCTGCGAACACAAACCTCGCGATTCTCTGTTCACACAACTTCAACGAGCCGTTCAACCAGCCGATCGAATACGCGCAGAAGGTCGGAGAGCTGACGAACATGCTCGGCGCAGGGCATATTCTCGTCCAGCGCTACGGAGATATTCTCGACGGCAAGCGCACCTGGCCGAAAGAGCTTTCGCGCTCGAACCTAAAGCCCTCCCTGCCCGACGCCGTGGCGGGCGACATCACCTCCGCAATGCCGTACCGCGCGATGGTCAATATCATCCATTTCATCCAGGCCGTGGACCACGTGGTGCCCGGCTTCGCCGCAGTGGAAACGCTGCTCTATTCGCCGGAGCTGAAGTTCTACAGCAACCGCGTCAAAATGGACGAAAATCTCAACACGAGCATCCGGAACCTGCATTGCCTCGGCGATTCGAGCGGCTGGACGCGCGGCCTGATGATGGCCTCCTGCATGGGCGTGCTGATGGGGAGAAAGCTCGCGGAAGCCGAAGGATAATGCCGAACCAGCAAGCAAATTCCCGGCTATCTGCAGCACCACACAGCAAAAAGACGGCAGGCGCAAAAATGTATCTGCCGTCTTTTTATTATTATCATGAAAATCACCTGCTCTGCCGGTGGTTATGGCCTCCGCCTTCCGGCAATTGATGGGCACCGTGCCGCTTGAGCCGGGCAACTCCAACGCATAAACGCCCTTTACTTGTGCAGCATCATTTCCAGAATCGTGGAATTCGCCGCATGCATACCCTCGTTTCCAAGCATTCCAAGGTTTTTCAGCGTCTGCTCCACATCCATGGCCACAATGCCGTCATGCGCGTTTGCTCCCAAGCCGTTCAGGGCCATGGAGGCCGAGCGAATCGCGGAATTGACGGCCGTGGCAATTTTCAGGGCACACCCCGGCTTGGCGCCGTCACAAACCACGCCGGATATATCCGCCACCATGCTGTTGATGCCGATTTCCATGTTTTCAAGTCCGCCGCCAAGCAAATAGATGATTCCGCAGCACGAGCCGATTGCCGCCGCAATGGAGCATCCGCAGAGCACGGAGAGCCGGCCGATATACCGCTTGGTGTGAATCGTCACCAAAATGCTCAGAGCCAGCGCGTGCAGGATTTTGTCCTCCGGCATTTCCAGCTTCCGGCCGATCACCGCAACCGGCAGGGAAGCCGTCAGCCCCTGATTCCCGCTTCCCGCGGTGCTCATCACCGGCTTTTCGCAGCCGGACATTCTCGCATCCGCCGCAGCGGCCGTACAGGCCACCGCAAAATTTGCCAGATCATCAGACACTAAGCCGTTTTTGCTGCTCTCTAGAATACTCCTTCCAACCCGCAAACCATAATCGTGCGTAAGGCCCTCCTCCGCAATGGTGCGGTTGATTCGGATAACCTCCCGCAGAAAGAGAATTTCCTCTGTGGGGACACTGTCGATGAAATCCACAACAGCAGCCAGCGTCATGTCCTCCGGCTCCTGCAGCGGAGGCTTCGTCCGCTCTCCGTCCTGCGCCGGCGCAGCGGCATTATCTACCAGTATTTTTCCGTTTTTTGTGATTCTGGCCAGTCCGCTGTGCGTGCGCAGCAGAAGCGCGGAGGCCTGCTGGTCGCCGGCCTGACAGACCGCTTCGATATACAGCTTTTCGTCCGTGTCGGCAATCTCAATCCGAACACGCTTTTCCTCCACCATCCGCTTTGCCAGAGCCTTCTGCTCCTGCGACATACCGTTGAGCACAAGCAACTGCTTTCGGGGCTCGGCACTGATGGCTCCGAGCGCCGCCGCAATTTCCAGACCGATCATGCCGGTACCCGGAATCCCCACATTCATCCCATTTTTAAAAATATAAGTGCTTACGCTGACGCGGATTGAATCGGGCATTGTTCCCAGCGCGTCTGCGGCATAGGCCGCCGCCAGGGCTGCCGCCGCCGGCTCCGTGCAGCCCATTGCCGGCGAAATTTCCTTTTTCAGCAGGCTGAGATACGCCTGCACTGCTTCTTTCTCCATGCCGATGCTTACTTTCCTTTCCCGCAAAGCCTTCCGGTTCTGTGGCTTGCGCAGTAAATTTCATTTTTCAATACAATTCGTTTTTTCGTCCTTATTCCCCTTCCGGTTTTCCGCCGTCCGTTTCCGGTCCGTTTCTTTCTTGAAAATCGCAATAAACTGCGACGGGTCATTGTATCCGGACTGCATGGCCACCTCTGTGATGGGCAGGTGGCTGTCCAGCAGCAGCTCCTTTGCATGAGAGATTCGAATCTCGCGCAGGTAGCTGCTGTAAGTCTTTCCGGTCTTCTTGCGGATCAGATAGCTCAGATAGCTGGGATTCATGTAAAACACCTTTTTCGCCAGATCCTTCAGGGAAAAATCCTTGCTGTAATTCTGCTGGATATATTCAAACACCTGATCCGATATATTCCCGTCTATTCCCGCGCGGCTGGCGTTGATTTCCGCGCAGACCTTGGTGATCTGTGCCCGTAAATCCTCCAGCAAATCAGAAAAATCGGCATAAGCCTGCACGGGGAACCACTGCTGCTCCAAAGAATCGGAAGCATTTTTCTCGTGGTCGTCCATGGCCATCTGGAGCCGCAGCAGGAAAGTCTCATAAGCCTCAATTTGAAGCGTATCATCCCCGCGCATCTCCAAAAGCCTTTCGGAGGCGATTCGGTAGGCCGCCTCCGCCCGGCCCTGCTGAATTTGAAACGCAAATTCCTCTTTTCCCTGAAAGGGCACCTTGCGGACCGTCCGCCTGCAACGCAGCTCGTCAAAGGAATAGATATCCCGCTGCTCCAGCAACCGATATTTCTCTGCATAGCATGCCTGCGTATGCGCCGTCAAAAAATCGGACAGGTGCCATTGCCGCGCACTGATACCGCAGCAATGCCTTTTCCCCTGTTCCCGGAGGAACTCCGCCAGGTATCCGAGCATCGCCGGCATGCGGCCCGATTCCTTAAACACGATCTCGAACCGGAGATAGGACAATGGCAAAATCCTGAAATCCACATCGAGCGCGTTGGTGAGCACCTTACTGAGCCCCTGCAGGAAACCCTCCTGTTCCGGCCTGTCCCCCTGCAAAAAGGTGATTGTTACGACGCGGAACGGCACAAAAATGCGGGAAAAGGACTGCTGCATCACATAGGCGTCATCCAGCTTATTCTCGTTGGCGGCGTTGATCAGGCAGGCGGCAAGCGGATCGCCGGGCTTTTCCTGTGCTGCCGCAGAATGGCCGGTATTCTCCGTCAGAAACCGGGAGAAGCAGTCGCACAGGCTTTCGTCGCTGACCGGTTTGAGCAGATAACCGATCGCTCCAAGATTGAGCGCTTGCTGGGCAAACTGAAATTCTGCATATCCGCTGATCATGACGACGCGGGTGCCCGGCAGGAGCCGCCGCGTTTCTTTCAGCAGTTCCAGTCCGTTCATAAAAGGCATCTGAATATCGGAAAGCACCAGCTCCGGCCGTTCCCTTTTGACCAATTCCAACGCCGCCTTGCCGTCGGCGGCCTCCAATATGGTCATGGTCTTCGCCGCATCCAGAGCCTGCACCTGTTTGACCAGAGATTTGCGCGAGTACATTTCGTCCTCTACGATCAGAATCTTCAAAACGCCCACTCCCCTTCTCTGCCTTTACTCCTCTTTGCCGCCCTTTGACTTCATTTTAGCTTTTCACCGCACCGGCGGTCAAGCCCGAAATAATGTATTTCTGCCCGAAGCAATATACCGCAATGATCGGGAACATGGACATGAAATATGCGGTAAAAGCCATGGTGTAATTGAAAGAATACTCCGTTTTAAAATTGTACTGGAACAGCGGGAGCGTCCAATACTCCCGAGACTTGTTCAGAAGCAGCAGCGGCAGCATAAAATCGTTCCAGAACCACAGCGCGTCCATGACGACCAATGTCGCCAGCATCGGCCCCAGCAGTGGCAGCACAACCCTGTTGTACACCTGAAAGGTATTGCAGCCGTCGATCCGGGCCGCTTCTTCAATCTCCAGCGGCAAGCTGCGGATATAGTTGACGAACATGAATACACCCTTCGAAAGGCTCAGGGCCGTATACAGGATAATCAGACCGACAGGGCTTAACAGGTTCATCTCCGTCATGATTTTCGTCAGGGGCAGCATGATGACCTGAAAAGGCACAAACAGCCCCATAATAATCAGGTAATAGACGGTTTTGTAATAGGTCCGCCTGAAGTTGCGGGAAATCGCATAGGAAACCGCCGGATTGACAAGGACAACCAGTACGATGCCGACGATCGTGATCAGCGCCGAATTCCGAACATAGCTCCAATAATTGTTCTTGGTGAACAATTCCACATAGTTGGAAAAATCCAGACTCTGCGGCAGGCCAAAGAAATTTTTGCCCGCCTCGTCCAGAGATTTGAAAGTATTGACCACAACCAGATACATGGGTGCAAGGATCATGAAAAAGCCCAGAATGATCAGGATATCCCGACCAATCCGCCAGCCGAGCGCTTCTTTTTTCATCCGTCAACACCGCCTTTGCTGCTGAGCTTGATCTGAACGGCAGAAAGCACGGCGATGATGAGGAACAAAACCATGGATTCCGCGTTTGCCAGAGAGAATTTCATGTTGTTAAACGCGTCGTTGTAAATCATAATGCCGATGACGTTTGTCGATCGGGACGGCCCGCCCTGCGTCAGCGCCCAAACATAGTCGAACGTGACGATTCCGGCCTTGATGGTGAGCACCATGTTGATCGTGAAGGTAGGGATCAAATAGGGAAACGTAATGTAGCGGAAGCGCTTCCATGCGCTCGCGCCGTCCAACATGGCCGATTCATACAAATCCCCCGGAACGGACTGCAGCCCGGCCATAAAGATCAGCGTGGGCATCGCCGTGGCCTGCCAAATATTGACCGCTACAATGGCGACCAGCGCCGTTTTGGTCGTTGCAAGAGGGCTTTGGGACAGAGCGCTGATCCCGAGGTTCTGCCCAATCACCGGGATAACCCGGTAATAGATCTGATCGAAAATCAAAGCGATGGTCACGCCGCCAATCATAGCCGGTACAAAAAAGACGGATTTGGTGAAGGTCTGAAAACGCTTCATGGAATTCAGCGAAAGGGATAAAGCCAGCGACAGGAGCATGACACCGACCACCAGCAGCAGCGTATACACCAGTGTGACACGCATGGACTGCCAGAAAAATGGATTCTTAAACAGATTGATATAATTCTGAAAACCGATATACGAATATTCCTTAGCGATGCCGTTCCAGTCCGTAAAGCTGTAATTGATACCGAGCAGCACCGGATAAATGAAGAACACACAGTACAGGAGCAGAGCCGGAAGGGTAAACAAAACATTCGTCATCCGATCGGCAAGCGACTCCCTGCTTGATTTTTTCATTGATGGCTCCTTTCTGCTTTTAGATAGTAAGAAGGGGCGACGATGCCGGCATCATCGCCCTTACTTACAGCAGTCTGAAAAAGCAGTCTTTCAAATTTATTACTGCATTGCGGTCTCGATTGTGGTGTCCATGTTCTTCAGGAACTCATCCACCGGCTGCTTGTCCAGCAGGAAGGCCTGCACGGTATTGTACAGCTCATTGACCACATTGCTGTTCAGTGTGGAAGCCATCCAGTCATGAACCTGACCGGTTTCATCGATGAAATCCAGTATGGGCATACAGTTTGGGTCGTTATACACGGTGCCGTTGATGATGGAAGGCTCGCCGGAAATATCGGACCATTTCTGCGCAACTTCGGTGCGGGAAATGTACTCCATGAATTTCAGCCCCGCCTCTTTCTCCGCGTCGCTGGCAGATGCGGAGATACACAGTGCTGCGTTGACGCCGGTGAGCGCCATTGTGCTTTCTTTCGTATCACCGGGCAGCGGGAACGCGCCGAATTCGAAATCGCCGTTAGCCAGGATGATGTTGCCGCGCGCATAGGAGCCGGCAATGATCATGGCGCACTGGCCGTTGGCAAAGGCCTCCTGCATCATGGTTCCGCTCATGCCAAAAGCATCCTCATTGCTGTATTCCAGCAGTTCAAGCATCTTTTCCGCATAGCCTTCAAAGTTTGCATTGCCAACCAGAGAGCCGTTTCCTTCGGCGACCTCCACCATGGTTTCAACGCCGCCGGGATTCCACGCTATGGTGGTGGCCTGGAAGATATGGCCGATGCCGTCCTTCAAAGGCAGGCAAAGCGGCGTGATACCGGCTTCCTGAAAGGTTTTGCAGGCATCTATGAATTCGGCATAGGTTTCCGGAATCTCGACGTTATTCTCCTCAAACATCTGGATATTGTAAAAGACGGTCATATAGTTCCGGGCATAGGGCATCGCATAGTATTTGCCGTCGTCTGCGGGAGACATCGCCAAATAGGATTCATTCACACGGCTCAGGAAATCCTGATCGCTCAGGTCCATGTAGTAGCCGTTGCGCACCTTCTCCTTAAACTGAGACTGCGTAGGCCAGTCGGTCAGCAGCGGCGGGACGTCATCGGTAGCGATTCGGGAAGCCAGAACCTTCAGGGAATCCGGCACCGTATTCATGGTGATCTTGATGTTGGGATACTCCTTCTCAAAATCCTCGATAATCGCCTGATAGCCAGCCTGAATCGCTTCCTCGCCCTGCTGCTGGAAGAATTCGATTTCAATGATTTCGTCGGTGGCGGCGGTGCCGTCCGTGCTTTCCGTCTGACTGCCGGAGGAATCATCGGCTTCGGAAGACGCGGATGCGGAGGATGTTCCGCCCTGCTGCCCGCAGGCCGCCAGAACGCTCACGAGCAGTGCCGCACTGAGCAGCAAGCATAAAATTCTTTTTTTCATAGTGGTTTTCTCCTTATATAGATTTTATTTGCAGAAGCCTGAATTAAGCAACCGGGTAGCTGTGCGCCGCCTCCACCGCGGTCTTAATGCGGTCAAGGCTGATGCCCTCGCCCTGAATGGTACAATCGGCGCCGATCATCATGCTTGCGGAGCCGAAGCCGTCGATCGAAGCCTTTACTTCGGCACGGATCGCATCGTCGTCCCCGCTGAGAATATGACCCCTGTTGTTCAGCCCGCCGAGGATCGGGCGTCCAAACATTTTTTTGCCTTCAGCAAGGCTGAGCCCGTTGTCCTTTA
>JAHZCM010000066.1:0-376 GCA_019422905.1 Oscillospiraceae bacterium
GCTCCGGCTGTACAGGCGATGTACGGCGGGGCGCCGTTTTTGCTGCTTTTGCAAGATATTAAAAGTGACAAGGCGTCTTGCTTTACAGTAAATTGGGCAGTAAAATCCTTAAAAGGGCGCAGATTATGAGTGTGCGGATACGAACCGGATACGGTAATTTACAATGTGAAGTTAATTTGCTTTACAGCATAGCCAGCCTGTAAGGCTAAAGCGTGTATGTGGCGCATGTGGTTCGTATTTGGTGCATGTTTGGATAAAAAGCCAAAAGCCGGGTGAGGGAATCTGCTGTGATTTTGAATTTCCAAGCCATGGCCACCGGTTCAGCAGACAGCTTAAGTGGACCCTATCGGGGTCTATTACCGCCTTACATCTTAAG
>JAHZCM010000066.1:420-6048 GCA_019422905.1 Oscillospiraceae bacterium
TCACACACTGAACCAACCCTTTCGATAATCTGTTTGCCTACTAATCTGTCTGCTTACTAATCTGCTCGACTGCTAATCCGTCTGTCCATGAATTGGTCTACCTGCTAATCTGCCCGTTTGCTAATCTGTTCGTCTGCGAATCCGTCCGCCTGTTTATCAGCGGTTCGATTCGCTTTCTGCCTGAAGCCAAAGCTTTTTTGCGGGGTACCTTTACCGGAAGGGCCAGTGGCTTTCATAACAATAAAACTGGCAGGCCGGCCCGGTAAAAATCCGGGCCGGCCTGTCTCGGCTCATTCCTTTAAGGCGTAGCGAATTGCGTGAAGCAAAACGGAAGAAAGCGCCAGCTCTGCCGTGCGGCGTGAAAATTTACGAATTTTAGAAAAAAATGTCACGCATAAAGCTCCTTTCCGAAAACAAAATAGTAACAACAAACGCGAAAAACGTAAATCAAAAGGAGAATGAAGAAATGAGCAACAACACAATGGTGCCCGAGGCACAGGATGCAATGAACCGTTTTAAGATGGAAGCTGCGAACGAAGTCGGCGTTAACCTCAAGCAGGGCTACAACGGCGATCTGACCTCCAAGCAGGCTGGTTCCATCGGTGGCCAGATGGTCAAAAAGATGATCAAGTCCTACGAAGAGAGCATGAAGTAATTTTTCCACAGCGCGGGGCGCCCGAAAACGGGCGCTCTTTTCTTTTTATTCGTAGTCTTCAATCAGCTTGTACGCCTCGGCCAGCGTTTCCACCTCGATGCCGGCGGCAAGCAGCGTCCGGTCTGCGGCGGGAAGCCGGCTCAGCGGCGTGTCAATGGTATAAACCGGAACCGGGTTGTCGCCCTCGAAGATCGCGACCGTATTCTCATAGGTGCGGATCGTGTAGGCGGGAGAATTCTTAAAATTTCTTGAATTTGCCGCGTCGGAGGGCTCGTTTCCTTGACTTGCCATTTCGTTTGGGCTATAATTAACCGAAGAACTTACGTGGGCGTCCGTGTATGTGGCGTCTGCCGGGACGGATTCGCGCACGGAAAGCGCAGAGGCGGTCAGCAGCATGGCCAGAGCCGTGACCAGCATGGCCCATTGCGTGTATTTCCGCAAGGCATCCGGCTGAATGGGTTTAAATTGAATTTTCATGAAAAACCGTCCTTTCACGGCGGGAAGCGTCCCGCCGCACGTATTTCAAACTTTTCCCTGCGTGCATAGTATCGGCGGAAGTTGGCAAAAATATGCATGTCCGCCGCGGCTGCACAGAAGTGGTTTCAGGAGGTTCGTCGTGCTCAATAAAGAGGATATCAATAAGTACAATACATCGCAGATGACCGGCAGGCCGATGGGACGTACCGACGGCGAGATGGCCCGTTCCGCGGGCGCTACGGCGCAGACGATGCTCTCGATGGTCTGGAAATTTGTTAAGACAATCCTGCTCATCTGCATTTTTACCGGTTGTCTCGTCGGCTTCAGCGTCCTGTCCGTGATCTGGAGCTATCACGATACGAAAATGAACGCGAGCCTTTCGTCCTTTAAGCTCAGCGAATCCAGCTTCGTGTATACCACGGATTCCTTGCATATCGACAGCGTCGATACGGCGCAGTGGACGGAGCACCTGCGCTATAATGCCGAGGAAATCCGCACGCGTGTGGATTTTACGGAGATTCCGCAAATCATGAAGGACGCAATGGTCGCCATCGAGGACAAGCGCTTCTATGAGCACAGCGGTGTGGACTGGCGCAGGACGTTTGCCGCCGTATACGGCCTTGTCACCGGAACGGACACGGCGGGCGGCTCGACGATCACGCAGCAGCTCATTAAAAACCTGACGCAGGAGAATCAGGTCAGCATCATACGCAAGGTCAAGGAGATCTTTATGGCGCTGAATCTGGAGAAGGAATACACCAAGGACGGGATACTGGAAGCCTATTTGAACCTCGTCAACTTCGGCAACGGCTATTACGGCGTGCAGGCCGCGGCGAAAGGTTATTTCGGCAAGGATATTTGGGACTGCAATATCGCGGAATGCGCGACGATTGCGGCGACAACGCAGAACCCCACGGCGCTTTGCGTCTTTTACTATCCGGAGAACAACCGTAAGCGCCGCGAGACGGTGATCAGCGAAATGTACGATCAGGGGCTGATCACGAAGGCCGAGTATGACGAGGCCATGGAGCAGTCCGCGAACCTGAAGCTCCGCGGCGTCGATTTCGACGCGGAACTGGAGGATGAGGACGATACGGACAGCGGCAGTCCCTCCAACAACGATGTCTGGAACTGGTACGACGAAGAGGTTTTTGAGGATGCGATTGACCTTTTGATGAAATACGCAAACCTCGACCGGACCAATGCGGAGTCCCTGCTCTGGAACGGCGGCCTGAAAATTTACTCCGCACAGTATGTGCCGCTGCAGGAGGGCTTCGAAAGCCTGCTGAAAAACAACTGGCAGAGCTATACGGGCGACAGCGATATTTGGTCCGGCGTCTGCCTGATGGAATATGACGGCCGCGTTCTGGCCGTGAATACCAATAAGGTGGATTCGGAAGGCAATTACATTGAAAAGGACGGAAACCGAGGCTGGAACAACGTGTCTACCTCCAAGAACCAGCCGGGCTCCTCTATCAAGCCGATCGGCGTGTATGCCCCCGCACTGGAGAACAACCTGATCACCTACGGCTCCGTGCTGAAGGACGAGCCGCTGCCAAACTATTTTGGGGACGGCTCCGCTGGCCCGAATAACTTCAGCGGCACCTATGCCGGAACGGTCAATGTGGACCGTGCCATCGGCGAATCGCTGAACGCCCCGGCCGTACAGCTTGTAAATAAGATGTCTCCGATGGTGAGCTTCAAGTTCCTGACGGAAAACCTGCACTTTACCACGCTTACGGAAGCCGATTCCTACAACCTCGGCGGCGTGTCCATCGGCGGCCTGACGGACGGCGTCACGGTGCGCGAGATGACCGCGGCATATCAGATTTTCGGCAACGGCGGCAAATACTATGAGCCGTATACGATCTACCGCATTGAGGATCACGACGGCAACGTGATTTACGATTACCAGAACCGTGTGGCGGAGCAGGCCATGTCCTTTGATAACGCCACGATCATGAATAAGCTGCTGCACATTCCGCTTGAGAATTACAATTACGGTACGGCGACGATGCTTTACCGCAGTGATCTCGACCAGTTCGGTAAGACCGGTACGACGGATGACTATACGGATATCTGGTACATGGGCGGCACAATGTCGTTTGTCTGCGGCATTTGGACCGGCCATGAAGTAAAAAGTCAGGTCTATGATACGAACGGTGCGAAAGCCATGTATCAGGGCATAATCAACTGGCTTGAGGAGAATTATTATGATTTCCTGCACAGCGGCAGCTACGTGCTGAGCGATAATGTGGTGCAGATGTCTTATTGCCGCGACAGCGGACTGCGTCCCGGCTCCAACTGCAAGGACATTGCAACCGGCTGGTTCTCACAGAGCAATGTGCCGAGAACCTGTAACGGGACGACGGATCATATAACCGGAAAGAACAACAGTCCGTCGCCGTCTCCGAGCGCATCGCCTTCCCCGAGCGTGTCTCCGTCTCCAAGCGCCTCACCGAGTGCTTCCCCGACGCCGACGGCAACGCCTACCGCATCTCCGACGCCGACAGCACCGCCGGCAACGGAGCCGCCTGTAACGGAACCTCCGGTCACGGAGCCGCCCGTTACGGAGCCGCCTGCGACAGACCCCCCGGTAACAGAGCCTCCGGCAACGGAGGAGCCGGCCGAGACTCCGACGTCGGAGCCTCCATCATCGGAGCCGATTACGTAGGCTGCTGTAAAACCGCCGGTGGACTTAACCGCCGGCACGACCGGTTTTGCGCAGAAGCCCGGATCACACCTGTTTCCGGCAGCTTCTGCATGCATTTGAACGAGAAGAAAAGGCCCGCCCCCGAAAGGGCGGGCCTTTTTCAAAATATGGGGTTGCTTTTTTGCGGGAGATGTGGTAAACTGTTTACCGTTGCAATACAAACGTATCTAGGTGGTGGACAATGAAAAACACATCCTATCTGCTGATTGACGAAAGCGTTTTGCCGGAGATTTACCAGAAGGTCGTGCGGGTCAACCAGCTTTTGGAGACGGGGGAAGCCTCCAATACATCCGAGGCTGTGAAGATGGCGGGGATTTCCCGCAGCGTCTATTATAAATATAAGAACGCCGTGTTCCCATATACCAAAAAGGAAACCGGCGCGATTATGACCGTGCAGGTCGTGCTGATCGATAAGCCCGGCGTACTGGTGGACCTGCTCACGGTGTTTTATAAGGCAAACGCCAATATTCTGACGATCAACCAGAATATCCCTGTAAAGGGAAAGGCGTTTGTCTCCGTTTCTGCCCGCAGCGAAAACATGAGCATCGAGATCGACGAGCTGCTCAGGCGGCTGTTCGAGGTACAGGGCGTGATCAAAATCGACAGTATTGTCGGCTGAATTTATAGAGGAATCCTGAGGAAAGGAAGAGGAACAGTGGTATATATAGCGGTTCTCGGACACGGTGTTGTCGGCTCCGGCGTGCTGGAGGTGCTCACAACCCATACGGAGAGCATTCGGAAACGGGCGAAGGAGGAAATCAAGGTCAAGTATATTCTGGATTTGAAGGATTTCCCCGGTCTGCCGTACAGCGATTGCTTTGTCAAAGATTTCAATTTAATTTTAAACGATCCGGAGATCCGGATTGTTGTGGAGGTCATGGGCGGCCTGCATCCGGCGTATGACTTTGTCAAGGCCTGCCTGGAAAACGGAAAGAGCGTCGTGACCTCCAACAAAGAGCTTGTGGCGAAAAAGGGCGCGGAGCTTCTCCGCATCGCGAACAACCTGAATTTCCTGTTTGAGGCGAGCGTGGGCGGCGGCATCCCGATCATCCGCCCGATCAGCCAGTGCCTTGCGGCAAACGAGGTCACGGAGATTGCCGGTATCCTGAACGGCACCACGAATTTCATCCTGACAAAAATGATCCGCGAGCAGATGAACTTTTCCGAAGCGCTGGCGCTGGCCCAGAAGCTGGGCTATGCGGAACGAGACCCGCGCGCGGATGTGGAGGGCGACGACGCATGCAGGAAAATCTGCATTTTGGCGTCTCTGGCCTTTGGCACACACGTATACCCGGAATCGGTCCATACGGAGGGAATCACAAAAATTACGCTGGAGGACGTCGACTTTGCCGACGTCTGGGGCGGCGTGATCAAGCTGATCGGCTCCGTAAAAATGCTCGAAAACGGGCAGGTGCATATTATGGTTTGCCCGATGCTTGTGCAGCGCGGCAGCCAGCTTTCCAGTGTAGACGACGTATTCAACGGCATCATGGTGCGCGGCGACGCCACCGGCGACGTGGTGTTTTACGGCAAGGGCGCGGGAAAGCTGCCCACAGCCAGCGCCGTTGTGGCGGATGTGATCGACTGCGTGAAGCATTTTAAGGCCCGCAAATACCTCTTCTGGGAGGAAGCAAAGCCGGGCTATGTGGCGGATTTCGGCGAAATGGAAGCGAACGCCTATGTGCGTGTTGCGGCGGAAAGCGGCGACGCGGCGTTTGCGGCTGCGGCGGAGGTCTTTGAGAATCCGGTGCGTCTGCTTGCGAAGAGGCCGGTACCGGGTGAG
>JAHZCM010000066.1:6058-11024 GCA_019422905.1 Oscillospiraceae bacterium
GCTGCGGCAGCTTGAGACGTGCGGCGTCCGCGTGCTGAACCGCATCCGGATTTCCGATTATTGAGAGAAGGGGCGAACGCTATGATTCGAATCGATATTCCGGCCACCAGCGCCAATCTCGGCTCCGGCTTCGACTCGCTCGGGATTGCGCTGACGATGCACAACCGCGTGTGGATGGAGGAAGCGGACGCGCTCGAAATTACTGCGACGGACGACATCAAGGTGCCGACCGACGAATCCAACCTGATTTACTGGGCGGCGCGGCATTTGTATGAGATTTGCGGCAAGAAGCTTCCGGGCCTGCGCATCATTCAGGAAAACAATATCCCGATGGCACGCGGCTTGGGCAGCAGCTCGGCGTGTATCGTCGCCGGCATTCTCGGCGCGAACCGCATGCTCGGCTCGCCGCTTTCGCAGACCGATCTGATCAATCTCGCGGCGCAGATCGAGGGCCACCCCGATAACACCAGCCCGGCGATTTCCGGCGGTCTTGTGGCCTCTGCCATGGAGGGAAAGCGCGTGTACAGCGTCAGCGTTCCGGTTTCGGAGAAGATCAGCTTTGCGGTGATGATCCCGCCGTTTGAGCTGAAAACGGAAAAGGCGCGCGGCGTGCTGCCCGCGTCGTATTCCCGCGAGGACACGGTTTACAACCTCTCGCGTTCCGGCCTGATGACGGCCTCCCTATTCTCCGGCGACCTGCAGAACCTGCGCGTCGCGGTGCAGGACAGGATTCACCAGCCGTATCGCTCCGGCCTGATCGACAACTACGACAAGGTGTTCCGCATGAGCTATGAGCTTGGCTCGCTCGGCACATATGTCAGCGGCGCCGGGCCGACCATCATTTCGATGATCGATACCGCCGGGGCCGAGGACTTCGGCAAAAACTGCGCCTCCCATCTGGAGGACAGAGGCGTCTGCGGGTGGCGCGTTGAAATTCTGCACGCCGACCCGGAGGGTGCGAAGATCATTATTGAGTGATTTCCTTTGCGGCACACAGCTCGCAGACAGAGGGATATAAAGGGGAAGCGCACCGCAAGGCAGAGGGTGTGCGGCTTGCCCCGCAGAAAGGAATGTGTTTCATTATGGCATTGATCGTTCAGAAGTTCGGCGGCACATCCGTGCGCGACGCCGAGCGGCTGTTCAACGTCGCCGATATTGTCACCTCGACATACAGGGCGGGAAACGACGTTGTCGTCGTTGTTTCCGCACAGGGCGACACGACGGATGACCTTATCGAAAAGGCAAGAGAAATCAACAAGAACCCATCCAAGCGTGAAATGGACCAGCTTTTGACGGCCGGCGAGCAGATCTCGGCGTCGCTCCTTGCGATGGCGATCGAGCAGCTCGGCTATCCGGTCGTGTCGCTGCTCGGCTGGCAGGCGGGCTTTTCCACCTCCACGGCATACGGCAGCGCGCGCATTAAGCGCGTCGATCCGGAGCGCATCCGCGCGGAGCTTTCCAGGCGCAACATTGTCGTCGTCACGGGCTTTCAGGGCATCAACAAGTACGATGATATGACGACGCTGGGCCGCGGCGGAAGCGATACGAGCGCGGTGGCGATCGCCGCCTCGATGCATGCGGATCTGTGCCAGATCTATACGGACGTGGACGGCGTTTATACGGCGGATCCCCGGAAGATTCCGGACGCCAGAAAGCTGGACGTCATCTCCTATGACGAGATGCTGGAGCTTGCCACGCTCGGCGCGCAGGTGCTCAACAACCGCTCCGTGGAAATGGCGAAGAAATATCACATAGAGTTAGAGGTTCTTTCCAGCCTGACACGGGCGAAGGGAACGATTGTCAAGGAGGTTACCAACGTGGAAAAAATGCTCATCAGCGGCGTTGCAAAGGACGACAATATTGCCAGAATTTCGGTTATCGGCGTTCCGGATAAGCCGGGTCTTGCGTTCCGTATTTTCTCGAAGCTGGCGCAGAAAAACATCAATGTCGATATCATCCTGCAGTCCATCGGCAGAAACGGCACGAAGGACATCAGCTTCACGGTGGAGAAGGACAAGATGGAGGCTGCAATCGACATGCTCAAATCCTATACGGAGTCCCTTGGCGCGAGCAGCGTCGTTTTTGACGATCATGTGGCAAAGGTTTCCATTGTTGGCTCCGGTATGGAATCCCATCCGGGCGTCGCTTCGGATATGTTTGAGGCGCTGTTTGAGGCCAATGTCAATATCCAGATGATTGCCACGAGCGAGATCAAAATTTCAGTTTTGATCGATAAAGAGGATACGGATAAAGCCGTTGCGGCCATCCATTCGAAGTTTTTCGAGCCGCTTCAGCAGTAATCTTTGCCAAGTATGATTTCATCTCCGGCGCTCACAATAGCGTCGGGGGTGATTTTATGTTTCCGAATGGTTTTGGCGGCAACGGATACTGGGGGCCGGAAAATCTGGTTCTCGGCGCCGCGCTTTTTGACTGGCGCGCGGGTTTCAGCGACTTGCCGGATGAGGTAAAGGAATACCTGACCGAGCATGAGAATGAAATTCATTCCGAACAGGATGTGGACCGCCTTGTCCGCACGTATAACCTGAAAAAATGACAAAAGAAGCGAGGCTTTCCGTTTCGGAGGGCTTCGCTTCCTCTATGGTTTTCCGGCACCGCGTATGGTATACTGGCAGAAAAGGAGGGCGTTTTGTGAAGCTTGAAAATTATGATACGATCTCCAAACGCGTGCATGCGCAGCTTGACCGCGTGACGGAAATCTGGAAGCAGACGCTCGGTGAAGATCTAATCGGCGTATACATACATGGCTCCCTCGCGCTTGGCGCGTTTCGGGAAGGCGTGAGCGATCTTGACCTGCTGATCGTCTGCCGGGAACGCCTGACGCGAGAAAAGCGGCTGGCGCTTGCGGAGAAAATCATGGAGGCGGACCAAAGGCCGTGCCCGCTGGAGCTTTCCGCAATTCGCCTTGCAGATCTGGAACCGTGGCGGCATCCGACGAGGTGCCAGTTCCATTACAGCGATTTTTGGACCGCGCGCTACCTCAGGATGCTTTCCGGTGAAATCGGCGGGCATTTTTTGCTCGACACGGATTTTGAGGATCCGGATATCGCCTGCCACGTCAAGCTGACGCGCCAGAGCGGCGTCCGCCTGTATGGAGAAGCGATCGACGCCGTATTTCCGCCGGTGCCGGAGGCGGATTTCTGGCAGTCTATCGCGGCGGACGTGCAGGATTATGACTTCCATGCGTACGAGCCGCGCTATTTTGCGAGCAATATCCTGATTTTCGGACGCGTGTTATCGTACAAGATAGAACGGCGCATTCTCTCAAAATACGAGGCGGGCGTCTGGACGGCGTCTCATGTGCCCGAAGCGCTGCGTCCGGTTGTGCTCGACGCGCTGGACGCATGGTACACGGGGCGGGAGATGCGGGAAACAGATCCTGCGCGCACAGAGGCGCTGAAAAAATACCTGATTGATGCCATAGAAAATTGAACGCCTGCCGCGGATTCCCAAAGGGACAGCGGCGGGCGTTTGCCGTTAAACCAGTTCGGTCTCGGTGTGCCCGGTTTCCGCAAAATCGCAGAGGCCGTCAATAGCACAATTCACCATGCTGCGCACGGCGGCGTCCGTGTAAAACGCCATGTGCTGGGTCATAATCACGTTTGGAAATTGGCGCAGATACGCCATATCGCGGTTGACGAGGATATCGTCCCGCCGGTTTTCGTGATAAATGCCCTCCTCTTTATCAAAAACGTCGAGTGCGAGCGCGCCGATCTTGCGGCTTTCAATACCCGCGATGATATCGCCAAAATCCATCAGCTCGCCGCGTGCGCAGTTGATCAGCGTTACGCCGTCTTTCATTTTGGAGAGGGTGTCCCGGTTAATGATGCGGCGGGTGCTTTCCAGAAGCGGCATATGCAGGGAAAGAATATCGCATTCGCGGTAAAGCGTATCCGAATCGACATATGTGCACAAACCGCTGAGCGACGGGCTTTCCCGCACGTCGCAGGCCAGCACGCGGCAGCCAAACCCGCTCAGATTGCGGATAACCGCCGCGCCGATTTTGCCGGTACCCAAAATGCCGACGGTAAGATCCTTCATTTCACGTCCCTGCAGCCCTGCGAGGGAATAGTCGTTGACCTGCATGCGCCACAGGGCGGGCTTGTATTTGCGCAGGCTGAGAAGCATCAGCATGATCGTGTAGTCCGCTACGCCGGTCGGCGCGTAGTTCGAATTGCATACCTTGATACCGAGCGCCTTTGCCGCCGCAAGATCGATGTGGTTGTAGCCGATGGTGCGGGTGGAGATATACCGCACGCCGCGCGACGCCACGGCTTCCAGCAATGCGCGGTCAAACCGGGTGCGGCCGAGCGTCGTCACGGCGGTGCAGCCGTTCAGCGTGTCCAGATTCCGGCAGGTCAGCGGCTCCGTATAACGGAAAAGTTCCGCACCGCGGCGCGCCGCAGCGGCTTCAAAATCCAGCGCCTCGTCCGTGCGCATTTCGTATACTGCAATTTTCATTTGCTTCACCAGTCCTTATGCTTATCGTTATCTGCTTTTACCGCTTTTATGGGATATTGCACCGGCGTGATACCGAACCGGCGTTTTAAATGGCTGGTTTCACACAGTAGCGCGTTAATATACGACAATATTATACCCATCATTCCCGGGAAAATCAAGCTGGCAAAACGTGCAGAATATGGATTGCGCCAAAGTCCTTTTTGTGCTATTATGGAAAAAATTAAAAAATCTCGGAGCATCGCTGCATGCGAATCTGGCGGGGCATAGGCGGGCCGCTTGTGAATTGCGGCTGAACGGCATGCTTTGAGATTTTCCGGAGAGGAGCTTTTTATGACGGATTTTGAAATTAAGGTGCAGAATTTCCGCTGTCTGAATGCGTTTGCAAAAAAGGGCGAGACGGTTTTCGTCGGCTCGTCGCTGTGCGAGTTTTTTCCAGTCTGCGAGATGCTGCAGAACGTGGAGCCGCGCATCCGTGTTTACAACCGCG
>JAHZCM010000067.1 GCA_019422905.1 Oscillospiraceae bacterium
TATTCACCCCTGGCTGTACCAGGGGTTTGGTTTAGCCTAAAGGCACCAAACAAAAAAGCGAGATCTGATGTTTCAGATCTCGCTTTGATAAATCTTTGAAGTTTTGAGAAAACCTCATCATCCTTTCTCTTTTGACCCTCCCCGCGCACGGCTCTGAGCGGCGGCATCCCGGAACCTCAGCGTTCGGGCATTGTAACTGTCTGAATCGACCGATGTGGGACGTTGCGCTTTATCCAGTAATAAAGCATTGACGTTTTGTTGACAATTATGTACAGGGCGGTCATGTCAATGATATACTAATACCAAGCATAAAGCCGTTTCACACGGCGTCCAAATTCATGCTGGTACCTCGTAAACGGCAAAAGTGATGACCGGATTGTATGACGAAAAGGTCTTTTTTCTGCTTGGCGACAATGATGAGTTCATCGAAGTCAAGCCGGAAAGTGGTTTTTACCTCGGCCATCTCAAACTACTACGGCATCCCAGAAGAGGAAATGGAGGATGAAATCGCTTGGTACTGTTTGAGGCTCTTGATAGCCTGCCTTTGAAAGAACTTACGCCAGTGGTAACAAAGGTACCGGATGGTGGAATTGACATGCAGCTTCTCTCTCTGATTCTCTCCATTGTTGCTGTTGCTTTGAGTGTTGTTGCGCTCATCATCAACATCCGTGCCAATCGAAAGCGTAAGAAGGAGCTTGAGAATGAGCGGCATGACCGTTCGACGGGCGAGTAGAGATTGCAGGGGCGCTATGAAAATGACTCCCGTTCTCCAATCGGAGACAGGGGTCATTTTTTCTTTTTGTATTCTTTTTAAAGATGGGACCGGAGTCGAAATTTTGGAAAAATCCCGGCCTGCGGTTTGGTGCTTATTCGGTTATGTGACGCTTTTACGTCGGTTCGAATCCCGCCAGTGTGGTGCGGTTTCATTCAAAAACGGCACGCTGTGACGGGCCTTTTTTGGTCCTGAAAACGCGAAAAAAGCCCGGAATTCCGGGCTTTTTTCGGGGTGGTTTCATTTTTGACCACTAAACCTGGCTGGGCTGGCGGGATTCGAACCCACGGGATGACGGAGTCAAAGTCCGTTGCCTTACCGCTTGGCTACAGCCCAATATCCTGTTCCATGACTGCAAAAGTATAGCATATTTTCACCCGATAGTCAAACCTTTTCCGCAAAACAAACAGGCCTGCCGCGCGTTTGGCGATATGCTCCCTTTACGAGAGACAGAAAAGCATCAAAACTGTCCATCATGGAGGGGGCCTGTCATTCCGCACAGCGGGCCTTTTCGGAGTTCATCTCAGTCCTCAAGCGGCGCTTCGAGGTTGTTCATCACGAGACCGGTGACGAGCTTCGGGTAAAAATACGTCGACTTCTGCGGCATTTTTTCGCCTGCGGCAGCGACGGCGCCGATCTCCTCCACGCGCGTGGGATTCAGGATAAACGCGCACTGGCTTTCGCCGGATGCGACGCTTTCGAGCGCCTCCTCGAGCGAGCGCGTGTAGGTGAGGTTCTTCTGATTCGCCATGTTCTCTTTGTCGATGCCGAGCACGCGCTCCAGCACGAGCGTATGCAGCACGCTGACGTCGAGCTGCCGGGAAGCTTCGCTTTTTTCCGGCATCAGCTCCGCCATCACGGAGAGATCGCGGAGCGTGAGCAGCGCAAAGGCCGGCGCGCCGTCCTGCATATAGACAAATACGAAGCTCTTTTTGCCCGCGTCATAATCGGCCTGAAGCCGGGGCTCGATCTCCGCCTGATCCGCAAGCCGCGAAATTTCAAAATACGCCTCGCTGCCGGCCAGCAGCTTTTCGGGCGAAAACGCCGGAAGGCCGCGCACAAGGCGGTGCGTCGGGAATACGACAAGACCGGGATGCGCCATATCGACGAGCATCATCATCACAAATTCGCTGCCCGGCGCCCAAACGGCATTTTCGCGGCAGTAGTTGCGGTAGTTGATCGCGGTCTCATAGCGGTGGTGGCCGTCGGCAATATAGAGCTTCCGGGCCGCAAAATCGCTGCGGAATGCCTCCAGCGCCATCTTGTCGTTGACGATCCACAGGCGGTGCGTAACGAGGCCGTCTGAAAACGCGCAGTACGGCGTGCCGGCGGACAGCCGGTCGATGCGGCGCTGCGTTTCACCGGTTTCGTCCATATAGAGGGAATAGATCTGGCTGAAATTGCAGTTTGTCGCCTGCATCAGATTAAACCGGTCCTGTTTGGCCTTGGAAAGCGTTTCCTCGTGCGGCAGGACGACGCCTGCGGCAAAATCCTCCACGCGAACCAAGCACACAATTCCCTTGAGGGAACGCTTCTCCCCGTGATCCACCGCCGTGAGAAATTCTTCCTCATAGATATAAATGCCCGCATCCTCATCGCACTTCAGCGTGCCGTCGGAGAGCCATGCACGGAGCGTCTTGCCGGCGTCGGCGTAAGGGTCGTCGCCTCTCGGCAGCTCAAGGCGAATGACATTGTGTTCGTTTTTCGCCAGGTATTCCGCGCGCTGCGTCTCGCTGATGATGTCATAGGGCGGGCAGGTCAGCTCCTCCGGCGTACCTGCCGCTTTGGTGTAGCGCATTGCGTGAAAGGCCTTGATATCAGCCATAAAGTCATATCCCTTCCTCATCTTTTTCTAAATTGTAGCGCGGGATTCTATGCTGTGTCAAGCAAAATATGGGTAAATTTACGGTTCTCCGGCAGCATTTCCGTGCGGCGGCTCTTTTCACCAGATAGCGCAGCCCTGTGCGGCCGCCCTCTCCCGCCTCGGCGCTTTGCCGCTCAAATCCCACCGGTCTGTCTTCCGTAAGGCCGCATACTCAAGCGGGAAAACGCCTGTTGGCAATGTGCCGCTCCGTCAAGGGGTTCTCGCCTGTACCGAAGGCTGCGTGCTCTTTGGCCGCTGAAACACGCCGTATCTACACCTCGGCACAACAAAAAGACGCTGTGCGCCCGGCAAACCGTCTGCATAGCGTCTTTCATCTTCCCGTTTACCCCGCCCAAACCATAATTGCCGGAGCAGCTCTCCATATCTCACGGCGTTCGGGCGGTTTCCTGCCTGTTGCGGATTTTCCGTTATTTCGCCTGAAGCCGGTAGGTCTGCGGCCCTTTATCGGCAATGCCGCCGGAAATCGGAAGGGTCGATGCGCTTTCAATCGTGAGCGTGTCACCGTCAAAGGTAAAGCACATGCGCCTGCCGCCGGCAGACTCCGCACAGCGGATTTCTGCCTCGAAGCAGCGGTCGCTGCGCCAGCGCCCGACCGCGCCGTAGGTGCGCCCGCAGAGCATGCAGCTTCTGAAATGGCTGTTCAGGCCGATTTCCACGGCGAACGTGCCGTTGTCCTGCTCGGCGGTCAGGGTCGCGCAGTCCTTCGCAAAATCGAGACGCAGCGCCAGCGTTTTGCCACCCTGCGGCGCTACAAGCCAGATGCCGCCGATGAAATCGGCAAGGCCCTGCATTTCCTCAACGGGAGCGTATGCGCGCCCGCTGACTTCCTGCTCCGACCACGCGTTGCGCATGGAGAGCATCGGCTGGATTTCCGCGCGCTCCAGACGGTGCTTCAGCACGTGCGCCATCGGGCTTTCGGGCAGCGACGCTTCGTCCGTGATCGCGGGCAGAAGCGCCTCCCATGCGCAGGTGAGCTGCTCCTGCTGGTTGGCGGATGCGCTCTGTAAAATCAGAATGGCGTCCTTATCCTCAAAAACCACGCCGTACTGGCCGAACGCGCCGTCCGCACGGTATACGTGCTCCGGCACGCAGCGCCAGAACTGGAAGCCGTAGCCGGCGCGCCAGTCCGGGTTCTCCGGGTTGTTGACCGCGCTGAGCGTCTCCACCTGCTTCGCGGATACAAGATCAAACCATGCCGCATCCAGAAGCTGCCGGCCCTCCCACATGCCGTGCCGGGAGACGAACAGAATGAACCGCGCCATGTCCTCGGTCTTGAGCCGGCTGCCCGCGCCGCCCATCTCGACGCCGTCCGGCAGGCGGAAGCACTCGATGTTGGAAATGCCCAGCGGCTCAAACAGGCGGGGCGTCAGGTATTCGAAGAGGTCCTGCCCCGTCCGGCGCTTGAGCGCCGCGCAGAGCATGTTCGTCCCCGCCGTGTTGTACATAAAGCAGGTGCCGGGTTTATATTTGAAATCGTGCGCGAGGAAATTCCGAATCCAGTCCGGCTGCTCCACATCGAAGGTGTCGATTTCCGTTTCGTGCCCGCAGGACATCGTCAGCAGGTCACGCACCGTGCAGGCCAGCAGGTTTTCGCTCGGATTTTCCGGCAGCTTGTCCGGAAACAGATCGACCAGCCGGTCTGTGAGCGCAATTTTCCCCTCCTGCCACGCGAAGCCGATCGCCGTGGAGGTCAGCGCCTTCGTGAAGGAGAACATCATATGCGGGGAATCCGGGTTATACGGCTTCCACCAGCCCTCTGCGCAGACCTTGCCGTGCCGCAGCAGCATCATGCTGTGCAGTTCCAGTCCCCTGCGCTCTGCGAGCTCGATAAAATCGAGAATACCCTCTGAATGAATGCCAACGCTTTCCGGCGTTACTCTTTCCAATACCATCCTGCAACCAATCCTCTCTGAATTCTTTTCAAACGGCCGCCGGTGCAAGCCGCACAGCCGCACGTTATTATCTTTATTCTAACACACCCGCCGCCGCTTTTCCAGTCCCTCGGCCATCTTTTTCCCTGCTTGCAAACCCTTCGGCACGGTGCTATACTGAAAAGCAGAAATTTCAGCTAAAAGGACAATCCGTATGAAAAAGATTTTTACCGCAATCTCTGTTTGCCTTGTATTCCTGATGCTCACCGGCTGCGCCACCGTCAGCTCCGTGCTTGGAAGCACGGAAGCCACGCCTACACCGGAGGTTACGCCTGCGGCCGAACCGGCCGCAGCTTCGGAGCCGACCGCCGAGCCAATGCCGGAGGCCACGCAGTCTCCCGAAGCGCTTCTCAGCGAGCTTCGGTTTCATCTGGACCTGATCAACCGGTGCTATGCCGAAACCTGCGGCGCGGAGCTTGGCGATACGCCCTACAGCCGCGTTTATACCAGCGCGCAGGCCATGATCGACGGTGAAGCGCCGGTCGACGTGGTTCTGCAGAGCGCGGTCGACCGCAGCAATCCCACGGATCCCACGGACGCCACGCTGTATGAAATCCTGAATTTCAAGACGAACGCGGAGGCGCGCGCGTATTTGGAGCAATATATGGCGCCCGATGTTGTTGAGGCTCTTTTCCCGAATGAATTCCTCGAAATGAACGGGAAGCTCTATATGGTTTACGGCAGCCGCGGCTACGGCGAGCAGCATCTCGACCTGGATTCCGCCGCGCTTTCCGATAGGACCGGCGCCGCCTGCACCGTAACACTGGATTCCTATTGGTTTGAGGAGAGCGGCAGCCCCTGCACCGTGATGTTTGAGAAGCGGGATGGGTGCTGGATTGTTACCTCCGTTACCGGCGGCGAATATAACTGAATTTTTCACAAAGCATACTCATTAAAGAACGATCCCCTCTGAAGAGCTGTAGAAAAGGCCGCTCTTTAAGAACCGCGGCAAAACGCACGGCCAACCGAATACGCTTGACGTTTTGTTCGCATGGTAAAATGCAAAGCACCAGTCCAGGCATGGCCGGACACTGCCTTAAGCCCGGCGCTGACGGCTTTCAGGCGGAACGCGGCATGCGCCGATAAACAAAGCACGCACGGAATAGGCCGGCAGACCGCAGGATAAAGCCGCACGCAGCATTGTGTGCACCGCAAGAAAACGAAGGGCCGTGGAGTTTACATAACAAATCTCCACGGCCCTTTTCATGCCGAATTCTAAAAGAAATAAAATTGAAATCCGGAAAGCGCACGTCGCCGCCGTACAACGGATTCCGCTCTTTCCCAGCCGCAAAAAGGCCGGAAATAACGGGCAAAGGACAGGCGTATAAAATTCCTCCGCTGACAGATACTACTTCCAGATTCGAAAAGTACAATAAATGGAGGAAATTAGATATGAAGGCAACAGGTATCGTGCGCCGGATGGATGACCTCGGAAGAATTGTCATTCCGAAAGAGATCCGGCGCACCATGAAAATCGGCGAGGGCACGCCGCTGGAGATATTCATCGACAAGGACGGCGGCATTATTTTTCGCAAATACTCGCCGCTGGGCGAGCTGGGCGAAAGCGCGCAGCATATGTCCGAATGTGTTTCCGCCATGTGCGGCGCCGGCGTGGCGGTTTCCGACCGCGACCGCATTGTTGCTTCGGCGGGCATCCCCAAAAAGGATTTGCTCGATAAGCCGGTTTCCAAGCAGATCGAAGAGCTGATGCGCAGGAAAAAGCCGTTCATTTCCTCCGGCGAGGACACGGTGCTCGCCGCCGACGGCGGTCTGCGTACCGCAAACGCCGTTTTCCCGATTATCAGCGACGGTGACATCTGCGGTATGCTGATGCTCATCAAAGGGGAAAATGCCAGCCCCGGCGAGCCGGAGGAAAATCTCCGTCTCGCAAAGCTTGCCGCATCGTTTCTCGGCCGGGAAATGGTGCAGTAACCGCGCCCCGCACGCCCGCTCTTCCGGGCTGTGCGGGATTTTTTTATTTTTCGGCACATGCGCCGCTTTTTTGCGGTAAGAGGCTTGTTCTTTTATGTGCAACATGAATATACGCCGCTGTGTCAAAATAGAATATCTGTATAATTTGTGATTAGAGATTGATTTCCTGTGAAATTTGATATATAATTAAGATTACAATCTCAAACGAAATTGTGAAATATACATATAAGGGGTGTTTCCATGAACACGTATCAGGCAAAGAACATCATCAATGTAGCAATGGCCGGCCATTCCGGCGCCGGCAAGACCTCCCTCGCAGAGGCAATGCTCTATCTTGCAGGCGCTTCGGACCGTCGCGGTAAAGTGGGCGAGGGCAATACAGTCTGCGATTACGACCCCGAGGAGATCCGCCGCAAGACGTCGGTTTCCACAGCGGTCGCACCGTTCGAATGGAAAAACAAGAAGATCAACCTGCTGGACACCCCGGGCCTGTTTGACTTTGAGGGCGGCCTGTATGAAGCGACAAGAGCGGCGGAGTCCGTCGTCATCGTTCTTGCGGGCAAGAGCGGCGTTTCCGTCGGCACGGAAAAAGCATTTGCCGCGGCCGATAAGCGCGGCCTTGCAAAGATCTTCTTTGTCAACGGCCTGTGCGATGAAGGCTCCGATTTCTATAAGGTTTTCGAAGATTTGAAGGCCAGCTTCGGCCCGTCCGTCTGCCCGATCGTCGTCCCGTATTTTGAGGACGGCAAGGCCGACAAATACATCAACATGCTGGAATTCAAGGCTTACGACTATTCCGGCGGCAAGCCGGTCCAGGTGCCGATGCCCGATATGGGCGCGCGCCTTGAGGGCCTGCGCACCGCGATTTACGAGGCCGTCGCCGAAACGAGCGACGAGCTGTTTGAAAAGTATTTCTCCGGCGAGGAATTTACGCCGGAGGAGGTCATCATCGGCGTTTCGCAGGGCGTTAAGCGCGGCACGATCTCTCCCGTATTCTGCGGCGACGCCATGCTGATGCGCGGCATGGAGCAGTTTATGGACGGCCTGTGCTGGCTCGCGCCGAGCGCGGCCGACAAGGGCGGCGAGCTCGCTGTGGACGTGGACGGCAATCCGGTTGAGCTGAGCATCAATGAGGACGCGGCAACGGCCGCCATCGTCTTTAAAACCGTCGCCGACCCGTTTATCGGCAAGCTCTCCTACGTGAAGGTGGTTTCCGGCAAGATCGCCACAGATACGCCGCTTATCAACATGCGCACCGGCAACGCGGAGCGCATCGGCAAAACCGTTATGATGTGCGGCAAGAAACAGGAGGACGTCAAGGCGATCTGCGCGGGCGATATCGGCGCGATCCCAAAGCTCTCCTCCGTCAATACGGGCGATACGCTCTGCGCGCCGATGCGCAAGGTTACGCTCGATCCCATCGAGTACCCGATTCCGGAAATGAGCATGGCGATTGTTCCGAAGAGCAAGGGTGAAGAAGACAAGATCGCGCAGGGCGTCATGCGCCTTGCGGAAGAGGACCCGACCATCCGTTTTGTCAACAACACGGAGACGAAGGAAATGGTCATCAGCGGCATGGGCGAGCAGCATCTGGATGTGATCGTCTCCAAGCTCAAGGCGAAGTTCGGCGTGGAAATCACGCTGCGCAGCCCGCGCGTTCCGTATCGTGAAACGATACGCAAGACCGTTTCCGTGCAGGGCCGCCATAAAAAGCAGACCGGCGGCCACGGCCAGTTCGGCGATGTGTGGATTGAATTCTCTCCGTGCGACGCGGACGGCCTTGAATTCGCCGAGCGCGTTGTCGGCGGCGCGGTGCCGAAGGGCTTCTTCCCCGCCGTTGAAAAGGGTCTGCGTGACTGCATTGCAAAGGGTCCCCTGGCCGGATACCCGGTCGTCGGCCTGAAGGCCACGCTGTACGACGGCTCCTACCATCCGGTCGACTCGAGCGAAATGTCGTTCAAGATGGCGGCCACCATCGCTTACAAAAACGGTATGCCGCAGGCGAATCCGGTTCTGCTCGAGCCCATCGGCGACTTGAAAGCCACGGTGCCGGACGCCAACATGGGCGATATCATGGGGGAGGTCAACAAGCGCCGCGGCCGCGTGCTGGGCATGTCTCCGGCAACTGCGGGCTATCAGGTGGTCGAGGCTGAGGTTCCGATGGCTGAAATGCACGATTTCAGCACCTATGTGCGTCAGGTCACGCAGGGCAGAGGCAACTTTACTTTCGAGTTTGTCCGCTATGAGGAGGCGCCCTCCAATGTGGCGCAGAAGGTCATCGAGGCGGCAAAGGCTGCCGGCGAGGTCGAGTAAGCGCAGGCACAACGTCTCGCTGCGATACGAAGTACTACGTGTGCTTGGGCGGGCATTGCTTTACCGCGGCTACGAAAAAGCTTATTTGTTGCGGCGGAGGATTTAGCGGCGTCCAAAAAATAATATAAGCATCGGCGCGGGCGGAAATTTCCGTCCGCGCTTGTTTGTCTCCGCCCCGCCGCTTCAAAAATTCGCCGTTTTTTTTTGGAAAACCTCGGCGCAAACCGGCCCTGCGCTCCGCAGATATGCAAAACTCTACGCTCCGTGTGTGTTCCTTTACGCGCACGCCGCGTACAATATAGACAGAAAGGCGGTGAGGGAAAATGGTGGATCAAATCAAAATCGGCAGATTCATAGCCGAAACAAGGAAGGCCCAAGGTCTTACGCAGAGACAGCTTGCCGAAACGCTGCCCATCAGCGATAAGACGGTTTCCAAGTGGGAATGTGGAAAAGGGCTTCCGGAGGTTTCTCTTATGCTGCCGTTATGCGGCGCATTGCGCATAACCGTCAATGACCTTCTGACGGGCGCGAGGGTCTCCGGGGCCGATTATCAAAAGAAAGCGGAGGAAAACATGATGAACCTGATGAAGGAAAATGAGGAAAACCGGAAAAGAATGGCGCTGTCCGTCATCTGCGGCGTGATTACGATCATCGCGGTCTGCTCCCTTACGGTCATAGCGGCCCACATGGCTTTGCCGGTGATTGCGCGCATTGCATTGCTCGTGCTTGCCGCTGCAACAGCGGCAGCGGGAATAGGGGCGGCTGCCGCGCTTGAGGTCAAAGCAGGCTACTTTGAGTGTCCGTACTGTAAATCGCTCTTTGTGCCCACCATGGGCGAATATGTAAAAGGGGCTCATACGCTTACAAGACGCCGGCTGACCTGCCACGAATGCGGCAAAACAGGGATGTGCCGGCACCGTATCGTCCGGTAACAGGGCGCATTTTGCCGCACGGCTGAAAATGCCGTTTTTTCCGGAAAAGAATTATAATCCGGCGCAAGTCCGCCCGCGCAGTGCAGATGCGCAAAGCTCTGCGCTCCATGTGTGTTCCTTTATGCGCGCACCGTGTACAAGATGAATGAAAAGTCAAAAAAAACCGATGTCCGGATTGCTGTGAAAGGCAAATCCGTCCATCGGTTTTCAATTTCTACATCCCATCAATTGGTGGGAAGAATAAGGGAATCTCCATCCAGATACAGTTGCACCGCAATTCCATCGTTCGGATGCTTCTCCCGAAGCCAATGCAAAATACAGTTTGCAAGCAGCTCCCGGTCGGCCTGACAACTGATGGTGTGGGAATAGGGAACCGTACGCTCTGTATAGCGATCCACACGCCATTTGACCGAATCATGATTCAGCCATATGACGGCAGACCTGTGATCCTGGCTTCTGTCACGAATCCAATCCATATAAATCGCATCCACTTTCTCGGCGATTGTCTGCATCTCAAACGCAGACAAGGGTGTAGGATAACGGTTTCCATACCAATTATCATAGCTGTAAGGATCACTATACGCATCCTCAGGCTTCTGCGTCCTTTGGACGCTTTTCTGACCTGCCGTGCTCCCAGTCTTTTTCTTCCGAAAAAGGTAAATCACCAGGATAATCAGCCCAGCAATGATAACCATGTCAAAAAATTCCATTACTACCTCCTCTTTTCCTCAAAACAATAAGGACTTAAGAAAGCGCTAAATAATGAGAACAAACGCCGGAAACAGAGGATTTTGTTTCAGCCGCAGGCGAAATGCTCAGCGCTTCCTCAGATATTGTGCGCAAACTGACGGTACAGGTACTGCACATCGCTGTCGCTTGCACCGTACTGGGACACCATGTCGGCATAAATTTTCCGCAGCATTTCTTTGGAGCGGGAATATTCGCAGTCATTGGCTGCCTTGATTGCGGCAAGATACTGGTTGTAGGCCCTTGAATCCATAGTTCATTCCTCCTATAGTCTGTTTGTTTTCCTCTAGTA
>JAHZCM010000068.1:0-581 GCA_019422905.1 Oscillospiraceae bacterium
CGACATTCTTCAGGAATTTCCGCGCCTTTTAGGCCGAAGCGTCACATATCTGCACCGACAGCGCAATAAATTCATGGGCGAGCGATTAAAGCCCTACGGCTTTATCGGCGCAATGCATATGATTCTGCTTTATATCGCGCGGAACCCGGGTACAACGCAGGATGCCATCGTTTCCCATATGTACATCGATAAGTGCAATGTAGCTCGCCGGACGAAGCGGCTCGAAGAGCTCGGGTACATCCGGCGTGAAACCGGAAAAACCGACCGCAGAGAGAACAATCTCTATTTGACGGAAGAGGGCGAAAAGCTGGTACCCGTAATTCGGGGGTACCTGCACGACTGGGCCAGAAGCGTCACGCGCGATTTGAATGACGATGAACGGCTGACGCTGATCTCCCTTTTGGACCGCCTGATTCACACTGACACAGAATAACGAAAAGCGGGAATTCCGCCGATAAACGTACGTCGGCGGAATTTTTATTGCCCAAAAAGATTCGGAAACAGGCGCTTTTGTTCCGGGCTGAAATCCGCAGAGACCGTTTGATCGACCGCCAATACAGGGCAGGATATATGAACCCACC
>JAHZCM010000068.1:591-7030 GCA_019422905.1 Oscillospiraceae bacterium
GCAACAGGATGCCCGATACTCGCCATATGCACGCGGATCTGGTGCGTGCGTCCGGTCAGAAGCCGGAATTCCAGCAGGCTGTGTTTTCCGTCCGTACGGATACGCCGAAATTCCGTGACCGCCGGCGCACCGGTTCCCGTGCAGCGCTCTATCGTGTGTCCGGGCTTCAACCCAATCGGCGCATCGATACGCCCGCTTTCGGGCGTCTCCCCCTCACACACGGCAAAATACCGCTTTTCAAGCTGCGCGCAGGCCGCAAATTTATTTTTTGCCAGCACCAGCGCGCCGGTCGTATCGCGGTCCAGCCGGTAAAGCGGCCGGAAAACGAAATCCGGAATATCCCGAAAATACCATGCCGCAGCATTCAGTACGCTGTCCGTATCATGCCCGGGCGACGGGTGCACCGGCATCCCGGCCGGCTTATCGAGCACCAGAAAGTCCTCGCTTTCCCACAAAACACGGAGCGACGATACGGCGGGCGTGTACCGGCCCGGCTCGTCCACAAGCGTCAGTGTCAGCACATCTCCTGCGTGGAGCAGATCGACACTGCGAACCGGCTGACCGTTCAAGCGCATTTCCCCCTCGTACTTCAAGGCGGTCAGTACACGTGCGGAAAGGCCGAGCTGTCTGCGCACAAAGCACCGGACATCCTTCCCCGCGTGTTCCGGCGGCACAAGGAAGGTGAGTGTGCGCGTCATTTGCTGCGCGTTGCAAGCTGCACGGCAAAGCCGCGCAGGAAGGCCGTGTCGCCTGTAAAGGCATCAAGCGCTTCAATCGCCGCCTGTGTGTGCTCGTCTACAAGCGTCTGCGCCTTTTGAAGGCCGAGCAGCGATACATACGTACAGCGGTTATTCTGCGCGTCGATACCGATATTTTTGCCGAGCTCTTCGGCGCTGCCGGTGACGTCCAGAATGTCATCCCGGATTTGAAATGCAAGGCCGATATGCAGTGCGTATGTCTCGGCCGCTTCAATCTGCGCCGCTTGTGCACCGGCGGCGATGCAGCCCATCATACAAGCTGCCATGATCAGGTTAGCCGTTTTTCCCATATCCTTTGCGCGCAGAACCTCCAGAGAAACGCTTTGATTTTCCGTTTCCAGGTCGATACACTGACCGCCGACCATTCCCCGCTCTCCGGCGCACTCTGCCAGTATTGCCGCGGCTCTTGCGGCGCGTTCCGCTCCGGCGACGCGAAAGGCTTCCTCGCTCAGCGCCGTTTCAAAGGCTTTTGTCAATAAGCCGTCGCCGGCAAGCAGCGCATAGCGCTCTCCGTACACCTTATGGTTGGAGGGCTTTCCGCGGCGCATATCGTCGTTATCCATGCAGGGCAGATCATCGTGAATCAGCGAATAGGCGTGCACCATCTCGACGGCACAGGCAAACGGCATCGCGGTCTCCTCGCCGCCGCCGCAAAGCGCGCAGAATGCAAGCGTCAGCACAGCGCGAACGCGCTTGCCGCCGTTTAAAAGCGAATAGCGCATGGCGTCCGTTACGGTTTTGTACAGTGCGTCCGTTTCCGGTACAAACCGATTGAGGGCAGCCTCGATTCTTTCCAACTGTCCTGCCATTTTACGCTTCCTCCGCGGAGTCGCCGATCTGCGACAGCTCCGTAATTTTCTGCTCGGCGGCCTGCAAGGTCTCGTAGCAGAGCTTTGAAAGCTCCGTGCCCTCATTAAACAGCTTGACCGATTCCTCCAGCGAAACCTCGCCCTGCTCCAGCGTCTCCGTGATCTGGCGAAGGCGCGCCATAGCGTCCTCAAAGCTCCATTTCTTTTTGGCCATTACAATTGCACTTCCTTTTTTCATTTTCCAGTATCTCGTCGCGCAGACAATCAATCTGCCGGACAATTTCATCCATCCGCACGCGGGAAAAATCCGTCGTGTCTATCACAAGCCGCGGGCCGTTCGCCGTGAAGCTGTCCATCCCCCGCTGCGTGATGCCGGCAACGAACTGCTCCAGCGTGACGGAAGCGCCCGGCTCGGGATCATTCGGGTCTTCGGGATAGCGGCGGTTCACGACATGGCCCCGGTGCCGCTCCGGACTGCCGTTGCGTTCCAGAAAGCGCGTATAAAGCGCCGGGTAGTCGCCGGTCAGCAGGACTGTAATCGCGGTATAGCCGTATCGCCGCAGAAGCGTGTCGATTCCCGGCTTGGAAATGTTCTCGAAATTATTCTCCAATATAAAGGGCATGCTCATCTTCATCAGTTGTTCCGCAAAATAATACAGAATATGCATACTCGCGACGCCGAGGGATACTTTTTCTTCGCGGGAACGAAAGCCGAGCGTGTCAAACAGAAGCTCCTTGATCGTATCCTTGGAAGCGACGGGAAGCGCCAGACGCTCCGAAAGCTGCCGCGCCATGGTACTCTTTCCCGCCGCAGGCATCCCGGTAACCAAAATACAGTACATTTACGCTTCCTCCTGCGCCTCCGTAACCGTTAACCGCAGCGTGCCGTCCGCCAGCCGGGCACGGACAGTATCGCCGATCTGCACGTCGCGCACACTGCGCACAGGGTCGCCCGTTTCATCGGACAAAGCGGCATAGCCGCGCGCCATGACCTTCAAGGGACTCATTGCGTCCAGACGGCCGGATAACGCCGAAAGGTTCTCTTTTTCCTGCATCCAGCGGTGCTGTTCCGCAGATCTTAAGGCCTGCATAACCGCGCGCAGCTCCGTCTGCCGCGCACGAAGCATCGCCTGCGGATCGCGCAGGACTTTCGACGCAACAACCGCGTCAAGCGCCTGTCTGCGGTCGTTGATGCCGTTTTCCGCCGCATTTTTCATGCGCCTTGTAAGCATGTCCAACTGCGTACAGACCTCATAGCGATCCGGGACCGCCAGCTCTGCCGCCGCGCTCGGCGTAGGCGCGCGCAGGTCGGCGACAAAATCACAGATCGTAAAATCCGTTTCGTGACCGACGGCGGAAATTATCGAAATCTTGGATGCAAAAATCGCCCGGGCCAGCGTCTCGTCGTTGAAGGCGGCGAGGTCTTCCGCGGAGCCGCCGCCGCGCCCGATCAGAATGACATCGGCACAGCGCTTTGCGTTCATCTCCTGCACAGCCGCCGTAAGCTGCGCCGGTGCGCCTTCGCCCTGCACAAGCACCGGGCAAAAAACCAGCTCTGCCGCAGGCCAGCGGCGCGACAGGATATTCAGCATATCCCGCACGGCGGCTCCTGTCGGCGAGGTGATGATGCCGATACGCGCGGGAAAGCGCGGAATCGGCTTTTTATATTTTTCATCGAACAGCCCTTCTTTGAAGAGCTTTTCCTTCATCTGCTCAAAGGCGAGGCTCAGGGCGCCGAGGCCGTCCGGCTGCATCTCTTCGACATAGAACTGATACTGCCCGCTCGGCTCATAAACCGAGACCCGCCCGCGCACAATCACGCGCATACCGTCCTTCGGTTTGAAGCGCAGCCGCCGCGCAGCGTTCGAAAACATAACGGCTTTCAAAACGGATTTTTCATCCTTGAGAGAAAAATACAGGTGCCCGGATCGGTAGTGGTCGGTAAAATTGGAGATTTCCCCCGCCGCGTAAATATCCGTCAGCCGCCCGTCTCCCTCAATCAGGGACTTCAAAAAGAAATTGATCTGTGTAATTGACAGAACCCGCATCAAAATCCCTCCTTTTTGAGCATGGCCAGCACCGCGGCTCCCGCCGCATTGTCGGAAGAAAAACGCGGTTCGGCAAAAATCGCGCCGTACTTTTCCGTCATCTGGGCGCGCAGCATGGAATTGGAGGACACGCCGCCGGAGAACAGAACCGGCAGCTCGCCGTATTCCTTTGAAAGCGCCGCGCACATGCCGTCGATCGAAGCGATGACGTAGGCCATGCAGGCGGCGGCGATCGTTTCCTTTGAAGCACCCTGTCCGAGCAAATCGCGGCACTTGTTTTCCACACCGGAGAGCGAGCAATCCGCGCCTTTCATCGAAGCGCGTACCTTTATCTTTTCCGGACAGGCACAGGCCAGCGGATCCAGATACCGGCCGGCCGGAAACGGCAGGCCGAGCATCACACCGATGCGGTCGATCACCTGCCCGGCCTTCAAATCCAACGAACGCGCGACAAGCTGTGTTGAAAAAATCTTTTCCGAATCACGGGGCGTTACCAAGACGGCCTCCGTCGTGCCGCCGGACAGATGAAATGCAATGAAGCTCTGCTTTAAAAGCTCCAGCCGCCTTGCGGAGAACAGCGCCGCCGCAATATGCCCCTGCTGATGGGAAAAGCGGTACACCGGCACACAAAGCGCCTGCCCGAGCATTTCCGCCGCGCCGATGCCGACCAAAAAGCACGGCATATAGGAATCCTCCGCATCGCGCGGGCGGGATGAAACGCCGATGGCCTGCGCCCGGCTCACCCTTTCACCAAGCTGACCAAAAACCTCCGGCAGTTGACGCGTGTGGTGGAATACCGCATCGCTCTGACGCAGGCCGATTTCCCCCGCCTTAACCGGCAGCAGCTTGCCGCAGCTCTGCATTTCGCCGTGCTCCAGAAGCGCCGCGCTCGTCGTATAATTGCTCGTGTCCAGTCCGAGCGCGCAGCCGTCAAGCATGCTCCGCCTCTTCCATAGCTTTCGCAATGCTGGAAAGCACGCCGTTCACATAAGCCGAATCTTTCTCGTTGCCGTAGACCTTTGCAAGCTCCACGGCCTCGTTGATGGACACGCTGACCGGCACATCCTCGGCGCGGAGAAACTTCATCTCACAGACGGCGATGCGCAGAATCGTAAGCGTCATACGGGAAAGGCGGTGCAGGCTCCAGCCGCGCAGGTTGGCTTTAATTTCCGCATCGATTTCCTCCATATGCAGCTCAGCCAGCATCGTCAGCTTTCTGGAGTATTCGTCCATTTCGATGCCGCGGGCTTCCACCGCCATTTCGATGATATCCTCCATAGGCTCTTGGTTTACAGTTTTCTCAAAAAGCAGGGTAAACGCCTGCTCTCTGGATTCATGTCTTGTTTTCATATGATTTGTTTCCTTTCCCGGGGCTCTTGCAAAAAAAGAACCCGCCGTGTTGCAAACGGCGGGCAGTCCATGCGCAAGTACGGCGCAGAGCGCCGAGCTGATCTGAGGTTTTCAAGCTTCACCCACAACACGCCGTTGTTTGCCTTTGATTATACCATGGCGTGCCGGAAATTGCAAGGCGGGGCTTTCGGTTAAGCGGCGGAAATGATCTTGATTTGATCCGCCGTGAGGCCCGTCTCCGAAGCGACGATATCGCGGACGATCAGTACATTCTGCGCATCCTCCATATCGCCGTTTACAACGACCGTACAGGTATCGCCGTTGATGTAGGCGACGCACTCGGAAAAGCCCTTTGCCTGTATCAGGCTTTCGATGTTCGTTTCCTTCAGAATATTCTGCGCAATCGCGGAAGCCTCGCTGACAGCCGCTTCTTTAACGGCGGAATCCGCTTCTGCGTCCGCGAGAATATCCTCCAGTAGCTCTACGGCCTCGTCCCGGGCTGTCTGGCGCGTCATGCGCGCATCGGAAAGCTTTTCTGCATCCGGAGCCGCCGCCTCGGAAGCCTCGCCCTCCGTCGGTGTGGCCTCAAAATCCGGAAGACTATCGTCCGTACCTTCCAGATTGTCGGATACGGTTTCCACATAGCTGTTGTTGACAAGCTGCGCGGCGCCCAGCGCGCTGGAGGTCTCCGAGGTTTCTTTGTCCGTCTGCACCGTGGTGCCGGCGAACTGCCAGTTGAGGTATACCGCCGCGCCTAAGGCTAGAACAAGGGATGCAAGGATGAGTTGTCTTTTTCCGTATTTCATTGCTTTGTCCTCCGATCATGATTTGTATCATGTATATTCCGAATACCCCGTCACACATACCTGTGTGGAGGATAAATCCAGCGCAGTTTTTACGGCCTGCGTAATCTGCTCCCGCATTCTCGCGTCACCGCCCATCCGGCTGACAATCACAACGCCGCGGATCTCCGGCTCGGTCTTGGTGACAACCAGCGGCTTTTGGGAGCCGTCAGCCGATTTGACGATGATATAAGTCCGCTCCGTGTCTCCGTCCGTCTGTGTTTTATTCAGCGAATCGCCGCTGTACTCCTGCGCGTTGCGCTCGCTCTGCCGGTCCTCCGTCGCATAGACTGTCTCCCCCATGGATTTGAGCGTCACGGTCACATGCGGATTGGACTCACCTGTAATGGCCGAAACCATCTGTGCGATGCGCTCAGAAATCGCCTCCGCATATGCCTCCGCGGTAGTCTCCGTCTCGGCGGGTACGGGGTCTGTCTCCTCCGCTTTCTCTCCCGGCAGAAAGATAATCACAGCGGCGGCAAGTACGCAGACGGCGATTAAAAGATAGGTGAGCTTCCCGCTCTTCAGCAATGCCTTGTATTTCTCCTGCATTTTATGCTTCTCCTCTCTGCATTATGCTGTAAAGACCTCTAAAGGAACGGCTTCGGTCAGCGCGCTGCGCAAAACCGCAT
>JAHZCM010000068.1:7040-8427 GCA_019422905.1 Oscillospiraceae bacterium
CGATCTGGATGCTTCCGTCATCGTCCTGCGTATACCAAACCTCCACCCCGTCCTCCCCGTTCTCCACCGTGATGCCGGAGGCATCCAGAAGGGCACACAGGCGTTCACGCAGCAGCGCAACACCCGTTTTCGCATAAAGCGGTTCCGCCTCCTCCGTGTCGGCGGACAGGGAAAAATCCGTATTGGCCAGCACGGAATCAAAATCGATATTAAAAATCCCGCCGACCAGTGATAAAACGACCGCCAGCACGGCAAAGGCATGGACGAGTGACCCGCTCTTCTCCGGAAAAAGATTCGCCAGAATTTCCACGCCGAGCAGCAAAGCGCAGACCGACAGAACCAAAGTATAGATTTCACGCATACGCACCTCGCACACAGAGCAGAACCGCTGCCGTAACCACAGAAACCGACCCAACACTGAAAACGACTGCCAAAAAGAGTTTCAGCGCCGTGGCACAGCCGTCGAGAAAAGACGCGAGCTTCGGCAGATCGAACAGCTCCGCTGCAAGCGTTGACAGGAAGCAGACGGCAAGCCACACGCCGGCCTGTAAACAAATCGGAAGGAAAATCGCCAGCGAGGCCAGAATGCCAAAGGCCCCTACGCCCGACTTCACCATTCCCACGCTTGCACCGAGAACCGAAAAAGCGTCGCCGAACGCGCTGCCGACAATCGGGATTGCGCTGGAAGCAATCATTTTTGCCGCCTTTCCGGTTACGGCGTCGGACTGCGCCGATACGAGCGTTTGAATCGAAAGAATACCGGTGAATACGGTCACGGCGAGAAGCAGGATCCACTTCATCGCCTTGTACAGCGCGTCCGTCAGCTTTTTCAGGTTGAAGGCCGTGACGGACGACACGGCGGACAGCGCCAGAAACACGCGCAAAAGCGGCACGAAAAGATTTGCGGCAAGCGCGGTTATGCCGTTTGCCGCCGTTAAGGTCAGCGCGCCGTAGGTGGAGCCGGTTACGGTATTTCCCGCGGCAACCAGCAGCCCCGCATAGACCGGCACAGCGGCAATCAGGAAAACGCCGACCGCCTGCACAACCGAGGCGGTCTTGCCGATCAGGGCCGTCATCGGTGGAAGTAAAACGGTAGCCGCGCCCAAAGCCGCGCAGAGGCTGACCGTATGCGCCAGTGAATCGGCCGCACACTCGGAGATAATCCTGCAGAGAACGATCACTGCAATCAGCAGAAGCAACGCGCGAACCGGCTCCGTGAGCTGATCCCGGATCTGCCCGGAAAGCGCGGAAAAAAAGCTCTGCGCTGCATCTGGCTCCTGTGAATCCGGCGTAATACCGGATTCCGACAGCAGAAAGCGCGCTTCTTCCGGCAGCGCTTCCGAAAGCCGGTCCGCACCGCTTTCAGCATAGATATCGTCCCCGATAT
>JAHZCM010000068.1:8437-10804 GCA_019422905.1 Oscillospiraceae bacterium
ATAGGACAGCCACAATCAGCAGCAGACAAATTCTGCGCAGTATTTTCATAATGATAAAACTTCCTGTATGATGCCGAGCAGGCTTTGCAGGAGCGGCAGAGATACGAGCAGGACCGCCATTTTCACCGCAAATTCCACACCGGACGCCAGAGCGCTTTCCCCGGCGTCCCGGCAGATCCCGATGGCGATCCGCCCGATCAGTACGATACCCAGCGCCTTGAGCAGCACGCCGAGTACCTCCGACATAGAGGACACCTCTGCCAGCGCACAGATGGTTTCCGCCAGCTCGCTTGCCTGCGGCAGAATGTAAAGGAAAATCAGCACCGCAGCCCCTACGGAAAAGAGCAGTGCAATTTCCCGGTTTCCTTTTTTGATCAGCGCGCCGCATACCGCCGCAAAAATGGCTATGGCAGAAACGGCAAGGACGCTGTTCACAGTCCAAAGACCGACTTGATCGTATCAAAAAGCGTGCTGATTTCGGAAATAATCATCATCAGCACAACGATCAGGCCCGCCAGCGTCGTCATCATCGCCTGCTCCTCGCGTCCCGAACGGATCAGAAGCTGGTTCAGTACGGCAACAATTATGCCGATAGCGGCAATTTTGAAGATCAGATCCACATCCATAGCAGCTTCAAATTCCTTTCTGTTTTCAAATCAGAATCAGCGCTGTCACGGTGCCGGAAAACAATCCCAGCATGGCATACAGCTTGCATTTCGCTTCGGCTTCCCTTCGCGCCGCCTGCAGGGCCGCCTGCACACGCGTTTCAAACAGCCCGATATAGGCGAGCTGCCCTGCAAGATCTGTCTTTCCGTAGCCCTGGATAAAGGCGGTAGCCGTTTCCCGGTCGGCACGTCGCGTAAAGAACCGGTCTGACGCCTTCACCCACGCGGCCCGGATATCGGCTTCCTTCCCGATCTGCGCGAGAAACGCGTTTTCACGGCACAGCTCCAGCAGCGTGTAAAGGTCTCCGGCCGTATAGGCTGCGGCGCTTTTCAGCGAGACAAGCGCATCCAGAAAAACGGATAACTCCTTTTCACGCATTTTCAGCCGCATGGATTCCGACAGGCCGGCGCTCAGCCCGAAAATCACAAGGAAGACAGCCGCCGTTGTTTTCAAGTAGATCACCTGCCCGCAAAATTTGTCCGCACACCGCGGGGATTTGCCTGCCGCGCAGCAGCGCAACGGTTTCAAAGGCGCCCAGCGCAAGGAGCCGGCGGCACAGCGGACGCTGCCGCAGCTCCTGAATACTGCCCGCGTGCACAGTTGCAATCAGCGAAACGCCGGAAAACGCCGCTTTTTGTACGGCGGGAAAATCCGTATCGCCAAGCTCGTCGCAAAGAATGTATTCCGGCGACAGGCAGCGAACCGCGTGGGAAAGCCCCTCCCGCTTTGGATATCCCTGCAGAACGTCCGTACAGGCGCCAAGATCAAAGCCGTCCGCCAAAAGCTCGAACCGCTCGTCCAAAACAACGGTGCGGTACCCAGCCGCCCCGAGAATACGTGCCAGATCCCGCAGGAGCGTCGTTTTCCCGGAGGACGGCGTGCCGGCAATCAAAAGCCCCCGGCCGAGATCCACGCCGTCACGCAGCAGGCCCTCCGCACACCCGCGGATTTCCCGGGGAATGCGAACGGACAGACTTGTTACGTCCCGCACGGTCTTGATTTCTCCATTCTCCGAAACCGCCGTACCGCCGATGCCGATGCGCAGACAGCGATCGGCGGAAATGAAACCGCTGCGGATCTCATTTATATGGCTGTAAACCGAGTACCCGCACAGACGCAGAAAAATTTCCTCAATATCTGCCGATGTGACCCGTACGCTTTCCTGCGATGCAAGTGTCGATACCGTGCCGTCAGCCCGCAGGAAGAGAATTCGGTTTCGGCAGCAGAGCATAACCGGCTTATTCAGGCTGAGCCGTATGTCAAAAACCTCATTTTGAATGCTCTGCGGCACGCTTTCAAGAAGCGGCGCAAACCGCCCGAGATGGCGCGCAGCCTTTTTGAAATCCATTTCAATCACCTGTCCCTTTCCGTATGGTTCATTTTATGGACGTGCATTCCGTTTTAGAACAGGTAAAAGGCGTTTACTCCGATGCGGAATAAACGCCTGAACAAAACGGCTGATGGAATTTGCGGCTTCCATATCGTTCCCGGCTTGCAAAAACTGTATCGTACAGGCGGTTCAGCCCACCATGGAAGCAGCGTCTGACTCTAGCGGGTGGGTCAATCCAAAAAGAATAAGGAAACGGAATAGGCGAAAATGCCCATTCCGTTTCCTTTAAAAAATCACAAATTGCTTTTCTGCCGAGTTACACCGCAATCCACATAAAAAACATTCTTTAAACCAAATGCGCTTGGCCGCAA
>JAHZCM010000069.1:0-4459 GCA_019422905.1 Oscillospiraceae bacterium
GACCAGTGAGAATTTTTCCGGCATCTCCCAGTCGTCAAATGTGCCCTCAATGTCCTCTTCAAGCGTTTCGGCGTCAGCGTCAAATTTTGTCAGGATGCCGCCCTTTGAGATGCAGTTCTTGAGGATTACGGTCTGGCGGCCCACGGAGGAGGTCGGGTCCTCGTTCGTCACCTGAATATCCATTTCCGGCAGCGCGCCGGTGTTCTTGTAGGCGAGCCATACCTCGCGCAGAACAGATTGGTTGTAGTGAGCGGTGCCCTTCCATGTGCCGTTCCAGCCGCTGGGCTTATGGCCTTTGCCGGTTTTGCCGAGAATCGGGACGTCCGTCACAGAGATTTCCATGCTTGCTTCAAAGTTTTTGAGCTGCAAAAGGCGGTAGCGCACGCCGCCGAGCGTCACGTAGGCCGTCGCCATGGAGCCGGCGATCGCCTCGAGCGCATCCATAAATACCTTGTCGTTTGCCATTTTGATAACTCCCTTCTTATGCGATTATAATATCCATGTAGAGCTTGCTCATTGCGCGGATAGCGTTCAGCCCGCTCACCCGGCAGCGGACGGCGTCCTTGCCCTCGCCGGCGAGCACCTCCACACTGCCAGTATCAAAGCCCTCGATGGCGCGGGATTTTTCGTAGCCCTGGAAAATCTTGCAGATGTCGTTCCAGAGGCTGATGCGCCCGTTTGCATCGTTCGGAACCGCGCCGAGATACTGTGTGTTGAACAGCAGCGCGATGCGGTTTGCCGCGTCGTGGCACAGGCGGACGGTCTGGTTGCTCTTAAAGTCCTCGCTGCGCGTTTCCGAAACCGCCTTGAGCGTGTTGATGTCCTCCAGCACACGCGCTTCGCCGTTTACATTGTGCAGCACAAACTTGCCTGCCGCAAGCGCTGCCTCCAGCTCCGCCTGGGTTGAGGAGAGATTGAGCGTCAGCTCGCCATCGTACAGGCGGTTGGTCAAAGAAGCGTTTACCGGGCAGGCTGCTGCCGCGCCGGAGGCCCAATAGACGAGGCCGTAAGCCGGCAAGCCGTCCGTTGTCGCGGTATCCACGCCGATGACCAGCTCACTGTCGGTCTGCGGCCGGTAGGCAACAAGCTGGAAATTCGCGCCTGCCTGTGTACACATGCGTTCGGTAAAGGCGGCGAAAACCGAAATGACGGAAGCGTCCGCCGTGGGGCAGGTGAGGATGTTGAAGCTGTAGCCCTCGATTGCCGCGAGGAATGCTTCGTAGGCCTCGCCGTCCGGCGCGGAGCCGTTGCTGCCGCCTGTGAGAGCCGTGCCTGCGGTTGCCGCGAGCGTTGCCTCCGCTTTAAAGTCCACATAGTCGTTGGATTTGAGCACCGCCGCGTTTGCCACAGTCTGGCTGTCCACCAGCGCGGTGTCCAGATAGGTTTCCACCACGAAACCCGCGCTGTCGGCATCGGCAGAGATGACGAGCTTCAACGCGTTGCCGCGCGCGCCTGCATATTTTGCCGTTGCATAATCGTTTTCAGCCTTTGCCGCGCCTGTGCCCAAGCGGTAGCAGAGTACTGTTTCCGCATTGCGGAAAAGCTCGCGCAGCGCGCGCATTTCGTCCGCGCTGCAGTTGTAGCCGAAAAGGCTGCGGCAGGTCTGGGAGACCGTGCCGGCCTTGAGCGTGAGCACCGTGTTTTCCGGTCCCCACGAAAGTGTGAGCGGCACGGCGACTACGCCGCCTGCCGTGAGCGAAGCGTTTGCGCGCGCCGCGCTCGAAAAGTTGATGTACGTGCCGGGCAGTCCCTTATTCTGGGCTGTCCAAGTTCCGCCTCCAAGAGCCATTTAAAGCACCTTCCTTTAAAGGCCGTTTGCACCGTGCCGTAAACGGGGTGCTTCCGGCAGAATTTAAATGTGCGGCCTCAGCCGTAAAAGCGGTCGTCAAAACAGTCCGGCGCATTATGCGCTGTGCGGAAAATATTTTGGGCCGCTTTTGGCAGGAGGCTCGTGCCGGAGAAAGGGAAGAGCCGGGGAGTTTGTCCCGTCTGTGATCTCCAATTATCATTATATTCGAACAAAGCGAACAGAACGAACGTTTTCAAAATTTTTTGAAAATTCTTTCAAATTCCATCCGCACTGCGTCAGCGGACTTATCTCCGCCCATGACTCTGCGAATGATGTTCCATTTTCTCCCGTATTTCATGACGCAGCGGACGAGGCGCCGCTTTCTGGGAGAAGGCAGTGCCTCCGCAAAGGCTTCGATCTCCGCTTTCTGCTGCCGGAGTGCCTGCATACGTGATGCCGTCTCAGGCAGCACAGGCGGTACGCCGCGGATTATTACGGTGCGCCGCGTATAGGGATCCTCACTTCGGGAGGCGGATACCACGTCGCTTACAACCGTGGAGGTTTCCCGTGTCAATTCGTCCAGCTCCGCGCAAATATCGGGGTATTGTTCCAAAAGCTCCTTTTCCATTTGTGTGATTCTCTTCCTTTCTCAGAATACAAGTATTTCTTAAATCCATCCTGCCAAGAGATCTTCAGCCTTCTGTCAACAGCGATTTTCACGGTTCCATGACAAATCTGTTTGCAGGAAAGCGCGCGTGGCGGCACGGTGCTGCTCTGTGCGCTCTGATGAGACCAGTCTCTCTCCCTGTACCGTGGGAGCGGCTTCATCCTTTATGCAGATTTTCATACGGGAGAGTGTGGTTCCGTCCTGAGCGCGCTGGGTCACCGATATCCATATTGGCTTACGCATTGCGATCATCCCCCTCAACATCAGAGTATTTTCATACTTTGTCCAATGTGCAGAGGGTCTGTCGAAGATGCGGCTTCAACAGATTATGGATGCCGGCAGATGTCGACTGCATGCCCGCTTCGGGGCTCCAGAATTTTCGGATATCTCGTGCTGAATGCGCATTGTGCGGGAGAGGTCCCGTGTGATGCGGAACACCTGCTGCCGGTTGCAGAGAGTGGCAGCCTTTATCCCTCAATCCGAAAGTGCAATTCGCGGAAACGCGAAAATTGAGTAAAAAATAACCCTGTCCATCTGTATGGACAGGTATAGACAAAAAACTCTGTGCAGTATGCCAATGGGGACAAGGTGTACGCCATTTAAAATGCTTTGCTTGAAATACCGTTCGCCTTTTTCGACTAGGCGTGCAGGTGGTTGCCTCCTTGTGCACCTGCTGCGTCCAATACGGGAAGCTCCTCCTGCTGAGCGATCCGAATATATAGCTCAATATATAGCTCAGCACATCCAAAGTTCCCGCCATTGTTTCGCAATTTTGCGAAAATATTAATTTTATATTAGCAGATTTTTTCGGAGCTGTCAAGTAATTTTTCGCATTTATGAAAATGATATTTGCATTTATGAGAATTGTGTGATAGAATAGAACCACGAAAGGAGTTGGCGGGAGTGAAGACTGGAGAACGCATGAAGGCAAAGCGAAAGGAATGGGGAATTTCCGCAGAGGAGGTGGCGGCGGCTCTTGGGGTGTCCGTCGCCACGGTGTACCGGTACGAAAAGGGCGATATTGAGAAAGTACCCGGCACTGTTTTGGAGCCCTTGGCAAAAATTCTGCATACAACGCCGGCCTATCTGATGGGATGGGCTGAAAAAGAATCCGAATCCGCTATCCCACCGGGGTTCGCCCCGCTGCCGGAGACGGTCTCTCTGCCGCGTGTCGGTACGATTGCGTGCGGCGCGCCGATCCTTGCCCAGCAGAACATCGAGACGTATGACGATGTGCCAAGTGTGTGGCACGCGGATTTTACGCTGGCCTGTGAGGGAGACAGCATGCTGCCGCGCATTCAGGACGGTGACGTTGTCGCAATCCGCAGAACGCCGAATGTGGAGAACGGTGAGATTGCGGCGGCGCGCATCGATGATGAAGCCACTCTGAAGCATGTTTACCGCTATCCGGACCGCCTTGTTTTGCAGCCGGAAAATACCGCGTATCCGCCGATCGTATTGATCGGCGAGGAAATCAACCGCGTGGCGATTGAGGGCAGGGCCGTGGGCCTGTGCCGTAAGCTTTGATTCAGGCATACGGCTTTCTGTCCTCTCCCCGGACGGTGCCGGAGCGGGACCACAAACCAGCCGGATGCGGCGCGCATAAATCCGCGTAACCGCTCATTTATTTCGAACATACGGGATAAGTGGGCGGTTTTGTACTGCCCGGAAAGGGTTTGTGTGCTATGGAACAGAAGAAAATCGGCGCGGCGTACATCCGCGTCTCGACCGACGATCAGCTCGATTACAGCCCTGAAAGCCAGATCAAGCTGATCCAGGACTACGCGAAGAAAAACAACATTGTGATCCCGGAGGAATTCATCTTCCGCGACGACGGCGTCAGCGGCCGCAGCGCCAAGAAGCGGCCGGGCTTTCTGCGCATGATCGCGACGGCCAAGGAAAAGCCGCGCCCGTTCGAGGTCATCCTCGTCTGGAAATTCTCGCGTTTCGCCCGCAACCAGGAGGAGAGCGCGTTTTAGATAACGCGGGTCGGAAAGGGGGCC
>JAHZCM010000069.1:4469-9998 GCA_019422905.1 Oscillospiraceae bacterium
GCGGCGTCTACAAATCGCTGCTCAAAAAGGAGGCCGGCATCGACGTCGTCAGCATCTCCGAGCCGCTGATCGAAGGGCCGTTCGGCGGGCTGATCGAGCGCATCATCGAGTGGTTCGACGCGTTTTACAGCGTGAATCTCGGGACCGAAGTGCGCCGCGGCATGACCGAGCGCGTGCGGCAGGGCGGCGCTGTCAGTACCGCGCCGATCGGCTACACCTATAAAGACAGAAAGCTCGTCGTCGAGCCGCAGGAGGCGGAGGTCGTCCGCATGATCTACCGCGATTTCCTCTCCGGCAGCGCGATCATGGCCATCACGAAAAAACTGAACAGCCTCGGGATCAAGACGAAGCGCGGCGGGACATGGGAGAACCGGACCGTGCGCTACGTGCTCACGAACCCGGTCTACATCGGCAAGGTGCGCTGGTCGCCGGAGGGCACGAACGACTACCACAAAACGGACGGCTGGAACGACAAGACCATGCTGGTCGACGGCGCGCACGAGGCGATCCTCTCCGCGCAGGATTTCGAAGCAGCCCAAAAACTGATTCAGCAGAAGGTCGAACAGACGCGGGGCAGTGCGGATTTGATTGCACGGAGGGAAGAAGGGGGCCACATGCTGCAGGGACTCGTTAAGTGCAGCGCCTGCGGCGGCACGCTGACGCGTTCCGGGCGCGGACAGATGAACTGTGTGCGCTATCTGCATGGGCGCTGTACGGAATCGCACAGCGTCCGGGAGGAGGTTTTAATACGGGTCATTTTGGAAGCCATCCGGTTTCAGTTTGAAACCCTCGACTTTCGCCTTGTGGAAAATGACCGCAGCGCGGAGCTGGAGAGCGAGCAGGAGGCGGTGCTCGGGCAGATTCGCCGTGAACAGGATGTCCTGGCACGCTGCAAGGAGGCCTATGCGGCCGGCATCGACACGCTGGAGGAATACCGGGAAAATAAAATCGCGTGCAAATCCAGGATTGATGCGCTGCAGCGGAAGCTGAACGAGCGCAGGATGCAGCCGGTCGACAAGCAGGCTTTTGCCGGGCAGCACCGTGACGCCCTGAAGCTGCTGGAGGATCCCGCCGTCTCCGGCGCGAAAAAAAATAAGATCATGCGGTCGTTCATCGACCACATAACCTTCTTTAAAGACCTCAACGCCATCGATATCCTCTACAGGGCTTGAAATACAGCCCTGTTTTTTATGTTCGCCTCTTGGCATTCGGCCCGCCATACTGGCTGATGATCAGCTTGGCGAGCGCGGGGTTGGGATTTTTGATTTTGACCGGGTATTGCAGCTTCTTCTCATAAATCCACATTATTCATTCGCCTCCGCTTCCCAAGGCCACGGATCGCTGATCCACGCCCAGCGGCTCGTGTCGCGGGAGGTCTCGTTCAGCGGTCCGTATTTGTCCTCGTATTCGGCTCTGAGCTTGCCGTAAAGCTCCCGGTATTCGGTGAGCTTTTTGGATGCTTCCATGCAGTTCGGGTGGGAGTCGAGATAGAGGTGCAGCTCCCATCAAGCAAACTGCACCGCGGAGATGCGTCTGCGACGGCGGGATTGCTCATTCATCTCGGCTCACCCCGCCTTCCGTAAAATGGTTTGTCCAGAACAGGGAAGAGCGTGCCGGCGTCCAGGGCACGCTCCGGCTCAAAGGTCTGTCCCCATTGCTGGCAGGGTACGTATGCCATTGCAGGCACCGGATTCTCCGGCAGCGGGCTGCATTCGCCCTTGAGCGGACAGGATTGTCCCATAAGAATTTCAGCCATGCGTTCCGTCTCCTTTCTGAAAATCACTGCCGGCAAAACGACAGTGGGATGCTTGGCCCAAACCCATAGTATGCGAAGGCTGTCCGCCATGTGATTATTTATCTTTCTTGTCGGAGTCCGGCTTTTTCCCGAAGCGCTGAACGAGGATGACAATAGCCATGCCCACACCCACGCCGAGCAGCACAAGCGCTGCCGTTGAGAAACGGTCCACCTGCAGGGCATAAACGTCCATGCCGGCGCCGCTGTAAACCGTGTTCGCGCCGCCGTCTCCGGGCAGCGCACCTTCCGGCGCGTTCTCTGCGCTTTCCGCGTATCGGTCTGCGCCGTCCGAAGCGGCGGACGCGTCTGCGTCCCCGGTATCCTTGGAAGAGGAAGACGTGCCGCCCCGTCCGCTGCTGCCGGAGGTGCCTCCCGCCGCGGTGCCGGCCGCGCTTGTGGTACTGTCCTTTTCCAGGCGCGTCACGGATACGGTGTAAACGGATTTTGTCACGCCGTCGGCCGCCGTGACGGTGAAGCTGAAATCGACCGAGCTTCCGCCCGCGCCGAGATTTTTTCGGTTCACGCGGACGCTCGCGCCCTCTGCGGGTACGACGTCGAATACGAGGGAAGCGCTCGTGAAGGGCACGTCCAGTGTGTATTCAAAAATATCCGGGTCAAACGCGGGCACAAGGGTCCCGGCGGGCGGCGTAAGGGAAAGCAGCCTGCTGTCCGCGCTCGGTTCCGGCGCGAAGGCCGGTTCAACCTCCAATACCTCCGGCTCGGAGAGCAGAGCGGACGCATCCTCCGCAGCGGCGTCCGTCACCGTGAAACGGATGGGCAGCGTATCGGAAAGCGCGTCGGCGCTCGCCCGGAAGGTGATCGTGATCTGTCCGTCCGCGGGCAAAGCCTCTCCGTCCTTCGCCGTATAGACGACCGCAAGCCGGCCCTCCTGTGCGGAGGTATAGGTGTAGTCCCCTTTGAGGGCATCGGAAAACGCGGCGCTGGCCTGTTCGATATCGCCGGGATCGTATTCGACAAAGAGGACAAAGGCGGAAAGCCCGGCCTGCGCCGGAGAGAGCGATATGCGGAAGGATGCGCCGCGGCGCACTGTGGTTGGGGCTTCGGCAATGCGAAAAATCCCCTGCGCCTCCTCGGCTGCGGCGGAAAATGAGCTGAAGAGCAGAAAAAGCAGCAGGAGCAGGCTGAGGGCGGTTAATCGTTTCTGCATGACGGTTCCTCCACGGTTTTTAATGATACGGGTGGCTCGGGATTACACGGGTGGGTCCAGCAGACTGGCGTAGCTCACGTTGAATACCTTTGCAATCGCGCACAGCTCAATATCCGTGACATAGCGTTTGTTCGTCTCAATCCGCGTGATGACGTTTTTATCCATGTCTATGCCGATGAGTTGAAGCCGGCTGGCCAGTCCGCGCTGGGAAAGGTTGTTTTCCTTTCGAAGCTGGACGAGCCGTTCGGCAATCAGATTTCGTTTACCGTCTGCCGCACAGGGTCTTGACATAGGCGTCTCCATTCCTTTCTGTCGAAGTGTTTGCTTGTCTCAGTTTTAGCACCGGTGTCTAAGTTAAATTCTATCAGAGCATACGATTTGCTTGGTTGCAAAAATGAGACAAAAGGAAAGAATGTGTCGAAATGTGTCGAAATTCTGAGAAAAAGGATAGAGCGCGGTCCGGCTATTGCGCTTCAGGCGGTGAACGGACAGATGTATGCTGCAAATACAATAAGCAGACGGTGAATCGCGGATGTACGCAGCGAACACAATAAGCAGGCAGCCAATCGATGGATGCATGTTGGCGGACGTATGCTGCAAATGCGATAAGCAGGCGGCGAATCGGCGGATATACGTTGCAAATACAAGAGACAGGCGGCCAATCGGCGGATATATGCTGTCAATACAATAAATTGGAAATGCGGTTTTCAACCTGCGAATCCTCTAAATACAGTCTTTCTATCTGAAAAGTTTTTCGGATTTATTACAAAGATTTAACGTTTTTGGGAACTTTGCGTGAAAGCTATGGAGATTTTTGAAGTACTGTGCTATACTTAATATTATTTCACACAAATTGGCATGTATTGGAAATGCCGGCGCGCACAGGATTTCCGGGGCGCCGCCGTGCTGTAAACCAGAAAGAGGAAAGGTCAGAAGCTGCCAATGAAGAAGAAAATCCTGTTCGGGCTGATTGCGCTGTTCAAGGCCTTGTACGGGGCGGTTTATGCAGTTTTGAAGCTGCTCCCCGTGCAGCGGAAGGTCGTGATGATCAGCCGGCAGTCCGATAAGCTGCGCCCGGATTTCGAGCAGATCGGCGCGGAGATCGCAAAGCGTGATTCCACGGTGCGGATCGTATATCTCTGCCGGGAGATCGGGGACACATTTTTCAGGCGTCTCGGCTACGGCTTTCATTTGCTGCGCTGCGCGGCCCAGCTTGCTACGGCGAGGGTCTGCATCGTCGACGGCTACTGCATTCCGGTCAGCGTGCTGAAGCACCGGGCTTGTCTGCATGTCGTGCAGGTCTGGCATGCGCTCGGCGCGATCAAGAAGTTCGGCAGACAGACGCTCTCCGCACCGGCCGGCCGCGATAAAGAAATTGCCGAGCACATGGATATGCACAGGAATTACGACTGCGTGCTCTGCGCCAGCCGCCGCACGGCGGAAACGTATGCGGAGGCGTTCGGCGTTTCAAAGGACAAGCTGCGGGTGATTGGCGTGCCGCGCGTCGACGCGATCCTGAAAATGGACCGGTCGCGCTGCCGCCGCCGCTTTTACGCGGCGTATCCGGAGCTTCGCGGCAGAAAAAACGTCCTGTATGTGCCCACTTTCCGGGAGGGCGGTCTGCCGGATCTTGGCCCTGTACTGCGCGCCGCCGAAAAGGCCGGTGTGAATCTGATCGTCCGCCTGCACCCGCTTGACCGGGAGCGGCTGCAAAGGCGTGGGGAGGCACCGGGTTTTTTGGAGTGCGGGAAGTTCGGCACGTTTACCCTGATGGCGGCGGCCGACGCCGTGATTACGGATTACTCTGCCATTTCCATTGAAGCCAGCTTGATTCGCAAGCCGGTTTACTTTTATGTTTACGATCTGGAGGCGTACGCCGCCGCGCGCGGCCTCAATTTTGATCCTCTGGCCGAGATGCCGCACTGCGCTTCCAAGGATTTCGGCGCAATTCTGGACAAGATTCTTCATGAGCCGTATGATTTTGAGAAGCTCGAGGCTTTTCGAAAAGAGTTTGTGGAGACAAACGATACGAACAATGTGCGGCGTATTGTAACGCTGGTGCTTCGATATATGGATGAAGGAGTGACGAATTATGCGGGGTGCTCTTGCCGCCATAGCGGAACGGTATCCGGCGCTCCGGATCGCTGCGCGGAAGAGTAGCGCGCTGCTGTACCGCACGCGGTTTTTCCTGCGCGCGGCGGCGGTCCGTCCGGAGGAAAGGACCGCCGTGTTCGCGGCCTACGGCGGGCAGAGCTATGCGTGCAGCCCAAAGGCGATTTACCAATATATGTGCGCCGACCCGCGCTTTCAGGACTTCACCTTTGTCTGGCTGTTTAAAGAGCCGGAGCAATACCGTTTTCTGGAGAAGGAGCCGCGCACCCGTGTCTGCCGCTATGGCTCAAAAGCGGGCGAAGCGGCCGTTTTAAAGGCCAAATACTGGATCTTTAATTTTATGGTGCCCGAGCATTGGTCGCCGCGCAGGGGCCAGGTCTACCTGCAGTGCTGGCACGGCACGCCGCTCAAAAAGCTCGGCTTGGATCTGGAGTATTCACAGAACGCGATGAAC
>JAHZCM010000069.1:10037-10672 GCA_019422905.1 Oscillospiraceae bacterium
ATACGCGACCGGTATACGGCGAACGCGAAAAAGCTCCGCTATCTGCTTTCGCCGTCGCCGTTTGCTTCGGCGGCGTTTACGTCCGCATGGGGCCTGCGCGCGCTCGGAAAGGAACGCGCCGTGCTGGAAACCGGCTATCCGCGCAACGATTTCCTGTTTACCTGCACGCAGGCGGATGTGGAAAAAATTCGGAAAAAGCTGGGCCTTTCCGCGTGCGGAAAGCGCGTCCTGCTCTATGCGCCCACATGGCGCGACGATCAGTACGACCCCAAAAAAGGATACACATACCGGTGCCCGGTGGATTTTGATTTTCTCCGGGAAAAGCTCGGGGAAGAGTATATCCTGCTGTTTCGCGCACACTATCTTTTTATACGGGCGACATGGAGGATTACCGCGGCCGGCTGCACGAGTTTTACTGCGGTCCGGACGAGCTGCCGGGGAATATCGTCCGCACCGTGGACGAGCTGGTTCGCGAAATCAGGCGCTGTGCGTCGAATGACGGCGCGGCGCAGCATTTTGAATTCAATCAGAAGTTTAATCCGTATCAGGACGGGCTGGCGTCCAAGCGGACGGTGGAGGCCATTATCGAATGAACAAGCATATTGCAAAAATCACAAAGGGCGCAAAGGCGCTGC
>JAHZCM010000070.1:0-6250 GCA_019422905.1 Oscillospiraceae bacterium
CCCTCATAATCGCCACCGTCCTTTTTTCTTTCATTATATAGAGAAATGATAGACGGCTCAAATATGCAAAATCAAATCATCCGAAAATGTTCCAATGCCTCCCTTATAGCAGCTTCTTTCTCTGGCGGGCATTTCGGCTGTCTGGAGTTTTCCGATTTCGGCAGGTTATAGTTTTCCCTCTCAATAATTCCGCATTTCTGCTTTACCTGTGCAATATACAAGTTGCTGACTTTCAATCCGCTTTGCTTCAAAACATATTCCTTGATTTCCTCATAGGTGGCTTTGCTCTCCGCAGCCGTCAAATCAAGCTCATCCATCTGAAGCTCCACCTCGATATGTTGGTTTGCATGAAGTTTGGACAATAAACATACCGTCTCCACATGCGCAGTACACGGGAACATATCGACCGGCGTGACGGTTTCTATTTTATAGTCGCTTTCCTCGAACTGTCTGAGGTCGCGCGCGAGGGTGGCGGGGTCGCAGGAGACATAGACGACGCGTTCGGGGCGCATGGCGGCGATGGTCGCGATCAGCGCGGTGCCGCAGCCCTTGCGGGGCGGATCGATTACGATGACATCCGGCCTTTCGCCGCGCTCAAAGAGGATTTTTGCGGCCTCGGCCGCATCGGCGCAGAGAAATTCCGCATTTTCAATATGATTGCGGGCGGCGTTGCGCCGGGCGTTTTCGACCGCGTCCGGCACGATCTCCACGCCGATCAGCTTTTTCGCGGCGCTTGCCATGGAAAGGCCGATTGTGCCCGTGCCGCAGTAGAGGTCCAAAAGGGTTTCCCTGCCGGTCAGCGCGGCGTATTCGGCAGCTTTTTTGTACAGCGCCTCCGCCTGCGTGCGGTTCACCTGATAGAAGGCGTGCGGGGATATTTCGAAATCCAGCCCGCAGAGGGTATCCGAAATTGTGCCTTTGCCCCAGAGCGTGCGGCAGCTTTTACCGAGGACGACGTTTGTCCTGTCGCGGTTTGTATTGAGGATAATGCCGGTGATTTCCGGCGCCACCGACCGCAGCATGGAGACAAGCGCTTCTTCCTCGTGAAGCGCGGCAGCGTTTGCGACGACGCATACCATCAGGTCGCCGCTCTTTTCACCGCAGCGTATGTACAGGTGCCGCAGGACACCGGTGTGCGTGCTTTCATCATACAAGCTTTCTCCGTAGGTTTTCTGCCATATGCGGAACGCCGCCGCAATCCGGTCAAAGCGCTCCGACTGCAGCAGGCAGCTATTTGTATCTACAATACGGTGGGAGTTGACGGCAAAAAAGCCGAGCTGCATGGATCCGTCCTTTGCAGAACCGACCGGAAGCTGGCACTTGTTGCGGTAACTGTTCCGATTGGGTGCGGCAAGGATCGGCGCAATCGGAATATCGCGAAACCCGCCGATGCGCTCCAGGGCGTCGCGCACGCGCTGTGCCTTAATGGCAAGCTCCGCCTCGTACCGGATATGCCGGTAGACGCAGCCGCCGCATTGGGCGGAAACCGGGCAGTCCGGCCTGATGCGGTCGGGTGAGGGGGAAAGCAGCCGCTCCAGCCGCCCAAAGGCGTATTTCTTCAGCACCTTGACCACGCGCACGACGCAGCGGTCGCCCACCGCGGTGCGCGGCACAAAAACCGCCATGTTTTCAAAACGGCAGATACCGCTGCCCTCGGCAGTCATAGCGGTGATCTCGGCCTCAAATAAATCGTTCTTTTTGATCATACAAAAAAACCTCCGGTGAAACATTTCTTCCGAATAAACCGGGCGGAAAGGGGCATATTGAAAAGAGAAGTGCTCAATGCCTAAATCGCGCAGTTTCCAAGGAAAATGGGCTTATCCATCTTTGAAAGATAAAGAAATGTGGAAGATTTGCACATAAATATTAAAACTGCTTTGTGTATGAAAGGCAAAAGGGAGATTGTCTAAAAAAAGATTGACAATCGATATTCAGATCGCTATAATAAAAGCATAACAAATGCTTACGAGCTCGGCGGTAAGGATTTACCGCGACTTTTCAATACAACTCCTCCCCAAAAGAGAGCAAAAGGCGAGATTTTTTCTCGCCTTTTGCTCTTTCTTGCAGGAAAAAAGGCGTTTTGAAAATCAGGATACGACATGGATCGGATGCCCGGACAAGAAAGCCCTCAGATTATCGGCAACGACCCCGATCAGCCGCAAACGCGCGTCCCGGGAGGCCCATGCGACATGCGGGGTGATTATGCAGTTTTTGGCGGTGAGCAAGGGGTGATTGGGCTGCGGCGGTTCTTCGGAAAGCACGTCCAGGCCGGCGCCGGCGATTTTGCCGGCGTTCAGCGCTTCGGCAAGCGCGTTTTCATCGACTACCGCGCCGCGCGCGGTGTTGAGCAGGAATGCCGTCGGCTTCATGCGGGCGAGCGCCTCCGCGTTTACAATGCCGCAGGTGCGGTCCGTGAGCGGGCAGTGCAGGGAAACGACGTCGGACCGCTCAAAGAGCGCGTTGAAATCCACCCATGTGCAGCCTGCGGGCAGCGGCTGCCTTGTGCGGCTGTGCACAAGAACCCGCATTCCAAAAGCGAGGCCGAGCCGGGCGACCGCATGGCCGATGTTGCCAAAGCCCAGAATGCCGAGCGTTTTGCCGTGCAGCTCGAACATCGGGCAGGTGCCGTGGCTCATGGAGACGGCGCTGTCCCAGCCGCCGCTCTGGATTGCGTCGCTGAGCTTCTGCACAGGATTGCACAGAGCCAGAAGCAGCGCAAAGGTCTGCTGCGCGACGGTTTCCGCGCAGTAAAGAGGCACGTTGCAGACCGTAATGCCCTTCTCCCGCGCCGCCGTGAGATCAATGGTATTGACGCCGGTGGAAAGCGTGCCGATGTAGCGCAGCTTTGGCAGCGCGTCCAAAACACTGCGGCTCATCACGATGCGGTTCAGAATGACGGCCTCTGCGTCCTGCGCACGTGCTGTGACAAGCTCCGGCGCCGTCGTATCGTATACGGTGACACTGCCGAACGCTTCGAGCGGCGCCCAGGAAACGTCGCCGGGATTGGTTGTTCCGCCGTCTAGAATTACAATATGCATCGGAGCCTCCTTATTTCTGCCGTCCGGGTTTGCAGGCTATACAAGAATTATGCCGCGACCATTATACAGCATTGCGCGGCGAGTTTCAACGCCAAATTTCCAAAGAAGCGAACGGCCTTGTCTCCGCTCCGGATTTCCGGGGAATGCGTCAAAATTCTTTACAAGTGCGCCGGAACATCGTATAATCGTATCAATTACTGTTGTGCATAGGGGATGGGAACTTGACATTTACATTTTATGAGTTGCTCTGGTATTTCTCGATCTATTCGTTCCTGGGCTGGTGCATAGAGGTTATTTTCTGTACGGTGAGAACCGGTAAGCTCGTGAACCGCGGCTTTTTAAACGGCCCTGTATGCCCGATTTACGGCTTTGGCATGGTTCTGGTCCTTGTGGTGCTGGGCCGCTTTTCCGATAACCTCTGGCTGCTCTTTTTCGGCGGCATGGTGCTCACGAGCGCGCTCGAGCTGGTCGTCGGCTGGGCGCTCAAAAAGTTTTTCCACACGACTTGGTGGGACTATTCGGATAAGCCGCTGAACATCGGCGGGTATGTCTGTCTGCAGTTCAGCGTGGCGTGGGGCGCCTGCGTTGTGGTGGCCGTGCGCGTGCTGCACGCGGCGGTCGAGACGCTTGTGCGCTGGATTCCATTTCCGTTGGGCGTTGTGCTGATCTGCATTTTGACGGCGTATTTCCTGACGGACGCCGTCGTTACGGTTCTGACGATCTGCAAGATCAATCAAAATCTCCGCGGACTCAATGATATGGCGGCGAAAATGCGCCGCGACAGCGATGCGCTTTCCAGAGGACTGGGCGAATTTGCGCTGCAGGCCGATGAAAAGCTCACCGCACAGAAGCAGGAGCTTACGCAAAAGGCCGAAAGCGAACGGACCGCGCTGGAGGAAAGGCTCCGCGAGCAGCACGAGCAGCTTCTCGAAAAACACGGGGAGCGCCGCGCCGCCATGGAGGAGAAGCATGAGCAGCTCCAGCAGGCCGCAGAGCTGCTGCGGGCGGAATGGGCGGGCCATACGACGAAGCTGCAGGAGCGTATGCAGCGCCGTCTGCTGCGGGCGTTCCCCCGTATGCGCCATGAGCGGGACGGCGAGGCGCTGCGCCGCGTGCGCGCGTGGCTGGAGGAGAAGAAGCGGTGAAGCTGTATACGAAAGCGGTTTTGCGGGGGATGCCTTTGGCGGCGCTGCACGACGCGGCTTATGCGCTTTTGGCGGAAGCCCTTGCAGCGGATTGGGGCATACAAAGCCCGGCCATCGAAAAGACCGCGCTCGGCAAGCCGTTTCTTGCGGGAGAGGGTGGGCCGCATATCAGTGTGAGCCACACGGACGGTTTCGTCTGCTGCGCCGTTTCGGAGCGGCCGGTCGGGATAGACTGCGAGCGCATGCGGCGTGTGACGGAGGCGGCGATGCGCCGTGTCTGCACGCCGGAGGAGCTTTGCGACATCCGCGCCGCGGCGGATCCGGCCGCGCGTTTTCTGCAGTATTGGACGCTGAAGGAGAGCATCTCCAAAAAGCGGGGCGTCGGCCTGTCGGAGTCCTTCCGGCAGTATCCGATCCGCTTTGAGGGGGAGAAGCCCGTTTGTCCCGGGCATGATCTGCATTTTGAAATGCGCGGCGGCTACTTTCTCGCCGCTGCGGAATAAACCGGCAGCCTGCCGCATACGTATGAGCAAACGGGGAGGGAGCTTACCCGAACTCTCAGGCCTGCGGCGAAAAGATGGCGCCCGGCTTTCCGGCTGCGCGCGGAAGGCTGGAACCCCGCTGGTGTCCGCGGCCCACAGAAAGGAAGATGGTCGTACGTATGGTCTTATCTGTCGGCGCAAATAAGAAGCGGATTCTTGCGGTACTGCTGCTCGTTGCGATTGCGGTAGGTGCGCTCTTTTTGATTCCGCGTGAACCGGAGCGGGTGGTGTATCCCGGCATGACGAATGAGGAGCGCGTTGCGTTTCTCACATCCTTCAACTGGACGGTGGAGGAGGAGCCCGTCGATTTTCGTGAGGTCGTGATTCCGGCAGAGTTCAACGACGTCTACAAAGCGTACAACGCAATGCAGAATGCGCAGGGCTTTGACCTGAAGCCGTATGCGGGCGAGAAGTGCACGCAGTACCGGTATATTGTGACGAATTATCCGGATTGCGACGATACGGTCTTTGCAACGCTGCTGGTTTTCGAGGACTGCATCATCGGCGGCGACATAGCCTCGGAGGCGGAGAACGGCTTTATGCATGGCTTTGCGGCGGACAGCGCGCGCTTCAGCGCTCCGGAGTCCGCCGGATAAAGCTTACAGGAAGGGGACGTTGAAACGATGCGACTGGATAGGTTCCTGGCAAATGAGAATATCGGAAGCCGCAAGGCGGTCGGCGCACTCATCCGGAGCGGCGCCGTTACCGTGAACGGACAAGCCGTGAAAAAGGCGGATGGGCAGATCGATGCGGACAGCGACCGGATCTGTGTAAACGGGAAACCGGTATGCTATAATGCGTATCTTTATATCATGCTGCATAAGCCGGCGGGCGTATTGACGGCAACGCGGGACAGCCGGGCCAAAACCGTGCTGGATCTGCTGCCGCCGGCGCTTTCCAGGCGCGGCCTGTTTCCTGCGGGGCGGCTCGACAAGGACACCACCGGCCTGCTGATCATCACGGACGACGGCGATTTTGCCCACCGTATGCTGGCGCCGAAAAGCCATGTCGTCAAGCGCTATGAGGCGTTCCTGAACCTGCCGGCGGAGGAAGCGGACAAGGCGCGCTTTGCCGAGGGGATCCGGAGCGGGGAGAACCTGTTTGCACCGGCCGGGCTTGAGATTTCGCCCGATGACCCGCGCCGCGCGTGGGTGGAGATCCGGGAGGGGAAATTCCACCAGGTGAAGCGCATGTTCCAGGCGTGCGGCAAAACGGTGGTAGAGCTCAAACGGCTTTCCATCGGCGCGCTGGCGCTGGACGAGCGTCTGAAGCCCGGTGAAGCGCGCGTTTTGAGCCGTGAAGAAGCCATGCTGGTGTTTCAGAAGCATAGATAAGCAAATTAGACGAAAAGAAAAGTTCGTTTTTGTCTTTTGTTTATTTTAACTAAACTAAAATCGCAAAATTCGGGCAAATAAAGGCTGTTCATGAAATGAGAATTCTGATATAATAAATCCATTGAAATCGGGATGTGGTTGTCACGCTGGTTGCTAGGCGACGCCAGATCACCATGATCAGGAGGAAAAAC
>JAHZCM010000070.1:6260-10265 GCA_019422905.1 Oscillospiraceae bacterium
CTGTTACGGATTTCTGCTTGGACATCGAAGACAAGGAGTTCATCATTCTCGTTGGTCCTTCCGGCTGCGGTAAGTCCACAACGCTGAGAATGATTGCCGGTCTCGAAGAGATCAGCAAGGGTGAGCTCTACATCGGCGACCAGCTCGCCAACGACGTTGCCCCGAAGGACAGAGATATCGCGATGGTGTTCCAGAACTATGCTCTGTATCCGCACATGACCGTGTATGATAACATGGCGTTCGGCCTGAAGCTCAGAAAGACGCCGAAGGATGAGATTAAGCGCCGCGTTGAAGAGGCTGGACAGAAAGCCGAAGGCGCTTGCCGGCGGTCAGAGACAGCGTGTCGCGCTGGGCCGTGCTATCGTCCGTGACCCGAAGGTCTTCCTGCTCGACGAGCCGCTTTCCAACCTCGATGCGAAGCTCCGTGCACAGATGAGAACGGAGATCGCGAAGCTCCATAAGAGACTTGGCACAACCTTTATCTATGTTACACATGACCAGACAGAAGCTATGACCATGGGCGATAGAATTGTTGTTATGAAGGACGGCTTCATTCAACAGGTCGATACCCCGCAGAACCTGTATGACTTCCCGGTCAACGAGTTCGTTGCAGGCTTCATGGGCTCTCCGCAGATGAACTTTGTCGACGCTACGCTCGTAAAGGACGGCGCAGATTATGCGCTTACCTTCGGCGCAACAAAGGTTAAGATCCCGGCGAAGAAGGCAAACGCTGAAATTGCGAACTATGTTGGCAAGGAAGTTGTCTTCGGCATTCGTCCGGAGGATGTACATGATGAGCCTGACTTCCTCGCAAAGGCCGGCGATTCCAAGACGACGGCTGACGTTGAAGTTACAGAGCTGATGGGTGCTGAAACATACCTCTATCTCAACTGCGAAGGCAATGCGCTTACAGCGCGTGTTGAGCCGACCTCCGTTGCGAAGTCCGGCGATAAGATCACAATCGCTTTCGATATGAACAAGATGCACCTGTTCGACAAGGAAACAGAGAAGACGATCCTCAACTAAGAGATTGTTCTGAAAGAATCTACAAGGCGGCGTTCCTGAAAAGGGACGCCGCTTTTGCAGTTGACGCTGCGGAGAGGAGGATAAAATGATTGTTCCGGTTGACGAAGGGAACCTGTCGGAAGCGGCTGCGGTCTATGCGGCTTCATGGCGCGCGTCGCACGAGAAAATCTGCACGCGCGCCTTTTTGGATAAGCATACGGCCGCCTATCAGGCGCAGGCGCTCCGGGAGAAGATGCGCGCGGGGTGGCTGCTTTTTGCCCTTTATGAAGAGCAGTGTGCGGGCGTCGTCGGCGTACATCCGGCGAGCGGTGAAATCGGGCTCCTGTATGTGGATTCGGCGCTGTGGGGAAAGGGATGCGGCAGCCGTCTGCTGCATTTTGCTGTGCAGCGGATGGCCGGCAGGACCGGGATATTTCTCACGGTCCTCAATACAAATGAACGCGCAAAACGCCTTTATGAGCGGCGCGGATTTGTTTTTAGCGGTGAAATACACATGTTGAATGCGCAAAAAGGGATAGCGGAGCTGAAATATATTTATACAGGGTCGAATACTGTCGCAAAATAACCATCCCGTTTGTGCAGGTTTACGAACTTGAAAAAAAATTACTCAAAAAGGCTTGCAAAATCGCGCGGAATTCTGTAGTATAGATAATAGAAAATGGATTCCTGTGCGGATACCGCCGATTACCGCGCAGGGCAGAATATGAATCGGCGGAGAAAAGAGGAAAGCATGTCCAACAGATTGTTTCAGGGTGTCATCCATCAGATGCGGGATTCCATCGACCGTACAATCGGCGTGATAGATGGATCCTCTGTTATCATTGCCTGCAGCGAGCTGGGTAGGATCGGTGAGGTGACGGAGTCTGTCACGGCGGAAGACATCGCGTCGCCGTCCGCTTTTGTTTCCGGAAATTATACGTATAAATCGTTTGGCAGCCGCCCGCGCCCGGAATATGCGGTGTTTGTTTCCGGAAATGATCCTGAGGCCGCCAAATATGTCGGTCTGCTGGCCGTTTCCCTGAACAGCATCAAGCAGTATTATGACGAAAAATATGACCGCGGCAATTTCATCAAGAATGTCATTCTGGACAACATCCTGCCGGGCGATATTTATTTGAAAAGCCGTGAGCTGCGTTTCAACGCGGACGTCAGCCGCGTCTGCATGCTGATCAAGGTGACGAGCAAGACGGACGTTTCCGCGTACGACGTCGTGCAGAATCTCTTCCCGGATAAGAATAAGGATTTCGTCATCAATATCAACGAGACGGATATCGCTCTTGTCAAGGAGATCCGCAACAATATCGACCCGCGCGACATAGACAAGCTCGCCGGCTCCATTGTGGATACGCTTTCGAGCGAATTCTATACACACTGCGTCGTCGGTATCGGTACGGTTGTGGAGAGCATCAAGGATCTTGCGCGCTCGTTCAAGGAGGCGCAGGTTGCGCTGGAGGTCGGCAAGGTATTCGATACCGAAAAGACCATCGTCAGCTACAACAACCTCGGTATTGCGCGTCTGATTTATCAGTTGCCCACCACGCTGTGCGACATGTTCCTCAAAGAGGTCTTTAAGCGCGGGTCCATTGAATCGCTCGACCATGAGACGCTGTTTACGATTCAGCGCTTCTTTGAAAACAACCTGAATGTTTCCGAGACTTCGAGAAAGCTGTTCGTCCACAGAAATACGCTGGTGTACCGTCTGGAGAAGATCAAGAAGATCACCGGCCTCGACCTGCGTGAGTTTGAGGACGCGATTGTCTTTAAGGTGGCGCTCATGGTTAAAAAGTACCTTTCGAGCAATCCCTCGAAGTTCTGACCTTTTGTGTGTGGCAACTCCGGCAGCCGCTCGTTACAAATGGTTACAAAGATTACAAAATAATTACGTATAATTCTTTATAAGAATTAAAAACGCTAGCCTTGTTGGTATAATGTTAAAAGCCAACAGGGCTTTTGTTTTGTCTGAGGCAGCATGGCGGCCGGACCGGCAGAGGCCGGTTCGGAGCGGGTGCATATCGGACGCAGCCGCGCCGGACGGGCCACGGCGGCCTTGCGGTTATTATACATCTCCAAAGGAGGACTACCCTTGATTGAATTTCGCAATGTTTCTAAAGTTTACAATAACGGAACGGAAGCGCTGCACAACATCAACCTGAATGTGGAGGAAGGCGAATTTGTCTTTATCGTCGGTTCCAGCGGCGCGGGAAAAAGTACGTTTCTGAAGCTCATCACGTGTGAGGAACGCCCGAACGAGGGGCAGGTCATCATTGACGGACAGGATGTCAGCCATATCCGCAAGGGTAAGATCCCCTATGTCCGCAGAAAGATGGGCCTTGTGTTCCAGGACTTCCGCTTGATCGACCACATGACGGTTTACGACAACGTGGCGTTTGCCATGCGCGTCGTCGGCGCCTCGCCGAGAACGATTAAGAAGCGCGTGCCGTATATTCTGAGCCTCGTGGGCCTGCAGCATAAGGCGAAGCATTATCCGACGGAGATGTCCGGCGGCGAGCGCCAGCGTGTCGGCCTTGCCCGCGCGCTTGTGAACAATCCCTCCATGATCATCGCGGACGAACCGACCGGCAACATCGATCCGGCGCTTTCGTTTGAAATCGTCGATCTGCTCAGTGAGATTAACCGCCGCGGCACGACGGTGCTGATGGTTACGCACGAGCATTCGCTTGTCAAGCATTTCCATAAGCGGATTATTCAGATTCACAGCGGCGAGATTGTCGCGGATACGGCGGCGATCAGCAGGGAGGAGCAGCCTGCGGCAGCCATTTCCCAGGATACGGAAACCGTGGACCGCGAGGCGATCCGCCGGGCCAAGGAAGCGCGTCAGAAGGCGGATGCCGAGGCGAGCAGATATGAGAATACGAGGGAATTTTCGGCAACGGAGGCCGCTCCTGCGGATGATGGAGAAGACGGCGTCCGGGAGGAAGCCTGACCCGCAGATGTGCTTGAAAGGACGGTAATATAAGA
>JAHZCM010000070.1:10275-10659 GCA_019422905.1 Oscillospiraceae bacterium
ATAAGACCCATGAAAATTCATAATGTCGGATACCTGCTCAAGGAGGGTATCAAGAATCTTTGGAAAAACAGAACGATGAGTATCGCCTCCATCGGCGTGCTGATTTCCTGCCTGCTGCTGACGGGCTGCGCCGCGTTGGTCTCGGCAAACCTCACTTCCATGATGGCTTCAATCGAGGGCAACAACAGCGTGACGATTTATCTGACGGACGGCCTACCGGCACTGTCGGCCATTCAGGTCGGCGATCAGATTCGCAGCATTGAAAATATCAGCGACTGCACCTTTATCCCGAAAGATGACGCGCTGGCGGATATGATGGAGCGCCTCGGCGATGACGGTACGATCCTGCAGGGGCTGGACGGCGACGACAACTTTTTGCCGGAC
>JAHZCM010000007.1 GCA_019422905.1 Oscillospiraceae bacterium
GCTCTTCATGCCGACCAGACGGTTCTCGACGATGTCCAGCAGGCCGATGCCGTTCGCGCCGCCGAGCGCGTTCAGCTTCGTGACCAGCTCGACCGCGCCCATTTCCACGCCGTCCACCGCGGTGGGAATACCCTTCTCAAAGTGGATGGTCACATAAGTCGGCTCGTCGGGTGCCTGCTCCGGGGAAACGCCGAGCTCCAAAAAGCCGGGCTTGTTGTACTGCGGCTCGTTCGCCGGATTTTCCAGATCGAGGCCCTCATGCGAGAGGTGCCAGATGTTCTTATCCTTGGAGTAATTCGTCTCACGGTTGATCTTCAGCGGGATGTTGTGCGCCTCCGCGTATTCGATCTCTTCCTCTCTCGACTTGATGGACCACTCTCTCCACGGCGCAATGATCTTCATATCCGGCGCAAACGCCTTGATGGTCAGCTCAAAGCGGACCTGGTCGTTGCCCTTGCCGGTGCAGCCGTGGCAGATGGCGTCCGCGCCCTCGGCCTTTGCGATCTCCACAAGGCGCTTTGCAATGCAAGGGCGTGCGTGCGAGGTGCCGAGGAGGTAATCCTCATACTTGGCGTCCGCCTTGAGGCAGGGCCAGATGTAATTTTCGATGTAATCCTGCTTCAGGTCCTCAATGTAGAGCTTCGAAGCGCCCGTCTTGATGGCCTTTTCCTCGAGGCCGTCCAGCTCCGTGCCCTGTCCCACGTCGCCGGAAACCGCGATGACCTCGCAGTTGTTGTAGTTTTCCTTGAGCCACGGAATGATGATGGATGTGTCAAGGCCGCCGGAATAAGCGAGAACGACCTTCTTGATTTCCTTTGCCATGATTCAAAACCTCTTTCTTGAACAGCCACCGCGCGGCGGACCGCCGGCGGAAAATTGTCGTTTGGAATTTCAACGGTTTTCATTATACACCGTTTTTCGGAAAAATCAACCCCAAAAATGAATATTTATTCACTTCGAATGAATTTGGTGCATTTCAGCGCATTTCTCGCGCCATACCGCCGATTTTTTCAAAATTTTTGACAATGGCCGCTGGGAGGATATACATTTTTAAATGCATATCCTGTATAAAATTCATGTGCATACAACGATTTATGCATTTATAGCCGCCGAATGCGCGGGGGAAAAGCCCATCTCCCGCCGGCGTGGCAGGAAAACGAGAAGATTAAAGACCAGCGCCGCACCCGAGCCGAACACGACGCCCACCGCCAGATCCGCCGGGCCGAGCGCCCCAAAGGCCAGGAAAGAAAATGCGATCCGCGCGCCCAGCGAAACCAGCGAGGATACGGTGAACAAATAAACCTTGAGATTCGCTTTAAACACGGCATCTACGCCGTATTTAAGGAGCGTAAGCGGCAGGTTCGGAAGCAGCAGGAGTAAATACTGCCGGGCGAATACAAAAGCCGTGTCCGCCGGGTCGGAAAGATAGAAGGAGATCAAAGCATCTGAGGCAAAAACCGTGACAAGCGACAACACCGCGCACAGTCCTGCGCCGACGACGATCAGCGTGCGAAAGCCGGCCCGCACGCGCCCGTACGCTCCGGCACCCAGATTCTGCGCGGCAAAGGTTTCATAGCCGGTGCAGCAGGCGATCAGCGCCACGAGCAGCAGGTTGCTGAGGTTTCCGCCCACATTGTAGCCGTTGATATACGCCACGCCCTGCCGGTTGACGAGTACCTGCAGGATCAGATTGCCAAACGCCATCACGGACTGCTGCAGCATGGAGGGTACCGCCAGCGCCCCGTACCGCCGCAGGCTCCCGGCCGAGCCGTATACGCCGCTGCCCTGCCCGCAGATCGCCCGCAGCACCCACACCCACGCCAGCACGGCATTGACGAGGACGCTGAAAACCGATGCCGCCGCCACGCCCCACAGGCCGAGGTCAAACACCAGAACCGCCAGCAGATTCAGGAAAATATTCAAAATCTGCGTGGAAATACACATCCATGTCGGATTTTTCGAATCCCCCATACCGTTTAAAACCGCGACGCCGGCCTGTGTGAGCAGCGTCGGTATAAAACCAACTGCGTAGAGGGCGATCAGCTTTTCGCAGTCCTCCGCGATTTCCGGCGGCACCTGCGCAGCACGCACAATCTGCCCTGCAAAAACAACGTATACCGCACATAGCAGACCCGAAATGCCGACGGATGCCGCAGCCAGCGTAAAGACCGCGCCGCGCAGCTCCCGGCGCGCGCCCTTGCCGCAGAGCTGCGCAATCAGCACGGGGCAGGCATTCGCCGCGCCCGTCAAAAGGCAGTAACCAACCATCAGCACCGCCGTGGCGGACAGCACGGAAAGCGCCCGCTCGCTGATAAAGCGCGCCGTGATCACGCCGTCCGCAATGTTGTACGCCTGATTGATTAAATTCATAAATAAGATCGGCAGCGTGAACCGAACCAGCGTTTTTGCCGTATTCCCTTTTGTCAAATTCATAGAATAGCCCCTTTCCACGCGGTGTTTCCGCTTTCAAGCGCTGCACACCGCCCGACCGGTTTTTCCATCTTTATCTTTACAAAACCGGTTCTTTCCGCTATCATAAACCTGTACGCAGCGTACAGGTCAAGGGGTTTTGGGAAAATTTCCGCGCAATGCCAAAAGCCTTTTTGACACCGAACAAAAACAACCAGAAACAGCCCCGCTTCACAGGGGCACAGGAGCTTCCATGAATTTTGAAAAGATGAATATCACCGCCTTCGCAAAGGTTTGCGGCGTAACGCCGCGCACTTTAAAGCATTACGAGGCCTGCGGCCTGCTCCGCCCCGCTTCCGTAGGGGAAAACGGCTACAGGGAATATACGATTTCGCAATCCGACCGCGTCTCCGCCATTCTCCTGCTGCGGGACCACGGCTTCTCCCTAGCCGAAATCCGCACGATGCTTTCCCACAGCGATCTTGAGAGCCTCATCGAGCAGATGGATCTGCAAAAGAAAATTCTTGAGGAGCAAAAAGCGCGTCTGACACGGCAGGAACGGTACATTGACTATACGTATACGCATCTCAACAAGGCTGTTCTGCACGGCGAGGAGCCCTTTGTGGAGGATATCGCGCCGCGCCGCATCGAAATGAAGCTGTACGACCAAAAGCCAAAAGCGGTCATCGTCAATTACATCACCGACGGTTTGCAGAGCGGCGCGCTGTTCAACCCGGAAAGCTTCCTTTTTGAGGGCGTTTGCCACACCGTCGAAACCGGGGGCACCTTGCTTTCCGGCAATCGCCTTTCCGTCTATACCCGCTGCATGCCGCCGGACGGGAAGCATGCCATGCGCCGTCTTGTGGACGCCTTTGCCCGGCGAACCGACGCGCCGCCGGGCCTGATTTACAGCGAAACCGTCCTCGACGAGCTTTCGGGCGGCGATGGCCTGATGCTGTACTTCCTGATGCTGCCGGAATAGAAGACAAAAAAGGACGGGATCTCCCCGTCCTTTCTGTTATCCGTTCATTCTTCTTCGATCCGGTACGGCTCGATCAGCGCCAGCTCCCGCGGTTCAACGTGCGCCTGCACGAGCAGGCCCTCAGCGGTATATTCCTCGGAGAGCAGCGCGCCCGCCTGCCTGAGCTGCGCCGCGATACCGGTTTTCGCAAACGGCAGCAGCGCTTTAATCTCCACGGTCTTAACGGGCAGATTGTCCTCCACGGCCTTTAAAAGCGTGTCGATGCCCTCGTTTTTCAGCGCGCTGATGCGCACCGCCCCCGGCACATGCACCGCATCGTCCGGGTTTTCCACGAGATCCCACTTGTTCAGCACCGGTATGACCGGGCGCTCCCCGCACCCCAGGCTTTGCAGGATCTCATTCGTCACGTCCAAATGGACGCGCGCCTCCGGGCTGGAAGCGTCGCAGACATTCAGAATGATATCCGCCGTGGCGGCCTGCTCCAGCGTGGATTTAAACGCCTCTACGAGATGGTGTGGCAGACGGCGCACCAACCCGACCGTATCGATCAGCATGACGGTTTTGCCGCCGGGCAGCTTTAAAGCCCGTGCCGTGGGATCGAGCGTGGCGAAGAGCTTGTCCTCCGCCAGCACGCCCGCCTGTGTGAGCAGGTTCATCAGCGTCGATTTTCCGGCGTTCGTGTAGCCGACGAGCGCAACCGTCACCGTACCGTCCTTCCTGCGGCGGCGCTGCGTTTCCTGCCGGCCCGTTTCCACCTTTTTGAGCTGCTCGCGCAGCGCCTCAATCCTTCTGCGGATATGCCTGCGGTCCGTTTCGAGCTTCGTTTCGCCCGGGCCGCGCGTGCCGATGCCGCCGCCGAGCCGGGAAAGCGCCGCGCCCTTGCCCGAAAGGCGGGGCAGCAGATACTTGAGCTGCGCCATCTCCACCTGCACCTTGCCCGCGCGGCTCTGCGCGCGCTGGGCGAAGATGTCGAGAATCAGCATCGTGCGGTCCACCACGCGCACGTCCGTCTCCTTCTCCAGGTTGCGGATCTGCGTCGGCGTCAGCTCCCGGTCAAAAATAATCAGCTCGATTTCGTTGTCCTCACAGAAGGTACGGATTTCCTGCACCATGCCGCTGCCGACGCACGTCGCCGTTTCCGGCGCGGGACGCTTCTGCGTCAGCGTTGCGACCGGCTCCGCGCCTCCGCTCTTTGCAAGCTCCCAAAGCTCCTCAAGCGAGCTTTCCGCGTCGTATTCGCCGGTATCAAGCGACACGAGCAGCGCACGCTCGGGTACAATCTGATTTTCCGTATAATTCATAAATCTTGTTTCCTTTCCTTTTTCCACACGCTCCGCGCCGAATCACAGCGTAAACAGCGGCGTGTTTTCTTTATTCGTGGTAAATATAGCCCCTTCACCCGTCATGCCCGGAGAGGATCGCCCCGATGATTCTGCCGCCATCCACCGCGACAAAATTGGTGTGCGGATTCCTTTTCAGGAACGCCGCGACGCCCGCCTTCGAATCGTCGAGGCTTCTCAGGCCGATATTTCCCGTTTTCATCCACAGCGTCAAAACCGCTTCGTAATCCAATATTGTCATTTCACGGATCATTGTATTCACCCCGTATTTCCTGCAATTCAGCCTGACAGCGCGTTCCGTTTTTCCAGAATGTATTTTGCCCGGTCGAGCGGGTTTGTGCCGATGCGCTCGCGTTCCGCCATGAAGCCCGGCGGGCACGGCGCATAGTGCGAAAATGCGGTGGCGAGGTTGCCGCGTCCCGAGATGAGCTTCGCGAATTCCACCGGCAGCTCCAGGCTTTCCGCCACCGGAATCTCCGACGTGACGCTCTGCCGGCCGCTGCGCACGCTCTGATCTATAATCATGCCGCGTGCGTTCTGAATCAACCCGATCACACGCCCGGAAAGCGCGGGGTCAAACGTCATCCGGACGCGCAGAATCGGCTCCAAAAGCGTCGTCCCGCAGTTTCTGAGGCCGTCCATAATCGCAAGCGGCGTGCAGAGGAAGAAATCCAGCGGGTGCGTGTGCACATGGTGGTGCTCGCCGTCCACAAGCGTCACCTTGAGATCCGTGACCTCCCAGCCGTGCAGCCCCTGTGAAAGCGCCTCCGGCACCGCCGTCTCCACGTGGTTCTGGTAGCGGTACAAAAGCCGCGCGGGCGACGCCTTGGATTCGTAAACCAATCCGGAGCCGCGCGGCAGCGGCTCAATCCAAAAGCGCAGAATCGCCCAGCAGGGCTTCGGCATCAGGTACGCGTCGTATCCCTCGCCCGCCTGCGCCGGCGTCTCCTTATAAATCACGGAGGGCGCGGAGAAGCGCGCGCGCAGATTATACCGTTCCAGCAGCAGCTCGCCGAGGATTTCAAGCTGAATCTTGCCGACGATGCGCAGTTGGATTTCCTTTTTCTCCCGAATCCATTCAAAATGCAGCGTCGGGTCCTCGTCGGCAAGCGCGGTCAGCGCCGCAACGAGCGCCATCAGCTCGTCCGGCTTCTCCGGCTCCGCCTTGACGGTTAGAAGCGGCACCGTGAGCGCGGATTCCGCGCGCGGCGGTATGCCGCGGCCGATCACGTCCCCGGCGCGCACTTCGCTCAGTCCAAACAATACGGCGATCTCCCCTGCCGCCGCTTTCCCGGCGTCGGTCTGCTTTCTGCCGTGCGGGCGGCGGATTCCGCCTATCTTCTCTTCCCGCTCCGCGCGCGGCAGCCACACGCTCTGGCGCGGCTCCAGCGAGCCGGAAAAAATACGCACATGCGCGAGCTTTCCGAGAACCTTATCGTGCTCCACGCGGAATACGCGGGCACACAGCTCACCGTCCTCCTGAGGCGCGGCGGGCATACAGGCGCAGAGGAAATCCAGCAGCTCCGCGCAGCCCGCGCCCGTTTTGGAGGAGCCGCAGAGCACCGGCGCCGCGCCGTTTTCCACCGCAGCGCACACGGTCTGTGAAAAGTCAACCGCCTCGCCTGCAAGATAGTGCTCGAGCCGATCCCCGTCGCCGGCCAGCATCACGGCGTTTTCCATGCAGTCGTCCGCCGGAACGACGCCCGCCTCAAGCCCGCCCTCGTTCACCGGGCGGTTGACGCACAGCAGTGTGCGCGCAGGAAGCTGCTCTTTGAGGTCGGCGACCGCCGCTTTAAAATCGCTGCCCGCGCGGTCGAGCTTATTGATAAACAGCACGCAGGGCAGATTGAGCCGCTGCACGGCGCCGCACAGGATCTCCGTCTGCGCCTGAACGCCCTCCACGGCGGAGACGACGAGCACGGCGCAGTCCAGCACCGAAAGTGCGCGCTCCACCTCGCTGATAAAATCAGCGTGGCCCGGCGTATCGATTAAATTCACAACCGCGTTTTCCGTTTCCAGCACGGCGTCCGCCGTCCTGACCGAAATACCGCGCGCCTGCTCGACTGCAAGCGTATCGGTCTGCGCTGTGCCGAGGTCCACCGCCCCTGCCGCGCGCAGTGCGCCGCCGTAAAACAGAAGCTGCTCCGTCAGGCTCGTTTTGCCCGCGTCGACATGGGCCAGAATACCAATGTTGATTTTCCGCTTCATCCTTATTATGCCCCTATACCTTTCCGCGCGGCGCGCCTGCGCCCTTCGTTCCGGCAGGCGACCTCCCCCTCCGCGCCATACAAATCCACCTGTATCATACAGGAACGCCGTCCGGTTTTCAAGCCTCCTCCCGCATTTTCATTTACAATGCCTTTCCCGCCACGCTTTCATCCCTTTATGCTGACATTTTATTTTCTGCGCTTCCTGGTATAAAAACAAACGCGGAAGAACTATCCCGCCCTATTCGTGAGACTTCGTGTTCTTTGCCATTTCATATACAGCCTTCGTTTACATTGCCTTCACAAAAAACAATTTGCTATTTTTTACGTAGTATGCTATGATAATAAATCATACATGCTGAGCGGCATGTGGCCGCAGCAAAATTTTTGTAGGAAAGAAAGGTTATTTTTTCTCAAATGGACAGTCACAGTACAGGGTTAATCATCACGCTCATTATCCTGGTCATTTTATCGGCGTACTTTTCCGCCACGGAGACGGCGTTCTCCTCCCTGAACCGGATACGGCTCAAGAATCTGGCGGAAAACGGAAACCGGCGCGCAAAGCTCGCGTATCGGCTCGCCGAAAACTATGACGAACTGATCTCATCCGTACTTGTCGGCAACAATATCGTCAACATTGGGGCCTCGTCTCTGGCCACCGTGCTGTTTATCTCCCTGTTTGGCGATAACGGCCCGACGATTTCCACGGTTGCCATGACCATCATCATCCTCATTTTCGGCGAAGTGACGCCGAAAAGCATCGCGAAAGAATCGCCGGAGGCCTTTGCCATGTTCTCCGCGCCGATCATCAACGTGCTCAACTACGTTTTCAAGCCCGTCAATATCTTTTTGATCGGCATCAAAAAGCTGGTGGGCAGGTTCCTGAAGGTTTCCTCCGACCGGACGATTTCGGAGAGCGAGCTTCTCACTATTGTGGAGGAGGCGGAGCATGAGGGCGGCATCAACGAGAATGAGAGCGAGCTGATCCACAACGTCATTGAATTTGACGACCTCGAGGCGATCGATATTTTTACGCCCCGCGTCGATGTGGAAGCCGTAGCGGCCGACAGCGACATCGAAGAGATTGCGCAGCTGTTCATTGAGACGGGCTTCTCCCGCCTGCCTGTCTATGAGGAAACCATCGACAGCATCATCGGCATTATCAACGAAAAGGATTTCCATAATTACGTGATTCGCGGCGGCGCGCCGCTCGAAAGCATCATCAAGCCCGTCGAGTTCATTCCGCCGTCCATGAAGATCTCCACGCTCTTAAAGCTCCTGCAGCAGAACAAATCCCATCTTGCGGTTATCGTCGATGAATTCGGCGGCACCGAGGGCATTGTAACGCTTGAGGACATCATCGAAGAGCTGGTCGGCGAGATCTGGGACGAACATGACGAGATCGTCGAATCCTTTAAAAAGATCGGCGAGAACGTTTACCTCGTCGATTGCTCCACCGATCTGGACAAGATGTTCGCCTTTTTCGACATTGACGCCGAGGCGGACGCCTCCACGATCAACGGCTGGGTAATCGAGCAGCTCGACCGCATTCCGGAGAAGGGCGACAGCTTTGATTTTGAAAACCTACACGTCTCCGTGGAGGAAACGGAATACCAGCGTGCCACGCGCGTATGCATAACCGTCACGCCGAAAGCAGAAAATAAGGAAGCGGAAGAAAATTGACGGAGGCGGAACCCGTATATGGAAATGGTAAAAGGAAAAGGGCGCAGGATCGCTGTGCTCTGCTTCGGTATCCTGATCATGGGCCTTGGCGTAGCGCTGTTCAAAATCTCTCTGATGGGCAACGACCCCAGCAGCGCGATGGCCATGGCGATTGCAGACCGGCTCGGCGTAGATTTCGCGGTCGTGCTTTTGGTCGTTCAGCTTATTTTCTTTTTGATCCAGCTTTTATTCGGGCGCCGATATATCGGCATCGGCACCTTTATCAACTGGTTTTTTGTCGGCACACTCGCTTCGCTCTACGGGCGGGGAATCGCTTTGTTTTGGGATGGCCCCACCGGGCTGCTGCCGCAGCTTTTCACCATGCTTGCGGGCGTGCTCGTTCTGAGCCTTTCCGCCTCCCTGTACCAGACTGCGGATCTCGGCATTGCGCCGTACGACTGCATGTCCATCCTGATGGACGACCATCTGCCGCTGCCTTATTTCTGGTGCCGGATCATCACGGATGCGGCCTGTGCCGCCATCGCTTTTCTGTTCGGCGGTATCGTGGGTCTCGGTACGCTGGTTTGTGCGGTCGGTCTCGGCCCGTTTATCCACTTCTTTAACCGCCATGTTTCCGAAAAGCTCTGCGGCAAAGCGGAGTCAATACGATAGCTCTCTGTAAGCGAGCGCCGCACCGGAAAAACCGGTGCGGCGCTTCTGTATGCCTGTTTTCTTCTCATTGCGGCCGGTGCTTTTCAATAAACGAGATGCGCGCGGGGCGGCGGGTGCGCTCGCTCTTCACGTCATTCGCGGAGAAATGCATATACTCGCCGTCTCCGGCGGGCCGCCATTCCGGCAGCCCGGGGCCGTTCGGATCGCCCCGGCGAACAAAATTCACCCAGTAGCGCCCCATCTGCGCCGAAAGCGCATATTGCGGGCGCTCCTTCTTGACCTCCATTGGCGTGCCCTCTACGGTGCTGCCGCCCAGCACGTCGAGCGTACCGAACACATAAAACAGCTCCGAAGAATGCGTCGCGCCGATAAACGTGCCGTTCGTCAGCAGAATCGGCTCGGTAAAGTAGTATTGGTACACCGGGCAGGGATGGACGCGGCCCAGCATCTGCAGCACATGGCGGATATTGACAAATGCAAAATCCCGCTGCATATCGAGCGCGGCACGGCGGAAGTTCTCCTCCGTAAAGTTGTACAGCGCACAGAACTCGTCGTAATCCGCCCCGAAATACCGCTTCGCATCCGCAGCGAACGCCTCAAAGCTGTCGCCATTGACCGGTGCGAAAAGCCCCTCGTCCGCATTGGAGCCGATCAGAACCGGCACCTGCCCGATCCGCCCGGCGCAGATCGCCTCGTAGGGATCCTCCCGCAGCACATAGCCGTCCACCACGGGGCGGAAAGCCAGCTCGCCCGGCACCGGCTTTGTGGCCGCCAGAATTTCCCCGGCGGGCAGCGCGCGCATTTCCTCTATGGATGCGCAGCCCAGCTTCTCCTGCACCGCCACGCCCTGCGCCTGTGCCTCCGCGAGCGTCCTGGTTTCCGGCCGCGGACCGCCGCTCTGCAGAATCGCGGCGCTGTACAGGCCGTTTGTCAGCGGTGAAGCCAGCAGCGCGGCAATGCTCATCGCGCCCGCCGACTGACCGTTGATCGTAATGCGGTTCGGGTCTCCGCCAAACGCGCGGATATTCCGCTTCACCCACCTGAGCGCGGCGATCTGATCCAAAAGGCCGAAATTACCGCCGGAGCCGTTCGGGTCCTCCGCCGTCAGCGCAGGATGCGCAAGGAAGCCCAGCGCGCCGAGCCGGTAATTGATCGTGACCAAAATCTCTCCCTGCTCCACGAGTGAAAGCCCCTGATACAGCGGCTCGTCGCCGAGGCCGCCCTGAAAGCCGCCGCCATGAACCCAGAAATGCACGGGGAGATCCTCCCCAGCCGTCTGCGCAGGCGTCCAGATATTGAGGTACAGGCAGTCCTCGCTCTGGGGATGGTGCAGAAAAGCGTCCATGCCCACAAAGCCGCCGTTTTGAATGCACATATCCCCAAACTCCGTGCAGGCGCGCACACCCTCCCACACCGGAGCGGGCTGCGGCGCGCGCCAGCGCAGCACGCCGACCGGCGGCGCTGCATACGGAATCCCGCGAAACACGGTGATGCCGTTTTCCTCCACACCGGAAACCGCACCGGTCGCCGTTTTTACAATACCGATTGCCATAATACAACCACTCCTTCTTTTCTTTACTTTTATTATAAGCCCTAAAGTGAAAAGAAGCCAGAGAAAAAATCTGTAATTGTAAGGATTTTTGCATTTTGTTTGCAGGAAATATGTAATACTTTTCCTCGACATCCCCACAGACCGGTCTTATACTGTATTTAAAGACCGGATTTTGGCAATTCCTATCGTTTTCCGTCCATATCCGGCAAAACATCTGTGAGGTTTATGAATATGCTTAAGTTCAGGCTGCTTTTTCGCCGCATCCGGAGATTCGATTTTCGCCGTATGCTCGTTTATGTGCGCGATGTGAAAAAAGAAACGCGCGCGCCCGGTATTTTTATTTTGATGGATATGCTGCTCTGCATCCTGCTCTACAACGTCGGCTTTTTTGACTACTACATTTTCGGTTTCATCCATATCCGCCGCCACCGGGACCGGAAAACCTTCTTCACGATGCGGGATAACTGGCAGCTTTCCCGGCTTGTCAACACGCCCGAGGACAGCCGCATTTTCGAGGACAAAATTTTATTCTGCGAGAATTTCGCACCGTTTCTCGGACGCGAAGTCCTCGACCTGCGCGGGGCGGATACCAAAACGCTCGCCGCCTTTCTGCATCGCCATCCGGTTATTTTTCTCAAAGCACCGTGCAGCTTCGGCGGCCTCGCGGTGGAGCGCTTTGACAGCGGCGGAGCCGAGCCGTACAGCACTGCCCAAATTCAAGCTCTGTACGAGGACTGGATGGCCCGGGGGCTGTTTCTTTTGGAGGAATCTCTCGCGCAGCACGACGCGCTGCGCAGGCTGTATCCGGACTCGCTCAACACGATCCGCGTCGTCACGCTGACGGACAGCGGCGGCGTGCCGCATATCCTCTACAGCTACCTGCGCACCGGGCGCGGCGGCGCCTTTGTGGACAACACCACAAGCGGCGGGCTCTCCGCGCTGATCTGCCCGGACGGCGTCATCCGCAAGCCGGCGCTCTCCGATAAAACCGGCGAATACTTTGACATACACCCGGATACGGGGTGCAGCTTCATCGGTTTCCGCGTACCCTGCTACGACGCCGCGCTGGAGCTGTGCCGAAAAGCCGCAACGCTGCGGCCCGGTATGCGCTATGTCGGCTGGGACGTCGGCGTCACGCCGGACGGCCCCGTGCTCGTGGAGGGCAACAATCTTCCCGCCTACGACGGGCAGATCTACCGCCAGCAGGAGCACCCCGGCACCGGCTTAAAGCCGCTGATCCGCTCCATTGTACCGGAGTTTTGAAAAATACACGTCCCGAACCGGAAGCTCCCGGTTCGGGACGTGTGGCTGTTCTTTGCCTTATTCGTTTGCCCATTCCTCCAAGCCGGCGGCAATCAGGCGCATGCCGTTCAGGTACGTCGTATCCCCGCCCTGTTCGTACTTGTCAAAATCCACGCAGAAGCACGAAAACGCGGCAACCTTTCCGGTGCGCATCACGGCCCGGATATTTTCCATCACGGTCTCAGCGTCATGTCCGCCCGGCTCGTAGCAGAAATACGCGGGAATACAGTCAAATTTCAAAATATCCACATCGACCATCAGATAAATGGCGTCCACGCGCCCGGAAAGCGCCTTCACGCGCGCCCGCCAGAACGCGGAATCCGCAAACTGCTCCGGCGTCACGCGGAGAATTCCCGCGCGTTCCAGATTTCCGAACTCCTCCGTATCGCTGCAATGGCCGTCGCCCAGAAGGATTTCCTCCCCCGCACAGGGGCGCAGCATCCGGCAGTATTCCCTGCCCCAGTCCTGCATCGTCTGCCCCGCAATCGTGGACATCGGAACGGCAACGAACCGCAGGTCCGAGCGGTCGCTTTCCTCCACGATGACGTTGTCGCAGTGTGCGTCGATCCAGACTACGCCGACCTTTTTCTCCGGCCCAAGCGCCTGCTGCAGGCCGCCGAGCACTGCCGGCGCAAAGGCGCAGTATCCGGAGGAAACCAAAATCTTTTTGTTCTCCAAAGCCGCTTTGCGGCACGCTTCGGCAAAGTGCAGGGGGATCGCCTGATACGGTTCTAAATCCGGGTACATCTCCCCTGTGATTTCCTCCACCGTATACGGCAGCCCGGTCTTTCCGTATACGCCGCACAGACGGTAATCGTCCACGGAGCGCCGCGCGCCGGAAAACGGCTTTCGCTCCGACACAACCCGGCTCAGATCTTTCGGGTCCACATGCCACGCCGCATACACATACGGATATTCGAGCACGGCCAGCCCGGCCGCCCGTTTGTTTTCCTTTTCCTTCATTCTCATCGGCTCCTTTCCCTAAAGGCGTCATGCACCCGCAAGGGCCAGCTCCGGCCATGCAGAGGCGGCGCCATACCCGCGCCATCCGCCAAAACCGCATTTTACAGCGGGCTTGGAGCGTATCTTCATTTTCTTTTGTCCGCGAAGAAACGGCGCAGCAGCGCGCCGCATTCCTCCGCCAGCAAGCCCTTGTACAGAGCCGGCTTAAACACCCTGGGCAGACTGATCACCGAAACCGCCGTGCCGCAGGCGCCCATGGCCTCGTCCTCCGCACCGTAAACAATCCGCTCCACGCGCGCGTTGACCGCCGCGCCGGCGCACATCGGGCACGGCTCCAGCGTCACATACAGCGTACAGCCGTCGAGCCGCCATGTTCCCAGCGCCGCACCGGCCTGCGCCATCGCCTCGATTTCCGCATGCCCGAGCAGGCTTTGCTCCGCCTCCCGGCGGTTCCGCCCCTGCCCGATGACCATGCCGTCCTTCACAACGACCGCGCCGACCGGCACCTCACCGGCCTGAAACGCCTCTTCCGCCAGCGCCAGCGCTATCTCCATAAAGCGGCGGTCCGGCAAAAATTCCCGTGTGGCCACCCCGCTACACCACAAACAGCGACAACGCGGTCATCGCGGCAAAGCACACGAAATACGCGATAAAGCCGGGCGTTCCGATAATCTGCAGCGCCTTATACCGCACCGCATTGCCGCGCCGCATCGGACCGTGAAAAACCGGATGGCCGGTACAGTGGCGGATAATCAAAACGATCAGCGCCGCAATGCCCAAACCGATGACGGCGAAAAATGAAATATCGTTCACCGCTTCGGCAGCGGAAGCGCCGAACAGATAGCCGACCGCAATCGGCAGCGTGGCGACGAGGTTGTTCAGAAAATGCACAAAAATATTGATCCAGATATTCTCCGTGCGCACATAGAGCAGAGCCATCACAAAGCCGCCGATCAGCACCACCGGCAGCGCCTGAAAGCTGTAATGCGCCATGGCAAAGATCACGGCGGAGAAAATCACCGCCGGCCAGTCCCCCCAGCGGCGCATCACCGCCACCGTGACGCCGCGAAAGGCGAATTCCTCCGTAACCGGCGCGACCAGCACAACCGAAAGCAGCATCGTAAGCAGATCCGATACGGAGCCTACCGTAAAGCTCTCCGTATTCACCGCTCCGTTCAGCCCCGCTTCTTCCAGCAGCGCAGAAATCAGGTTTGCCGGGATATTCATAATCATGCAGATAAAGAGGCCCGCAAATACGAGGAGCACGCCGTTCAGCGCGCCTGTCCTTCTCACGAGAACTGTGTCCGCGAGCCGCCGCTTGCCAAGCAGCAGAAACAGGGAAAACGGCAGGACAATCGAGGCGAAAGAGAGGATTGCCGAAAGCAGGTAATACGCCGTGGCCGGCAGGCCGCCGATGCTTCCCGGCGCCGGATTCAGCAGGTTCACGCCGCAGAGCATCAGCACGACCGCCGCAAGGTTCGTAAGCAGAAGCTGTAAAGGCAGAGACGCCAGCACCGCAAACGAAAGCCGGGAGGAAGCCCTGCGCAGCTCCTTTCGCTCGAGCTTCTGCGGATCCGCCCATGCGGGAGCCGGATAGCCGCCCGTACCGTAAGACGGCTGCGCATAAGCGTAAGGCGGCGAATATATGCCGCGCTGCCCGGGATTCTGATTCATAAGTATTTCTCCTCCTTTTCTGCCGGCTTTGGCTTTTTCCGCCCGATGCGGATCATCAGCTTTTCAACCCAGCCTTTTTTATACTTGAGAGAGATATAACCGACCATGCTCATCCCCAGCGCGCCGACCGCGTCCACAATGATATCCTTCATGGTGTCCCACAGCGCGGCCTGCCCGACAAGCGGCGTACCGTCGTCCAGCGCGAATTTCTGCATATTCGTACCGAATACCGCATCCATCGTGAATTCGTAGATTTCCCAGATACCGCCCAGCGCCAGCGCAAAGCAGAAAGCAAACACGGCGATAAAGAGCGGCGAAAGATTCAGTGGGATGCGCTCGGTATTGTTGAAAATCGCGATCATCGAAAAGCCGAGCGCGCCGAGCATCGCGCCGCTGAAGGTATGCAGAATCGTATCCCAGTGCGGCACGGTATAGTAAAAGCTCCGCACCTCGCCCAGAAAGATCGCACAGTAAAGAAAGCCGATATAAAGCAGGAACATAACGCGGGGAATCTCCACATCCCACCGGCGCATCAGCCGCATCGGCACAAGGATCGCCGCGATGCCCAAAAGGCATTGCAGGAGCATCAGCACATAATCTTCCCGGCTTCTGCCCACGCCGTCCGCGGCGCCTCCTTCAATAATCCGCCAGACCAGCCACCCCAGAGGCGCCGCAAAGCTGATCAGTACGGAGATCACAAAAATTTTTCCCCAGTTCCGTTCCCTTTTCCCGCGCTTCATTCCAACACCTTTCCTCAGTATCCGGTATTACTGCGCAAGCAGTTCCGCCACCGCATTCGCATAGGCCACCGGATCTTCTATGGACCGGCCCTCGATGAGCAGCGCCTGATTGTACAGCACCTCCGTATATTTTTTCAGCTTATCCGCGTCGCTTTCAAAGCGGCGGAGCGTTTCAAAAACCGGATGCTCGGCATTGATCTCCAGAATCTGCTCCGCTTTCACCTTTTGCTCCATACCCGGCTGGGAATTGAGCACCTTTTCCATCTCCATGGAAATCGCGCCGTCCGTCGTGATGCACACCGGATGGTTTTTGAGGGAAGTGGAGAACCGGATATCCTTGACCTGCCCGTCGAGAATGCCCTTCATCTTTTCAAGCAGCGTCTTGTTTTCCTCCGCGCGCTTTTCCGCGGCCTGCTTTTCCTCGTCGGACTGCACGCGCGCATCCTCGGCGGAAACATTCTTGAACTCTTTGCCCTCGTAATCGTGGAGCACCATCAGCGCAAATTCGTCGACGTCGTCGGTGAGGTACAGAACCTCGTAGCCGCGGTCGAGCACAGCCTCGGTCTGCGGCAGATGCGCGGCGCGCTCCGCCGTTTCGCCTGCGGCGTAATAGATGCAGGTCTGATCCTCTTTCATGTCGGCAACGTACTCCTTGAAGGTGCGCAGCTTGCCGGAGGAGGTTTTGAACAGGACGAGATCCTTGAGCTTATCCTTGTTTACGCCATAATTCTCATACATGCCGAACTTGAGCCGCAGGCCGAAGCTCTCGAAGAACTTCTCGTACGTTTCACGGTCGTGCTCGCACATGGATTTCAGCTCGGACGCGATCTTCTTTTCAATGCGTCCGGCGATCAGCTTGAGCTGGCGGTCGTGCTGAAGCATCTCGCGGGAGATGTTCAGCGAGAGATCCTGCGAATCGACAAGGCCCTTGACAAAGCCGAAATAATCGGGCAGCAGGTCGGCGCATTTCTCCATGATCAGCACGCCGGAAGCATAAAGTTGCAGGCCCTTTTCATAATCGCGCGAATAGTAGTCCATCGGCGCCTTTGCGGGAATATAGAGCAGCGCGTTGTACGTCGCCGTGCCCTCCGCCGCCGTGTGGATCACCTTCAGCGGGTCCTGCCAGTCATAGAACTTTTCCTTATAGAAATTATTGTATTCCTCCGGTGTGATTTCATTCTTGTTTTTCTTCCAGAGCGGCACCATGCTGTTGAGGGTTTCCACCTCAAAATAGTGCTCGTATTCGTTTTCCTCGCCCTCCTTCTGGCGGGTCTTTTCAACCTCCATGCGGATCGGGTAACGGATATAATCGGAATATTTCTTCACGAGGCTGCGGAGCCTGTACGTATCGAGGAATTCCCCGTATTTTTCATCCTCGGTGTCGGCCTTGATATGCAGCGTGATCTCCGTGCCGTGCTCCGCCTTCTCGCACTCGCGGACCGTGTAGCCGTCCGCGCCGTCGGATTCCCAGCAGTACGCCTGCTCCGCGCCGTAGGCCTTCGACTCTACGCGCACGTGATCGCTGACCATGAACGCCGAATAGAAGCCCACGCCGAACTGGCCGATGATATCGATGTCCTCATTCTTTTCGTTTTCGGATTTAAACTTGAGCGAGCCGCTCTTTGCGATCACGCCGAGGTTCTGGTCCAGCTCCTCCTGCGTCATGCCGATGCCGTTGTCGCGGATGCGGAGCACGCGCGCGTCCTTATCCGCCTCGATACGGATCTCGAAATCGTCCCGGTTCAGGCCCGTATCGCCGTCGCCGAGCGACTTGTAATAGAGCTTGTCGATCGCATCGCTGGCGTTGGAGATCAGCTCCCGCAGGAAGATCTCCTTGTGCGTGTAAATCGAATTGATCATCAGGTCCAGAATCCGCTTGGATTCCGCTTTAAACTGTCTCTTTGCCATTCAAAATCTACCTCTTTTTTCGTTTTCCGGGCAAAAATCGCCCGCATCATTCTGTTTATCTTATACTATACTATACATTTGTTAAAAAATCACGAACTTTTTCGGTTTCACGAAAATAATCCCCGCCCGCCGTGCTTGCCGAAAACGCTCCGCTCTGGTATACTGTATATAATGAGTTTTGTGTCTTTTGAAAGGAAGGATCTGCGCCATGAACAGAAAAACCGGTTTTTTCCTGCGCGCCCTGTGCGCGCTGCTGCTTGCCGCCACGCTGTTTTCCTTCACCGGCTGCTCCAGCTTGCTGCTGTCCCTCGGCAAAGCCGCTTCGGAAAGCGCTGATGTGGAGTCTGCCGCGACGGCTTCCCCCGCGCCTACCGCGGCGCCGCAGGAGCCGGAAACCGCCGCATCGGAGCCGGAGCCTACGGAAGAGCCCAAGGCGCCGTCTTTGACCGCGGGCGAGCTGCAAAACGCGCTGGACGCCGCCCGGACCTTCTTCGTCGGCTGGTTTTACGACCGCAACGATAAAATCGATCCGGCCTACAGCGACTGGTCCGAATACCCGATCCGCACGAGTTCCGGCGAGACCCCTTTGTACCCGACGAACGCGGGCGACATCCGGACCTACGCAGACCTGCTCGCCGCCACAGAGGTTTATTTTGACGGCGCCGTCGCCGTTGAACTGCTTGAAAGCATCGGCGCCGTGGATCAGGGCGGGCGGCTTTGCGTTACCAAAGTCGACGGCCTCGGCGGCGTCGGCTTTGAGGAATGGCTCACGGCCACACAGGCGGACGACGGTTCCTATACGCTCGATCTCACGTATGCGATAGTCGGGGTACCCGATGACCGGCGCACGCTCACCGTGCAGTATATTTTCACGGACGACGGCCGCTGGGTTTTCTCCGGGCGCGCGGAAACGGTCAGCACCTTTTTTATCACCCTCGCCTACAGCGACACGCTCGAAATCACCGTAGAATAACGGGTTCGGATAACGGCCCGAAACAAAGCTCTGCCGGAGCCGCTAAGGCGGCTCCGGCAGAGCTTTGTTTCCTCTATTCAACCCGCTGCGGAAATTTTCGGTGCGGAATGCAGAAAAAATCCGCGACGAAGTGCCATGCCTTGACGATTCCGGTCACGTTGATACGGCGGTCTATCTGAAAGGCATTGATCTGCATATCCGCCGTGCCGTCCGTATTGTAAACGATCTCCACTGCGGGCGACGTATCGTTAAAGCTGAGCCTGCGGCCCTCGGCGTCCACGGCGAGCATGCCGATCAAAAAGGTCAGCACGAGGGCCGTGCAAAGGAACGAAATGAGAAACGGACGAAGCTGAAAACGGCTGCGCATCTTTTAAGACTCCTTGCTTTTGTTCTTCCGGGATGAGTATGCCCGGAAAGCGCGTGTGTTATTCCGTTTCCTCCGCCAAATCCTCCAGCACCGCGAGGATGGTTTCGCCCAGCAGCCGCCCGGAATACTTGACCTCGCTCATCGTGTTTACCTCCGTGCCGACCTCTACAAGGATGGAGCCGTGGGAGGCGTGCATGTTGTAATTGCGCTGCGCGAAATACAGCGGGCGGTAAAGGCCGGGGAAGAGCGACTCTCCCTTTTGCTGCAGCCGCAGCGCCAGATGCAGGTTTTCCTTCCAGTCCGGAAAGAGCGGGTCCTCCGAAAGATCGCAGCCGGCGAGGATCATGATCTGCGCCGCGTCTTTGCCGTCTATTTCCGCCACTGGCTTATAGCGCGTGCCGTCTTCCTCTTCGCCGAAGGCGTCGCGGTGGACGTCCACCGTGATCTGAATCGTCGGATAAGCTTCCAGATTTTTCTGTATCGTCTCCATGGAACGCTGATAGCAGCCGGAAAACGCCGGGTAGTCGTGCACCGTGGTATCATGAATCACACCGAAGCCACCCGCCTCGATCACCTTTGCAGCCTCCGCCGCCACGGCGACGATGCTCTCGTCCGGATCGGTGGAGCGGAAATCGTCGTCCGTGTAGTACCAGTCCGTATCCTCCTGCAGAAAGGATTCGCAGGTATGCGTGGAATACAGCAGCACAACGGGCGAACCGTCCCGCTTCACCTGTACGTCGGGATCGACCTGCAGCTCCTCGTATAGATCCACGCCGGATTCCGAGGTATCCTTGACATGGAAGCCGTCCACCTCCTCGCCGCCGCCCATCCATGTGGCCGCCACTGCGGCGGTTTCCCGGTCCGGCTCCGGCGTGGTCGCGGCCTTTGGCTCCGACCACGGGGATAAAACGCCGCCCTCCTCCAGCGCGGGCGGGGGAGAAGCGGAAGCAGCCGACTCCTCCTGCTCTCCCGGCGCAGGGGTGGATTCGGCTTCTTCAGAGACGGTCAGCCCGGAAGCTCTCAGCGCCCACAAGCTGCCGTTTTCCCGAAAAACAGGCAGGAGATTGTCCAGCATGCACCAAGTGCACAGCGCCGCGGCCGCCACCGTACAGGCTGTCCACGCTGTTCTGCGCATCCAAATCGTCTTGATCGCTATCCGCTTCATATCCGCGCGTCCCTCTCTTTCATTCTCATCCATTTGTATGGCGCGGAGAATTCGGATATGTCTGTCGGCTTTTCTGCCTCATCGTGTAATTTTGCAAAAATTTAAAATATATCCTATGAAAAATTCACAGATTCGACACCAAAGCGCTTTATTCATTTGCTATAATAATATTGTATTTTCTTATCAATCTGCAGGAACGAATAAATGAGACTGCCCCTTACCGGGCGCATTGAGAAAGGATGATTTTGTATGGCTGCATCGAAATACTCGGAGATTACACCTGAAATTCTGGAGCTCGCCTCCTTCTGCACGGCAAACGGCAAAATTGACCCCGCGCTCTATACGAAATACGATGTTAAACGCGGTCTGCGGGACCTGGACGGCAACGGCGTGCTCACCGGCCTGACCGACATTTCGGAGATCCGCTCCCACAAAATAGTGGACGGCAAGCGCGTCCCGGCGGAGGGCCAGCTTTTCTACCGCGGCTACAACGTGGAGGATCTCGTGCGCAGCATGCCCGCCGACCACAGCTTTGGCTTTGAGATGGCGGCGTATCTGCTGCTTTTCGGCGAACTGCCGACGAAAGAACAGCTTGACCTGTTCATCAGCCAGCTCTCCTTCTACCGGACACTGCCGACCAATTTTGTGCGCGATATCATCATGAAAGCGCCCAGCGGCGACATGATGAACACATTGGCCCGCAGCGTGCTGACCATGTATTCCTACGACGACGCGCCGGATGACGTATCCATTCCGAACGTGCTGCGCCAGTGCATTCAGCTCATTGCCATCTTCCCCCTGCTTTCCGTGTACGGCTATCAGGCCTACCGCCATTACCACGACGGCCACAGCCTTTATATCCATCAGCCCAAGCCGGAGCTGACCACCGCGGAGAATATTCTGCGCATCTTGCGTTCGAATAAACAATTCACGCCGCTGGAAGCCAAAGTGCTGGATATTGCCCTGATGCTTCACGCGGAGCACGGCGGCGGCAACAACTCCACGTTTACCACTCATGTCGTCACTTCCTCCGGCACCGATACATACTCCGCGATTGCCGCGGCGCTCGGCTCGCTCAAGGGTCCGAAGCACGGCGGTGCAAACATCAAGGTTGTGCGCATGTTTGAGGATATGAAGCAGGTCATAAAGGATTGGACGGACGAGGATGAGATCCGTCTTTACCTGAACCGCCTGCTGGATAAGGAGGCCTTCGACAAAGCCGGCCTGATCTACGGCATGGGGCACGCGGTCTATTCGATTTCCGACCCACGCGCGAAAATCATGGAAAAATTTGCGGCCGGCCTCTCCTCCGAAAAGGGGCGCGAGGACGAATACGGCCTTTACATGCGCGTCGCCCGCCTCGCGCCGGAGGTCATCGGCGAAAAGCGCCGCATTTACAAAGGTGTCTCCGCCAACGTAGACTTCTACAGCGGCTTTATCTACAGCATGCTCGATCTGCCCATGGAGCTGTATACGCCGATCTTTGCCTGCGCGCGCATCGCAGGCTGGAGCGCGCACCGCATTGAAGAGCTGATCAATGCCGGTAAAATCATTCGTCCGGCCTATAAGGCGATCCACCCGGAGCGTGAATTTCCCCAAAAGCCGTAAAATCAGCGGGCAGACGGGTATCCTGCATGCCCATTTCCGCCAAAAGCCCTTCCTGATCAAATGAAACGCCTGATTGAAAACGCGGCCGGACAGTATAACCGGCAACCTTTCACGGCTGTAAACAGAGCACAGCGGCCCGAAACCTGTTCCGCACAGGCTTCGGACCGCTGCTTTTTACCCGGAAAGCGGGCCGCAGTCTCCCGCAGCTTTTCCGAAGCAGTTCGGTAGGCGGAGCCCGGAACCAAACGCGCGGATTTATTCTCCCGCCGGCTTTCAGGCCGTCGGCGAGCTCTCCGGATGATGCGGAAAGCGCCGGATATTCCCGTTGGAGATCCGCTTATGCTGACGCTCCGTCTATGCGGAACCTCCGTCTCCCGAAGGTTTCCTTTCCGAAGCATCTGTATCTTGGGGCTCAGAGCGTCAAAATGCACCCGTATCCGAAAAACCAGCCTCGGGCAGAAAAAGAGTACGGGAAAAGCGGCACAGGATTATGAGCGGCACGGCCGCAAGAAAATCCGCCGTTGCCACCCGATGCAGGGACGCCGCAACAGCTTCCAAACGGCGGGCACGGCGCACCCTTTAAGGCCTGTCCGCATATTCTGTTTTGTGGAGGCCTCCACACATTCTGAGCAACTGAAACGGAAGGAGATCATTTTTCAGATGAACATCTATCGACCAAACGAGTGTGAAGATCAGGATCGTTGTCCTCGTCCGGTCTGCTTCTGTTGTCCGTGCTGCGCTGTACAGGGACACACCGGACCTACGGGTGCGACAGGGCCCCGCGGCGAGACAGGCGCTACCGGACCGACCGGTCCCACAGGTGCTACAGGTCCCCGCGGTGAGACGGGTGCCACCGGGCCGACTGGTCCCACAGGCGCTACGGGTCCCCGTGGTGAGACGGGCGCAACGGGTCCAACTGGACCTACCGGCGCTACAGGTCCCCGCGGCATGACGGGTGCTACCGGGCCGACCGGTCCCACAGGCGCGACAGGCGCTACGGGTGCCACCGGCGTTTGCACCTGCCCTTGCCGCTCAAGAGGCGAACTGGCCGTCAACGGCGGGATGGAGCTCTTTACAGGCAGCGTGCCGACCGGCTGGACCGCCAACAATTCCAATCTGGTTTCCAAGGTAGACCTGCAGGGCCGCGTGCATTCAGGCGATGCGGCGGTCAATTTGGAGGACGGTGCCGTGCTCCGTCAGGAGATCGCCGTAGAAGCGGGATGCTTCCATCAGCTTTCCTTCTTCGCGAGGGGCGAAGGCAGCCAAGTCGGCTTCACCGCAAAGGTTATCTATCTGAACGCGCAGAACCAGCCCACGCAGGCGCTTCTCATTCAGGTAAGGCAGCAGGATCTCGTGAACAGCAACCGCAGCTTCGCATATTTCCGCGGTATCACAACCGCCGCGCCGGCAGATACGGTCAAGGCGAGAATCGAATTTGCTGTGACCGCAAACGGCGGGCAAAGCATGGATCTCGACGATGTGTCCTTCTCCGTCGCGTAACCGTACAAGCAGGCCGCCGCTCCCCCTGCGCCCCGCAGAGCCGCAAATGCAGATTTCCGAAAGGGGCACTTTATGATCACAATCAGTCTTTGCATGATTGTCCGGGATGAGGAAAAGGCTCTGGGCCGGTGCCTGGAGTCCGTTGCCAGCCTAATGGACGAAATCATCGTCGCCGACACAGGCAGCACGGACCGCACCGTGGAAATCGCCGAAGCCCACGGCGCAAAGGTCTTTCACTTCCCCTGGTGCGATGATTTTTCCGCAGCCCGCAACTTTGCTTTCTCCAAAGCCACAATGCAATATTGCATGTGGCTGGACGCAGACGACGTACTCGAATCTGCGGACAGGGAAGCCCTTCGAACGCTGAAAGAGACGCTCTCTCCGGATACGGACGTCGTCATGCTGCGCTACCACACCGGATTTGACGCGGACGGCGCTCCCGCCTTCACCTACTGGCGGGAACGTCTGCTGCGGCGCGCAGCGGGCTTCTACTGGCAGGGTGCCGTACACGAGGCGATTACGCCCGCAGGGAAAATCGTTTACGGAGACGCCGCCGTCAGCCACAAAAAAATTGGCCCCGGCGATCCCGACCGCAACCTGCGCATTTTTGAAGGTCTGCTGGCCTCCGGCAAAGCGCTCAGCCCGCGCGAGCAATTCTACTACGCGCGCGAGCTGATGTACCACAACCGCGACAGAGAAGCCGCCGACCGGTTTGAGCGCTTTCTCGACGAAGGGCACGGCTGGGTGGAGAATAATCTGGAAGCCTGCCGGAACCTCTCCAGGTGCCGGCTCCGGCTGCGGGAACCCGAAAAAGCCTTTGCCGCGCTCGTCCGCGCTCTGCGCTTCGGCCCGCCCCGTGCGGAGCTCTGCTGCGATCTTGGCAGCTTCTTTCTGGAATGCGCGGATTATAAAACGGCGGTATTTTGGTATGAACGCGCGCTGGAAGCCGAACCCAGCGGTATAACCGGCGGCTTTACGGAGCCGGACTGCTATGGGTATGTCCCCCTGATGCAGCTATGCGTCTGCCATTACCGGCTCGGCAACCCTTCGCTTGCCGCACAATACAACGAGCGCGCGGGAAGGCTTAAGCCGGAAAATCCGGCCTACCTGTACAACAAGGCGTTTTTCGAGCAGAACCCGGTCGAATAAAACAAAAAGGGAGGCACACCGCAAAGCGGCGTGCCTCCCCGCACATATTTGTCAAATGCATTTTTCGACCAGATCGCCCATTTCCGAGCAGGTGACTTTTTTGCAGCCCGGCTGCATGATGTCGCCCGTGCGGCAGCCGTCGTCCAGAACCTTGTTCACAGCCGCCTCGATGTCGTCTGCCTCCTGCGCCATGTCAAAGGAATAGCGGAGCATCATCGCGGCCGAGAGAATGGTTCCCAGCGGGTTCGCGATGTTCATGCCGGCAATATCCGGCGCAGAGCCGTGGATCGGCTCATACATACCGAGCGTGCCGGAGGAAAGCGACGCCGAGGGCATCATGCCGATGGAGCCGGTCAGCATGGAGGCTTCATCGGAAAGAATATCGCCGAACATGTTCTCCGTCACGAGCACGTCGAACTGCGTGGGGTCCTTGATCAACTGCATGGCGGTGTTATCGACGAGAATATCGCTGTATTCCACTTCGGGATATTCCTCCGCCAGACGGTGCATCGTTTTTCTCCAAAGGCGGGAGGTATCGAGCACGTTCGCCTTATCCACAGACGCGAGACGGCGACGGCGCTTCATCGCGGTTTCAAAGGCAACGCGGCCGATCCGCTCGATTTCATGCTCGGCATACGGCATGATATCGGTTGCGACCAGCTCGCCGTCCACCTCCTCGGTTTTCTTCGGCCCGAAGTACACGCCGCCGGTCAGCTCGCGGACGATCAGCAGATCGATGCCGTTTCCGACGATTTCCTTTTTGAGCGGTGAGGAGTCCGCCAGTTGGAGGAACAGCTTCGTCGGACGGAGATTCGCAAACAGACCCAACTCCTTGCGCACGGCGAGCAGCGCCTTTTCCGGGCGGATGGCGGGCGGGCAGTTATCCCACTTCGGTCCGCCGACCGCGCCCAGCAGCACGCTGTCCGATTCCTTGCAGAGCCGCATGCCCTCGTCGGTAATCGGCACGCCGTATTTATCGATGGAGCAACCGCCGATATCCACATAGGTGTATTCGAAGGCATGGCCGTATTTTTCGGCAACCTTATTCAGAACCTTGACCGCCTCTGCGACGATTTCCGGGCCGATGCCGTCGCCGGGCAGTACCGTAATTCTCTTTTTCATCCCGTTTATCCCTCCTTCAGGGAGGCCAGCAGGCCGCCCTTCGCAATGATATTCTGAATGAACGGCGGGAACGGCTGCGCCTTATAGGACTTTCCGGTCGTGATGTCCTCGATAATGCCGGTATCAAAATCGACATGCACCGTGTCGCCCGCCGCGATTTCCTCCGCCGCCTCGGGGCACTCCAGAATCGGCAGGCCGATATTGATGGCGTTGCGGTAGAAAATACGCGCAAAGCTCTTCGCGATCACACAGCCGGTCTTGCAGGTCTTGATGACGAGCGGCGCGTGCTCGCGGGAGGAACCGCAGCCGAAGTTCCATCCGGCAACCATGATGTCGCCGGGCTGTACGTTCTTGACGAATCCGGTGTCGATATCCTCCATGCAGTGCAGGGCAAGCTCCGCGGCGTTTGCGGTGTTCAGGTAACGCGCCGGGATGATAACGTCGGTATCCACGTTGTCGGGATATTTGAAAACTTTTCCTTCTGTGTTCATGATCAGACCTCCTTCGGGCAGGTAATATAGCCTGTGAGCGCGCTTGCCGCCGCCGTGGCCGGGCTTGCGAGATAAACCTCGCTGTCCACATGGCCCATGCGGCCGACAAAGTTGCGGTTTGTGGTGGCGATACAGCGCTCGCCCGCCGCGAGGATGCCCATGTAGCCGCCGAGACAGGGACCGCACGTCGGTGTGGAAACAACCGCGCCCGCGTCGATGAAGGCGGTCACATAGCCGCGCTCCACGCATTCCCGCATGATCTGCATGGTGGCGGGAATCACGATGCAGCGCACGCCGTCGGCAACCTTATTGCCCTTCAGGATGCGGTAAGCCGTCTCCATATCCTCCATGCGGCCGTTGGTGCAGCTTCCAATGACGACCTGATCCACCTTGATATCGCCCAGCTCCGCCGCCGGGCGCGTGTTCTCAGGGAGATGCGGGCAACTGACGATGGGGACGATTGCGGAGAGATCGATTTCAATCGTCTTTTCATATTCCGCGTCGTCGTCCGCCGTGTAAACGACCGGCTGACGCTCGCAGCGGCCTTTCATATAGGCCATCGTGACGTCGTCCACCGGGAAAATACCGTTCTTCGCGCCCGCCTCAATCGCCATGTTGCAGATGCACAGGCGGTCGTCCATCGACAGGGAATGAACGCCCTCGCCGGTGAATTCCATGCTCTTGTACAGTGCGCCGTCCACGCCGATCCTGCCGATGATCGTGAGGATCACGTCCTTGCCGCTGCAGTTCGGCGCGAGCTTACCGGTGAGGTGGAAGCGGATCGCGGAAGGCACCTTGAACCACGCGGTGCCGGTCGCCATGCCGGCCGCCATATCGGTGCTGCCCACGCCGGTGGAAAACGCGCCGAGCGCGCCGTAGGTGCAGGTGTGGCTGTCTGCGCCGATGATACAGTCGCCGGCGGTCACAACGCCCTGCTCCGGCAACAGCGCATGCTCGATGCCCATCTTGCCCACGTCGTAAAAGTGGCTGACGCAGTGCGCGCAGGCAAACTCGCGGCACTGCTTGGACTGCTCTGCCGCCTTGATGTCCTTGTTCGGCACAAAGTGGTCGAGCACGATCGTGACGCGGTCCTTATCAAAGACCTTGTCAAAGTCCGCCTTGTTAAACTCGTTGATCGCAACCGGCGTCGTGATGTCGTTGCCGAGCACAATATCGAGCTTTGCGCTGATCAACTGGCCCGCCGTGACCGCATCCAGCCCGGCATGGGCGGCGAGAATCTTCTGCGTCATTGTCATTCCCATCGTATTTTCCCTCCTCAGATTTGGATCCCGCGGTTGATTGCGGAGAACAGCGCGTTGATCGACGACGCGATGATGTCGTCGTGGATGCCGGCGCCCCACACCTTTTTGCCGTTTTCCAGCGTGATGCTCACATAGGTGATCGCCTGTGCGGACGACCCCTTCGTCAGCGCATGCTCCTCGTAGGTCAGCTCGGAGAACTTGATGTTGAGCTGGTTCTTGACGGCGTTGCTCACGGCGTCCAGTCTGCCGTTGCCGGTCGCGGAAATCTCCTTGACCTCGCCGTTGATCTCCACGGTAAGCGCCACATGGATTTCGGGCGTGCGCACAAAGTGATAATCCACCAGCTTGATGTGATCGTTGATATTCACATAGGTGCTTGTGAATACGTCCAGCACCTCCTGCGGAGACAGCTCGGCATGGGCATGGTCCGAAACATCCTTGACGGTGTAGCCGACGTCCTCCCGCATCTTCGCGGGAAGCACATAGCCGAAATTGCGCTCCAGCAGATAGCCGATGCCGCCCTTGCCGGACTGGGAATTGATGCGGATGACGTCCGTCTCATATTCACGGCCGACGTCGTTCGGGTCAATGGGCAGGTACGGCACCGTCCAGGTATCGCAGTTCCTTTCCGCGCGCCATTTCATGCCCTTCGCGATCGCATCCTGATGCGAGCCGGAAAACGCCGCAAACACGAGCTTGCCCGCATAGGGCTGGCGGTCGTACACCTGCATCCTGGTGACCCGCTCATACAGCGCGGTGATCTCCGGCATGTTGGTGAAATCCAGCCCCGGCTCCACACCCTGCGCATACATATTGAGCGCCAGTGTGACGATATCCACATTGCCGGTGCGCTCGCCGTTTCCGAACAGCGTGCCCTCGATGCGGTCCGCGCCCGCCAGAATGCCGAGCTCGGAATCCGCAACGGCGCAGCCGCGGTCGTTGTGCGGGTGGAGGGACACGACGGCCGCATCCCGGTATTTCAGGTTGTCGCACATGTACTCGACCTGATCGGCATAGACGTGCGGCGAGGAAAGCTCGACCGTCACCGGCAGATTGATGATCGCCTTGCGGTCGGGCGTGGGCTTCCAGACGTCCAGTACGGCGTTGCAGATTTCCAGTGCAAACTCCGGTTCCGTGCCCGTGAAGGATTCCGGAGAATACTCGTATCTGTAATTCGTCCCGGTTTCGCGCGCGATCTTTTCAAAGAGCTCCGCACCGTCGGTGGCAATCTTGATGATTTCTTCCTTCGATTTTCCGAAAACCTGTTCGCGCTGGGCCAGAGACGTGGAATTGTACAGGTGGACGATCGCGTTTTTGCAGCCCTTCAGCGCTTCAAAGGTCTTGCGGATGATGTGCTCGCGGCTCTGTGTCAAAACCTGAACCGTCACGTCGTCCGGAATCATATGGTTGTCGATCAGGGTCCGGAGGAAAGTATATTCGGTCTCGGAAGCAGCAGGGAAGCCGACCTCGATCTCCTTAAAGCCAACCTTGACAAGCAGCTCGAAGAAATCGAGCTTTTCCTCAAGGCTCATGGGGATAATCAGGGACTGGTTTCCGTCGCGAAGATCCACCGAGCACCACTGCGGTGCTTTCTCGATATAGGTCTTGTCCACCCACTTTCTCGCGGGGTTCGCAACCGGGAAGAATTGGCGGGTATATTTCGATGTATTGGTCATTTCTGCTCCTCCTAGACGATTTTGACGCCGAAGCCTGTGAGCGCCTTTTTAATGTTCTCTATATGTTCAAAATTACGGGTCTCGAGCGTGAGCCGCAGATAGCAGCCGTTGACGTCGGAGCCCTCGTTGGAATGCTCATGGTGCACCGCCGTGACGTTTCCGCCCTGCTCGGCGATGATTCTCGAAACATGCATGAGCTGGCCCGGCTTATCCACCAGCTCGATGTTGAGCTGGCAGCTTCTGCCCGACATCAGCAGGCCGCGGGTAATCACGCGGGACAGGATCGTCACGTCGATATTGCCGCCGGAAAGCAGGCAGACCGTCTTCTTGCCCGCAAGATCCACCTTTCCGAACATCGCCGCCGCGACCGATACCGCACCCGCACCTTCGGTGACGAGCTTATGCTGCTCCATCAGGGCAAGGATCGCCGCGGAAATCTCGTCGTCCGTCACGGTCACGATCTCATCCACATACCGGGAGCAAAGGCCGTAGGTAATCGAGCCCGGCTTTTTGACCGCGATGCCGTCCGCAATCGTGAATACGGAATCCAGCGCCTCGATATGCGAATCGTGGATGGAATTCAGCATGGACGGCGCGCCGGACGCCTGAACGCCGTAGACCTTGACCCGCGGATTCAGGGATTTAATGGTATACGCTATGCCGGAAATCAGGCCGCCGCCCCCAATGGGCACGATGACCGCATCCATATCGGGCACCTGCTCGGCCAGCTCAAGCGCAATCGTGCCCTGCCCCGCGATCACGTCGGGATCGTCAAACGGATGGATAAAGGTGTATCCATTTTCGTCGCGGAGCGGCAGCGCCTTCTGGTACGCGTCGTCGTAGACGCCCTCCACGAGGCAGATCTCAGCACCGTAGCTCCTGGTCGCTTCGACCTTGGAGATCGGCGCGCCGTCCGGCAGGCAGATGACGGCTTTAATGCCGTTCTTCTGCGCAGCCAGAGCCACCCCCTGCGCATGGTTGCCCGCCGAGCAGGCGATCACGCCGCGGCGGCGTTCCTCCTCGGTGAGCTGCAGCATCTTGTAATAAGCGCCGCGCACCTTAAAGGAACCGGTAATCTGCAGGTTCTCGGTTTTCAGGTAAAGCTCCGTGCCGGGCTTCAGCTTCGGCGCATACAGGACATCGGTGTGCCGGATCACATTCTTTAAAGCGTAGTTGGCTTTGTAGACATGATCCAGCGTTAGCGTTTTCCATTTCCATATCTGTTGTTTCGACTTTCTATATCAGACTGTTGATAAACTGTTCCGCGGCCCGCGGCGAACGGCTTCCCTTGGCGAGCGCAAAGGCCTCGGCCTTGATATCCAGCTCGCCCTTTTCCATAGCGACGCCGTTTTTCTCCGCCAGCTTGTGAACAATATCGAGGTACAGGGCCTTGTTGGGCCTGGAATAATATACGGTAAGCCCAAAGCGGTCGGAGAGGGACATCAGCTCCTGCACCGTGTCGTTGTGGTGTACGTCATCCGACGCGGCTCTGTCGGAAAAATTCTCTTTTACAATATGCCGCCGGTTGCTCGTGGCGTAAATGACCGCGTTCTTCGCCTTCGCGGATGCGGAGCCCTCCAGCGCGGCCTTCAGCATGCTGAAGCAGTCGTCGTTCTTATTGAACGACAGGTCGTCGATGAAGATGATGAACTTCAGCGGGTTCCCGGCGATCCTGCCCATGATGTACGACAGGCTGAACAGCTGATCCTTCCTCAGCTCAATCAGCCGCACGCCCTGGTCGCTGAAATAATTCGCGCACGCCTTGACCGTGGAGGATTTGCCCGTGCCCGCGTCGCCGCAGAGCAGAACGTTTGCGGCGGGCCTGCCCTCAATGAGGGCGCGGGTATTGTCGAGCACCTTTTGCCGCTCCTCTTCGTAGCCCACAAAGCTGTCCAGGGAGATTTCATCCGCGGCCTCCACCGGAACGATGGTCTGCTCCGCCACGCGGAACATTTTTGCGGCGGCAAAAATCCCGTAGCCAAAGCGCCCGATATGCTCGAGCCGCGCGGCGTATGTCCTTTCAAAATCGGTTTCTTTATTCTCAAATTCGGGAATATATCCGGCATAACCGACGGATTCGCAAAGCGCCTTCGCTTGCAGCCGCGTCAGCTCCGAAAACAGCGCCAGCTCCGCTCTCGCGTTATCCGCCAGTACGGCCGGGATTCTCTTTTGCCCGGCCACGCCGACGACGTACGGGTTCTCGTCCTCATATACGGCGCGGCACAGGAAATCGGAAAAGCAATAGCCGTCCTCCGCAAGGGAGTAAACGAATTCCCCGAACCGCTCCATTTTTTCCTGCCGGCTGCCGTCGCACTTTAAAAAGTCCAGCAAAAACGCCACCGGCTTCTGTTTCAGAACGCCTCTGAACACGCTCAGTGACGACAGCGCGCACGCCAAATCTTTTAAGCTCTGTTCTGTCATAATCGGGATCGCCCGCCTCTCCTTATCAGCAGAATGCCGGCCACATCTGCGGCCGGCAAACGAACTGCACCGTTTGAAAAGCAGGCTTTTCAAACTCCTATCACTCGAATTTATTGATAATTGCGCCCTTGTCTGCCGAGCTCACCATGGAGGCGTATCTCGCAAGGCAGCCGCGGATGCCCGTCTTATGCCGAATCGGCATGGCGGCCTTGCGGGCCTCCAGCTCTTCCTCGTTGACCTTCAGCTCAATCGAATATTCCGGGATGTTGATCGAGATCCTGTCGCCGTCCTGGACATACGCAATCAGGCCGCCGCGCACAGCCTCCGGCGAAATGTGCCCGATCGACGCGCCCCTTGTCGCGCCAGAAAAACGGCCGTCGGTGATCAGCGCAACGTCCTTGTCAAGGCCCATGCCGGCAATCGCAGACGTGGGAGACAGCATTTCGCGCATGCCGGGACCGCCCGCAGGACCCTCGTAGCGGATCACGACAACGTCTCCCTTGACGATCTTTCCCGCGTAGATGGCGGCGATCGCCTCCTCCTCGCTGTCAAAGACCTTCGCAGGGCCCTCGTGCACCAGCATCTCGGGCGCCACCGCACTGCGCTTCACGACGCAGCCGTCGGGCGCAAGGTTGCCTCTCAATACGGCGATGCCGCCGGTTTTGCTGTACGGGTTTTCGGGCGTGCGGATGATCTCCGGGTCCCGGTTCACCGCATTTTCGATGTTTTCACCGAGGGTCTTGCCCGTGCAGGTCATCACCGAGGTATCCAGCAGGCCGAGCTTCGTCAGCTCCTTTAAGACCACGTAAACGCCGCCGGCCTCGTTCAGATCCTCCATGTAGGTGTGGCCCGCCGGCGCGAGATGGCAGAGGTTCGGCGTCTTTTCGCTGATTTTGTTCGCCATGTCCAGATCAAACGCAACGCCGCATTCGTTCGCGATGGCCGGAAGGTGCAGCATGCTGTTCGTGGAGCAGCCAAGCGCCATATCGGCGGTCAGCGCGTTCCGGATAGCCGTCTCGGTCATGATATCGCGGGGGCGGATATTTTTCCGGACAAGCTCCATCACCTGCATGCCGGCGTGCTTGGCAAGCTCGATGCGCGCCGAATAGACGGCGGGAATCGTGCCGTTGCCCCGAAGGCCCATGCCCAGCACCTCGGTGAGGCAGTTCATGGAATTCGCCGTATACATGCCCGAGCAGGAGCCGCAGGTGGGGCAGGTGTTCTCCTCGCATACGCGAAGCTGCTGCTCGCCGATCCTGCCGGCGGAATAAGCGCCGACCGCTTCAAACATGCTGGAGAGGCTGGTTTTCTTGCCGTCCACCCTGCCGGCCAGCATCGGGCCGCCGCTCACAAAGACCGTCGGGATGTTGACCCGCGCCGCGGCCATCAGCAAGCCGGGAACGTTTTTATCGCAGTTCGGCACCATAACGACGCCGTCAAAGCCGTGTGCCAGAAGCATCGCCTCGGTGGAATCGGCAATCAGATCCCTCGTAATCAGGGAATATTTCATGCCGGTGTGCCCCATTGCGATGCCGTCGCATACCGCAATGGCGGGGAATACGATCGGCGTACCGCCCGCCATCGCGACGCCGAGCTTGACCGCCTCGACGATCTTATCGAGATTCATATGTCCCGGCACGATTTCGTTATAGGAGCTGACAATGCCGATCAGCGGGCGCGCCTGCTCCTCTTTGGTGAGACCGAGCGCGTGGTACAAGCTGCGGTGCGGGGCGTTCTGAAAGCCGTCCACAATTGTATCCTTTACCATTGTTATGACCACTTACCTTTCTGCGCGAAGTCCGAAAGCCTTTCCTTCGGCTTCCTCAGTTGTTGATGAGCTTGTCCTCGTCGCTCCAGCTATACAGCTTGCGGACTTCCTTGCCGACCGTCTCGGAGGGATGCTCTGCCGCAAGCTTGCGCATGGCGTTGAAATGGACCTGCGCGCCTGCGTCGGACATATCGAGCAGGAATTCCTTCGCAAAGGTACCGTCCTGAATGTCGGAAAGGATCTTCTTCATCGTCTTCTTGGTCTCGTCCGTGATGATCTTCGGGCCGGTCACATAGTCGCCGTATTCGGCGGTGTTGGAGATGGAATAGCGCATGCCCTCGAAGCCGCTCTGATAGATCAGGTCGACGATCAGCTTCATCTCATGGATGCACTCAAAGTACGCGTTTCTCGGGTCGTAGCCGGCCTCGACAAGCGTTTCAAAGCCCGCCTGCATCAGCGCGCAGACGCCGCCGCAGAGAACCGCCTGCTCGCCGAACAGGTCCGTTTCCGTCTCGGTTCTGAAGGTTGTCTCCAGAACGCCCGCGCGTGCGCCGCCGATGCCGAGCGCATAAGCCAGCGCGATATCCAGCGCGTCGCCGGTCGCGTCCTGCTCGACCGCCACGAGACACGGAACGCCCTTGCCTGCCTGATACTCGCTGCGGACGGTGTGGCCCGGGCCCTTCGGCGCGATCATGATGACGTTGACGTTCTTCGGCGGCTTGATGCAGCCGAAATGGATGTTGAAGCCGTGCGCGAAAGCCAGCGTCTTGCCCTCGGTCATATACGGCTCGATGCTCTCCTTATAGAGCTTCGCCTGCTTCTCGTCGTTGATCAGGATCATGATGATATCGGCATTCTTCGCAGCCTCGGCGGAGGTCATGACCTTAAGGCCGGCCTTCTCTGCCTTTGCCCAGCTCTTGCTGCCCTCATAAAGGCCGACGATGACGTTCACGCCGGAATCCCGGAGGTTGAGCGCATGCGCATGACCCTGCGAGCCGTAGCCGATGACGGCGACGGTCTTGCCGTTCAGTTTTGCCAGACTGCAGTCCTGCTGATACTAGATGTTTTGCCTGATGGATATCTCCTTTGAAATGATTTTTCTG
>JAHZCM010000071.1 GCA_019422905.1 Oscillospiraceae bacterium
ACGATAAAGCCGTCCAGCTCCACCCAATCCACCGTGACGCCTCTCGAACCCAAAATTCCGATTTTCATAGTCCTTTCACCTCAGATATGTTTTGGTATAGCTTTGCTATGATTTTGATATAAGTTTCATAGCACTGGATACACAACAAAAGAATTTTATGATAAAATAATCGTGCAGCTTGAGTCAGGCGCCCTCATTCTGCGCTCTGTCCCTGAAAAATTTGTAAACGCACTTTGGGTTTATTTTACATCCATTCATCTCACAGAGGCGGAAAATGAGCGTAAAATGATGCCATAATATGTTTAAAGAGGTATTTATTTCGGCTATGAAGAGCTTTTCCATTCGAATAGATTCGGAATTATTAGATAAAGTACATTATGTGGCAAATTATGAGGACCGCAGCGCGAACGCGCAAATTGTGTCCACGATCCGCCAGATGATTCAGGACTTCGAAAAAGAGCATGGCCCCATCACCTTTCAGCGCAAGCCGGAGCAGAAATAAATGCCGGCGCTGTTTGCGGCGCATGGTCGCTCCGGCGCCCTGAAAAGCCCCCCTTCTTTCGCTGTTTCAGCCCAAACAGGGCATAAAACAGACAAGCGGGCCGTCCCCTTCTTCCTGCGTGAGGGACGGCCCGCCCGTATGCTCCGGCGCGGTCAGAAAAGCACATCCTCCGGCTTGTCGTCGTAAAGGCCGGTCTGGAATTCCCGGCGGCTCGGCAGCTTTTTGGGAACCTCCATGCTGTGCAGCTCCTGATACGATTCGTATTCCGCCGGCGTTTTCGGCGGGGTCGGCATCAGGCCGGTGCATTCGGTGCAAGACACCGTATCGGAAACGTTCGGAAAAACCTCTACATGCTCCCCGTATTGAAAGCCTTTTTTCTCCTGCTCCTGCATGAAAAACACTCCTTTCGCGCAGTCTTTCGGGCTTTTGCCCTGCACAGATACTATGCGCCGCGCGCGTTCCTTTTATGCAGGCATAAAAAAGCACCGGCAGCCGAAGCCACCGGTGTTTTTTCATTTGCCGAATCTTACTGCTTCACAACGTTTGCCGCGCGGAGCTTGCCGTTCTTCGGGTCTGTCTCGGTCTCAAATGTGACCTTGTCGCCCTCGTTCAGCGTCTTGAAGCCCTCGCTCTGGATCGCGGAGAAATGTACGAAAACATCCTCGCCGCCCTCATCGTTGGAGATGAAGCCATAGCCCTTTTCTGCGTTAAACCACTTAACTGTACCGTTATTCATGCTGGTACCTCCGATATAAAAATAACTCGTGCGCGTAAACTCCATACAAAAAAACACAGTCCTGTAAACCATCGGAAAAATGACTACAGAACCTGTGAGACATTGCCTTTGTTTATTACACTTATCAAAGTATAACAGGTTTTACCACGAAAGTCAACCCAATCTTTTTGCGGGTTTCCGTCGAATTCTCCGTTCATATTTGCTTTAAAAAAACTTTCGATTCTCTTCATGGAAATGAAATCCTCTTTTCACATTGCCCCGGTATACTGTAACCGTGCTCAGGAAAGAGAAAAACCGGCACACACTCCATTTACTTCCTTCATTTCCTTTTTTACGGACCGGAATTTTTCCGCCGCCGGCGGATTCCGATTTGATCTTACCCCCTAATTTTTTATAACTGTCCTCTGCCGGTTTTGCAAGCCGGCAGTGCGGCAGACCAAAAACTCTCACCTTTGTGCAGCGATTGTAATCGTTGTGCAGAGGTGTTTTTAATTTCCGCAAATACTTTCGATACGCGGTGGAACGATAAAAGCACGGAGAAGCGTGCAGGCTTTTCCGAAAATTTGGAAGGAGATGAAATTCATTTTGCAAAATGAAAACGAAATCGAAAGCGGGCCGGGTCGGAAGCGCCGCGCCGTTTCCGTATCGGAAGGCATCCGCACCTTCGCGGCGGCCGTCGGCACAACCGCCGTCCTGATGCTCACGGTCTGCGGCGTCTGCGACCTGTATCTCCCACAGGGCAGCGTCCCGCAGGACGTGCGTGCCGCGTCTGTTTTCGGCGGCACGGCGGAGCCGGCGCAAAGCCGCACGGGTCAGCTCGGTGGCGATGTGTTTGGTATCAAGCTCTTTTCCGACGGTGTTATTGTAGCCGCACTTTCCGATATTTATACGGACAGCGGAGCCTGCTGCCCCGCAAAAGATGCGGGTATTCAGGCGGGTGACTACGTGCTTTCCGTAAACGGCACGCCCGTGGAGACAAACAGCGAGCTCGCCGCAATGCTTGCGACAGGCGAAGCGGTGGAAATGACGCTGCGGCGCGATGATGAAACGTACGACACGACGCTCACGCCGGTCTGCTGCGGCGGCGTTTACAAGGCCGGCATGTGGATTCGGGACAGCGCGGCGGGCATCGGCACCGTGACCTTCTACAGCGCGGACGGTACGTCCTTCGCGGCGCTCGGCCACGGCATCTGCGATTCCGACACGAAGGACATTCTGGAAATCCGCACCGGCGAGCCGGCGGCCGTTTCCATCTGCGGTATCGAGCACGGACGGTCCGGCTCGCCGGGCCGCCTGCGCGGGTATTTCATCGGCGGAGACAGCCTCGGCACGCTGACGCAAAACACGGAGCTCGGCATTTACGGCACACTGAAAACCGCGCACAGCGGGCAGACCGTCGAGGTGCTGGGCCGCGAGGACGTGCGCACAGGGCCGGTCAAAATCGCCGCGACCATCGACGAGCACGGCGTCCAGCTTTTTGACGCGGAGCTGGAGCGCGTGAGCACCAACACACAGCAGGAAACGAAAACGCTCGTCGTGCATATCACGGACCCCGTGCTGCTGCAGGAAACCGGCGGCATCGTGCAGGGTATGAGCGGCTGCCCCATCCTGCAAGACGGCAAGCTGGCCGGCGCGGTGACGCATGTTTTCGTGGATGATCCGGAGCGCGGCTACGGCATCTTCGCCGAAATCATGCTCGAGCAGGCCGGATAAAATTCCGCCCCGAAGCGTTCCCCACGCTCCGGGGCTTCCGTTTATCCGTTACCTTTATAATTTTACAGCACAGCTATTTTTTAGCAGTTTGCAACGCAGTTATCTTTGATCAGTTTGTCGTACAGCTATTTTTAGCAGCTTGCAGCACAATTATCTTGGATCAGCTTGCGGCTTAAATGACGCGGTACCGCTTCCATTTGCCGGATTTGTACCGCAGAATCGTGAACAGCGCGCGCACCGCCCAGTCGCAGCACATTGCGAGCGCCACGCCGATCACGCCGAGGTTCAGCCAGATGCCGAGCACAACCGAAAGCACAAGGCGGCACAGCACGGTGGAAAGCACCGAAACATACATCGCGTACCGCACATCCCCCGCGGCCCGCAGACCGTACGGCAGCACGCCCGAAAACGGATACAGCACCGCGTTGAAAATATTGTGAATCAAAACCAGAACCAGGACAAGCTGCGTGACCTCGTCTGAAAGCGGGTAAAACCGCATGCCGAGCGGCGTGACCGCCAGAACCAGCGCGTTCCAAACCACGGAGATCACGAGCGTGATGCGCATCAGCTTGCGCAGGTAGTAATCCGCCGCCTCTGCATCGCCCGCGCCCATGCACTGGCCGATCACCGTCACAAAGGCCGGGCCCATCGCCGCGCCGACGAGCGCCGCCAGAGACCAGAAGCTCTGCGCAATGCCGTTTGCGGCGATCTGCGCCGTGCCAAACAACGCCGTGATGCTGCTCAGCGCGACCTTGATGAGCTGAAACAGGCCGTTCTCCACACCGTTCGGCACAGCGACCTTCAGAATGCGCCACACCATACCGCCATCCCAGCGGAAGATATCTTTAAGACGGTAAACCACGGCGTTTCTCTTGCGAAAGCAGAAAGCCGTTATCGCAGCCGCGGAAAAAAAACGCGCGATCAGGGAAGGATACGCGACGCCCGCCGCGCCCGCATGCAGCACAAAAATGCCGACGGCATTGCCGGCAACATTGAGGACATTCGAGAATACGGAAATATACAGCGTGACCTTCGTCTCGTTCATGCTCCGGCAAAGCGCCGCGCCCGCATTGTAAACGGCAATGGCCGGGAAGGAATATGCGGAAATCCGGAGATAGGTCACGCAGGCCTCCATGACGTCCGGCTCCACGCTGCCAAAAAGCAACCCCAGAATCTGCCGGTTCCAAATCAGCGAAACCGCCATCAGCAGGACGGAAATCAGCGTGGAACACATCAGGAGCTGGCTGCCGGAAAGATCCGCGTGCGCCTTCTCCCCACGCCCGATATACTGGCTGACCACAACGGCGCCGCCGGACGCGAGCGCCGTAAAGAGGTAAATAAAAATCGTATTGAACATGTTGACCAGCGACACACCGGAAACCGCGGCGTCTCCCGCATAGCTCACCATAAAGGTATCCGCAATGCCGACGAGCATCACCAGAAGCTGCTCAAAAAACAGGGGAATCACCAGCCTGCGGATATCCGCATTGGTAAACCGCTTCCTCGATTCTTCAATCTGCATTTTCGGTTCAAAAATACCGGCTAGCATATGGACAATCCATCCTTCCGAAAAAATACCGCTCCCCGCCAGGAACATTTATATTGTAAGCGCGGCCCGGATAAATGTCCAATACTTATATAGAATTTCAGTTTATGCTTCAAAAGCATAAGTGCGAAACAAAAAAAGACCTGCTTTTCTACTCTCCCGGCGGTCATACGGCCCCGGACGCTTGACGGTACCGGACCTCAACACGGTCCTGCACGGGCTTCCATATTCGCATATCCGGCTTTCAAAAATATTTTTCAGACGGCCTTTTTGAAGATTTCATCGCAAATTCACCCGAATAACTCCATAAATACTATTATTTTGATTTTTTCAAACCGTATTCGACGCTTTACTACAACAAATTTTATTTTCATTTTTTTGGCTTTCCCCTTGAAATGAGCTGCCGTATATGGTAGAATTTGTTCACAATTCAAATCACGCAGGAGGTAAGTCATGGAAAAACAAATAAAGATTATTATTTGTGCGGATGACGGCGAATGGAGCCGGGAACATATCGACGCATTATCGGCCCGAGGCGCACAGGTAGTGATTGCAGGCAGAAACGGTGCGGCACTGCTTTCAAGAATCCGGGAGGAAAAACCGAACGCCGTCATTATGGAGCTCTTTATGCCCGGCCTGGACGCGCTCGGCGTCATGCATGCGGTTAAAGCTGAGGGACTTCAAAAGCCCGTTTTTATCGTAACGGCGTCTTACTCCGCTCCTGCTCTGGAGCGCCAGATCATGGAAGCCGGCGCTTCCTATTTCGCGATCCAGCCCTACAGCAAGACCGAAATAATCGACCGTATTTTTGCCCTTACAGGCGCCGCAAATCTCACAAATCCCGCGGGAACCAGCCGTTCCGATCTGCGCATTCAGGTCACGGAAATCCTCCATCAGATCGGCGTGCCCGCGCATATTAAAGGGTACCACTATCTGCGGGACTCCATTATTATGGCGATTGAGGAGCCCGAAATCATCAATGCGGTCACAAAGCAGCTTTACCCCAGCGTAGCCAAGCAATACGAAACCACCAGCTCCCGTGTAGAGCGTGCGATCCGCCACGCGATCGAGGTGGCTTGGGATCGCGGCGACGTCGATGTACTTAACTCCTATTTTGGCTATACGATCCACAACACCCGCGGCAAGCCCACAAACAGCGAATTTATCGCCATGATTTCGGATAAGCTCTGCCTTCAGATGGAGAATGTATCCTGATCTTTTCTCTTTCTTTTTTTCACGCAGTGAATTTATACCACTGGATCGTTTTTATTTTTTATATATAGAGATACCCCGCATCTGCGGAAACAGATGCGGGGTATTTCTATAACAATCTTGACTTTTTTAGTACAACAAATTGTGGTATTATCGGATTACACCTCAAGCTGTGCCGTATAGAGTTGATAATAATTGCCGTGCTGGCCGATCAGCGCCTCATGGCTGCCGCTCTCGGCAATTCCCTTATTTGCGATATACAGGATGCGGTCGCAGTTCTTAATCGTGGAAAGACGATGGGCAATGATAAAGCTCGTTCTGCCCTGCAGCAGCGCATTCAGGCCCTCCTGCAGCAGGCGCTCGGTTTTCGCGTCGATCGAAGAAGTCGCCTCATCGAGCACGAGGATCTTCGGATCGGAAAGCAGGGTGCGCGCAAAAGCGATCAACTGCTTCTGCCCCTGGGAGAGCCGGGATCCGCGCTCGTTTACCTGCGTGTAATAGCCCTCCGGCATTTCACTGATAAAGTCATGCGCGCGTACAGTCTTTGCCGCCGCGATGACCTCTTCATCCGTTGCATCCAAACGGCCGTAGCGGATGTTGTCCATGATGGTGCCGGAGAAGATGAAGCTGTCCTGCAGCATGATGCCCATCTGGGCGCGCAGGGAGTGCAGCGTGACCTTCGAGATATCGTGGCCGTCTATGCGCACCGCGCCGGAATTGATATTGTAAAAGCGTGAGATCAGATTGACAACCGTCGTCTTTCCCGCGCCCGTCGGGCCGACCAAAGCGATGGACTCGCCGGGTTTCACATCCAGGTTGAAGTGCTCCAGAATGTTGATCGTGCCGTCGTAGGAGAACGTCACGTCGTCAAACGTCACACGCCCCTGAATTTCCGGCAGCTCCGTCGCATCCGGCGCGTCATCCACCGTAACCGGCTCGTCGATCATCTCAAAAATGCGCTCCAAATAAGCGACGGCATTGATAAACGTGTTGTACAGGTTGGAAAGCTGGAGGATCGGCTGCCAGAAGCGCCACGCATAGGACGAAATTGCAATCAATGTGCCGATCTGTACGGCCGGCCCCAGAAGAGAAAAGCCGATCAGATACATGGCGCCGACCACCCATGTGGAAATATTATCCACAGAGACCCAAACGAGGTTGGAGGTGTACTGGGCCTTCATCCAGCTCTTGTACATCTTCGTGTTCAGCGTGTTGTAAATCTCAGCGTTTTCCTCCTCGCGGGTAAAGGCCTGCGTGATCTTCATGCCGTCGAGACTCTCGTGCAGATAGGCGTTCAGGTTAGAGCTTTTATTGGAAACGTCCTGCCACGCACGGCGCTGCGCAGGCTTTAAGATGAACACGACGACCAGAAACAGCGGTATGCCCGCCATGACGACCAGCGACAGCTTTACATCGCACAGGAACATGAAAACCGCGATCAGAATCAGGTTGAAGATCTCGAGGACAAAGTTGATGATGCCGTTGGACAGCGCATCGGAAACGGAGTTTACATAATTGATCACACGTGTGAGAATCTTGCCGTGCGGCCGGTCATCGTAAAACTGAAAGGAAAGCCGCTGCAAATGCTCGAACAGATCCTTGCGGATATCGTAAATGATCTCCTGCCCCACAACGGTCATGTAGCGGGAGCGCTTGACCGAGAAGAAAATCGAGAGCAAAATGGAAAGAAGCATGATGCCTGCAAGGATAAACAATTGCTTAAAGTCCCGGTTCGGCACCGCGACGTTCAGCGCGGTTTCGATCAGCTTCGGGCCAACCAGCGCGCAGGCCGCGGAAATCGCGGAAAACAGGATGGAGAGCACCATCTTCTTGGAATGGCGCTTGACATAAACACCCGCGCGGAGCAGGTGCTTGATATTGAATGGGGTTTCCAGTGTTTCATCCACGTCAAATCGGTTTCTGGCCATTATGCAGCGCCCCCTTTCTTTTCAAGACCGTTTTGCAGCTCATAAACCTCGCGGTAATAGCCCGGACGGGCAATCAGCTCCTCATGCGTGCCGATATCGGCAATGCGGCCCTTATCCAAAATGACAATGCGGTCCGCGCGCTTCGTCGTGGAGATGCGCTGCGCGACAATAATCTTCGTGCAGGCAAAATCGAGTGCGGAGAGCTGCTCCTGAATGTATTTTTCGGTTTCCATATCGACCGCGGAGGTCGTGTCGTCCAAAATCAGGATCGACGGCTTGACCGCGAGCGCCCGCGCCAGCGCAATGCGCTGCTTCTGGCCACCCGAAAGGCCGGTGCCGCGCTCGCCGATGACCGTATCAAAGCCCTCCGGCAGCTTTTCGGCAAAGTCCACGCAGGCGATTTTGGCAAAGCGCTGCACTTCTTTCTCGGGCAGCTCCGGATCGCCGTACGCGATATTGCCGTCCACAGAATCGGAGAACAGAAAAACATCCTGCGTTGCGATGCCGATGGAGCCGCGCAGCTGCCGCAGGTCATACAGGCCGACCGGCACGCCGTCCACGCGGAGCTGGCCTTCGGAAACATCCGAAAACCGGGGGATCAGATTGATGAGAGAGGTTTTGCCGGCGCCCGTCGGCCCCATGACCGCGATCGTTTCGCCCGGCTTAATATCGAGATTGATGTCCTTCAAAACCTCCGCGCCGTTGAGCTTGAGGCCCACGTGGTCGAACTGCACGGCGCCCTGCATGCGCTCCGTCTTTCGGACGGCGTCCGCGCGCGTGACAATCGTAGAGCGCGCGTAATACAGCTCGATGACCTTCGAGGCCGAAGCAAAAAAGCGCTGCAGGTCGTTGATCAGCATGCCGAGCGTGCGCATTGGGTTTGTGAGCGTCCAGCACAGAGAGTTGAACAGCGCAAAGGTGCCGACGGAGATCCTGCCCTGAATCAGGAACGTGCCGCCAACCAGCAGAACCGCAATGGAAAGCGACTGCGAAAGGCCGTCAATATACGGAGAGAACTTGAGCCATAGCAGCGAGGCCTTGAGGTTCGCCTTCTTGTAATCCCTGTTTTTCTCGTCAAACTGTTCGATCTCGTAATCCTCGCGGGCAAACGCCTTGACCACACGGTTGCCTGCGATATTCTCCTGCGCCGCCGTGTTCAGGCGGGAAAGCCGCTCGCGCAGATCGACATACAGTGGATGCACGCGCTTTGCGAAAATCTTGGTCAGGATAAAAATGACCGGTGTGACCGCCAGCATCGAGAGCGCAAACTGCCAGTCCACGATCAGAAAGGTGATCGACGTCGCGAGGAACAGCACAACACAGTCGATCAACATGCGGACGACATAGCAAACCGTATGGCGCACCATATCCAAATCGCCGGTCAGGCGCGTCATCAGGTCGCCCGTGCGGTTTTTGGAGAAAAAGCTGCTGTCCTGCGCCTGCATGTTTGCATAAAGATCTCGGCGCAGCTTAAAAAGCAGCTTTTGGGAACAGGTTTCGTATGTCATGATCGACAGGTAATTGAAGCCCGTGCGGAAAAGCGTGAAACCGATCAAAAGCGATACGAGAAAAACCAGATGCCTCCACAGCTCCGGCGTGACGCCGCCCTGCTGCACCGGCGTAAAAACCGTGTCCATGATCTGCGCCGTCAAAAAGGAATTGATCAGCGTCATCATCGAAATCAAGGCGGTGGAGCAAAGGGCAAAAACATATCGCTTTCGGTACCCTTCGAGGTTTTTCCAAACCCACTTCAGCTGAAACATTGTGAACAGACCTTCCTTTCAATACGAACTCTCTTTTGCGCACCGGCCGGTCAAAAGCCGGCGCGTTTTGTTCCTGTCTATTATAACGGGATCGTTATAAAATGGAAGCCCTTTTTGCAATTTTCCTCTCGTGGGAATTCACAAAGATAAAAGCTGCAAGACGTATAAAAATATAAAAACAGCAGAGGCCACAGCGAGCCGGGGAGCCGGAGTCCTCCCGCAGATTTGCGCAGCCGACGCATAAAAGGCCCTTATCTCTGTGAAAAAGCGGCTAAGCGTCGAATTTGCCTCCTCACGCCGTTCCCATACATAAAAAGAGGGGCCTTATCCGGCCCCTCCCGCACATGCTGCATTTTCCTTTTTTCCTCAGGCGCTTGGCAGTCCGGCAGCCTGCACCGGTCTGCCTGCAAGTTTAAACGCCGTCTCCGCCATTGCCCGGCCAATACGCATCCGATATTCAGCGCGCAGCGATGCTCAGAATCCGCTCGTCCACGCGGCGCACGACGCCGTGCGTATACGCCGTAAAGTACTTGGACCAGAACCTGTGCGCCACCGGGTTTATGCTCTCAAAATCCACGCCGAGGCGGGTATATCCTTCTTTCTTTAAAACATCGGTTACATAACGCAGCAGACTCTGATAGACGCCTTTGCCGCGGTATTCCTCCAGACAAAAAGCGCCGGTAATATGCCGATAGTGCGGAGCCTCTGTGATGAAGGTCTCGCCCTGTGCGGATATTTTCAGGTACGCACATACCTTTTCCCGGTCGCGCGCCACAAAGCACCGGTCGCCTTCGTTGACGCATCGTTTGCAGAAATCATCGCAGTCCTCCATTTCGCGGTTCATAAAAAACGGGCTTTTATGATAGTGCCGGTTCAGCAGAACCTCCATCGGGTAAACAGCGGCGAACTCGTCCGGCGGCAGCTCCGAGAACGTATAAGCCGGCTGCGGTGCGCAGACAATCGGCTCCATGAGGCGGATGGAATCCACACACCGCAAGCCAAAGCCATACTGAAAGAGCTGCCTCTGCGCAGCGACGTCGTGCGCATACAGGCAGACCGCATGGCTCACCGCTCCGGCCCGCACCCACTTTTCAGCCGCATGCGCATACATCGCCGCGTAGACACGCTCCCGATTTT